>CAZSNV010000458.1:0-3163 GCA_964608035.1 uncultured Gemmatimonadaceae bacterium | reverse complement strand
ATCGTGCCGCCTGATGCCACCATCGGGATCGTGCGCTACACCGTGAGCGCGAAGGGTGCGCACGGGCGAACCGGGGAGTGGAAGCCGTTTCCGATGGACAACGCGGCGCTGACCGTTGTTCCCTAGCGCCGTGTCAGAATGATCTGAGCCCTCCTCTCGTCCCCATCGTCCAGAGGCCTAGGACGCGGCCCTTTCAAGGCTGAAACCAGGGTTCGAATCCCTGTGGGGACGCCACCCCTTTCACGTAAACCCGCTCAAGAAGGCGGCCGTAGTCGCCCTCGAAGGTTTCCTCCGGGCCGATGTCCTCGGTACCCGACAGGTCGCTCGGGTTGAGATCCTTCGGTCGCTCGACAGCAATCCCCGTGAATAGCCGGTCGAAGCGTGTCGGCCCCTCGAAGTCGTAGCCATCGACCTCGCCACTGATCTCATTCCGTCGGAGGGTGAACGTCAACCGTCCACGAAGGATACGCTGGAGCACGGTGCGGCCCTGCGTGGTGGACTGGCGTAGCAGCCTTCGCCACTCCGCCAGCCGGTTCTCGATGATGGCGGGTTCCAACCGTGGAACAGGGTGCAGGCTGGTGGCCTCGACGTCGATCGCGTGGCGACGGGCTTCAACCCGCTTGTTGCGTCGTTCTCGGGTGATCCTCGTCGTCCGGCTAGACTCCCTTCAGTAGGTCCGTGATCCGAACGCCGAACCAGCGCGGCGGGCGTCCTCCGCCGCGCTGGCGCGATTGTGTAACGAGCGATGATGCTCGATGGTGAGGAAATATGGCAGAACAGAAATTCGAAGACGGAGCGGTCGTTCAACTCAAGTCGGGAGGGCCGACCATGACGGTCTCCGATTTCGCGGCGTTTGGAATGGGTGAGACGGAAGAGTCGTATCTTTGCCGGTGGTTCGAGAAGACCACCGTGAAAGAGGGCCTGTTCAAGGAGGCCTCCCTGCGACGCGTGGACTAACGCCGGGCCGGGCGGGGCACCGCTAGGTGCGCCCGCCCGGATGCCTGGCTTCTACGCCGCGCGCCGAACCGCGGACCCCGTCACGCGAAAGGGGGGCCTGTCGGGGACGCCATCCATTCCACGCTTTGAACATCAACAGCGTCCGATGTAGCCGTGACGAATCTCGGCGGCTACAATGCGGCGTCACGATGTCTGCCCGAAAGCGATGCGTGTTCTGCGGCGCCTCCGACGCGAAAATCAGCAACGAGCATGCGTGGCCGAATTGGATTCGGTCCCTCTTTCCGCCGACGCCTACCACGATCATCGGCACACGCCCGTCGAAACGGCCCATTACCTTCTATCCGCGCCCCGACGATATGGGCGTCACCGTTAACGCGGTCTGCAAGCCGTGTAATGAGGGCTGGATGGAGGATCTGGAAACGGAGGTGCGGCCGTTTCTGACGCTCATGATCCGCGACGGCGTCGAGACGGCGCTCACTCGCAGACAGCAGGCGACACTAGTGAGGTGGGCCGTCAAGACCGCGATGGTTTTTGAGTTCACCAGCAGATCCGCGCCGTTCTATAGCTTTGAGCAGCGCGATGCGCTGCGCAACGGGCGGGTGCCGGGTAGCACCGTGCTATGGATAGGTCGGTACGAAGGGGCTACCTTTGTCAGCACAGCAGTGGGAAAAGGACTGATATACGACGTCACGTTAGAAGGAAACACCACCCGTCAACCCGGCAGCGCGTTCACATTATCGGTAGGGCAGTTCGTCGTGCAGGTAATGAGCATCACACCACCCGAGGCGGTAGACGGAGTGTTGGTACCGATGCCGAAGCGGTTCGCATCGCATGTGATGCTTTTGTGGCCTCCCTCTGACGAGCCGCCCCGGTGGCCTCCCGTGATTGCGCTTACCGATAACGACTTGAACGCCTTTATGGGCCGATTCGCCACAGACGCAACCATGTAAGACGGGTATTTGCGGGTCGCGTCCGGTGGTTTCAGGCTACACGCCGAACAGCAGAGCCAACCATGTGAAAGGGGTTCATTCCCTGAGGGGACGCTCTTGGTCGCGCTACGCTACGCACACCTTCAACCTCGAGCTGGTGCACGTCGAACGGCCCCCGAACAACAGGTTCGGATAGGAGTTGCGTTCGTAATGATATATTTGTAAGATACCTAACATGGTTAAGGAACCAGAACTTCCGCGTGTCAGCCAAACAGAAGCGACCATTTTGGCCGCGCTAGTTGGCGGCGAACTCTACGGGCTTGAAATTGTTGACGAGGTCACTGCGAACGGCGGGCGCCTGTCCCTGGGCGGTGTCTATACGCTTCTCCACCGGTTAGAAAAGAAGGGACTCGTTACCAGCAGGTGGGGCGGCACCGATGAGGATCGTGCCGGCGCCAGGCGACGATATTACGAGCTCACCGGGCTGGGTCAGCGGGTCCTAGCTGAAGTTCGCAGGGCCGTTGGAGCGGTGGGCCAGAACTTCGCCGTTGGGAAAGCCTGAGCCATGAATTGGGTGTTTGAAAACGGCGCCAATATCGGCCTCTACCACCCTGTGCGCTACCGTAGCAGCGTTGTGATTATTCTTCGCGATGGGCGCCGTTTCCAAATGCCGGAAGTGAGCGTGCTTAGCGACAAAGTGGCGTCGGCCCTTTTGGGGAAGCGCGCCGAGGTGGAAATCATTGAAGGGGGGAAGTCCTTTAGAGCGCGATATCACGACGACATTGACCGCTGCGTCCATGAACGTGGAGGCGCTCGTTTCGAGGGTGAACTGGAGGTACCGGCGAGCGCAGATTCGCATGCGGCAAAGGACCAGTGGGTTACCCATAACGACTGGGTCCAGCATCTAGAGCACTTCATCCCCGAGTCCATGCTTGAACCGTGGTTTGGAGATTTGCTGAAGGCCCGGGCCAAGATGGCGAGCGAGGGCCGCGGTGCGGTCTATATTCGGTGCGCGGTTGCCGCGCAGATTCTTTTTCTTCTAGCGAACGTGTTCAAGTCTTGGTTGCTTGACCTCGTGGAACGTGTCGCGGCTGGGGTAGTTCGCGCGGCGAAATAAGTGAGTCGATGAGGGCACCCGCATTTAAGGGCCCCATGTTTTTAGGCGGCGCGAGCGACCGACCCGACCACGACGAACGGATTACGCGTTAGGGGTCTGAGTCCTTGTGGGGACGCCATCCCATTGTTCGAGCCGCCAGATCCCTCGATCTTCCTGAAAG
>CAZSNV010000457.1:0-3169 GCA_964608035.1 uncultured Gemmatimonadaceae bacterium | reverse complement strand
GCAGAGAGTGGTATCCCGCTCCTCGTGGACGAAATGCGCCGCCACGGCGCGCGGGGAGACAAGATCGTGGCTCGCCTGGCGGGCGGCGCGCGCATGTTCTCGGCGCTGCTCTCGTCAGGCATCAACATGGGCCAGCGCAACATCGACGCCACACGGTCCGCCCTGTATCGCCTCTGCATTCCGATCGTTGCCCAGGATGTCGGCGGAGAGTACGGCCGCAGCGTCCGCGTGATCGCCGCCACCGGAGTGATGACGGTCCATTCGCTCGTCGGAGGCGACCGTGAGCTCTGAGCGCGCGTCGGTGCTGATCGTCGACGATAGCCGGCTCGTCAGGCGCATGCTGGTCGATCTGCTCGCGTCGAGCGGCGAGTTTCGCGTCGTCGGCGAGGCCGAGGACGGGCTCGACGCCATTCGGAAGGTGCATGCGCTGAATCCCGACCTGGTCACGCTCGACGTGCAGATGCCGGGGCTCGACGGTCTCCAGGTGCTCGGCTACATCATGAGTGAAGTGCCGCGCGCCGTCGTCATGCTGACCGCGGCCGGGGAACCCAGCGGTGACGACCTCACGCTGCGGGCGCTGGAACTCGGGGCGGTCGACTTCGTTCGCAAACCGGCGCCTGACGAGGGATTGCAGGCGGACGCGCTGCGGGAGCGACTGCTCGGTGCGCTGCGTGGAGCGCTGCGCGTGAACCTTGCCGCCACCACGACACTGCTGGCCAGGCCGGTTCGCGCCCGTTTGCGTGCCGCGCCGCCGGTACGCGCCGCCACCAGGGTCGTGGCGCTTGCCGCATCCACCGGCGGTCCTCGTGCGCTCGCCGAGTTGATTCCGGCACTGCCGCCGAACCTCGGCGCCGCGGTAGTCATCGCCCAGCACATGCCGCCCGGTTTCACGGCAAGCCTTGCCGAGCGACTCGATCGACGTTCGGCGCTGCCGGTGACCGAGGCGCGTGATGGCGATCCACTCCTGGAAAACCGCGTCTACATCGCGCCCGGGGGCCGACACCTCGGCGTCTCGTCAGGCGTCGATGGCGCGCCGCGCCTGGATGTCCGTGATGACGCTCCGGTCCTCGGTGTCCGCCCCTCCGCAGACGTTCTGTTCCGGAGCGTGGCCGAGCTGTTCGGCCCGGCGGCCGTGGGGGTCGTGCTGACGGGAATGGGTCGCGATGGCACAGACGGACTGCTCCGTATGCGGCAGGCGGGCGCCTTTGCCATCGTCCAGGACGAGGCGACATCGACCGTCTACGGAATGCCAAGAACGGCACTTGGTGTGGCGGGCGCCGACGAAATTGCGGCGCTGCAACACATGGCTCACGCCATCGCGCTCGCCCTGTCGAACCGACAGCCAGCACGGATGTGACCCTCCAACCATTACCTCGGTCCTGAAAGGGAGTGCCCGCGTAGCCACCGGTCCTCAATCTGCCCATGCCTCTAATTCCAATACGCCCACTGGCCTCCATCAGTCCGATCGACACCACGTCAGACGGGCAAATCCCGCCGACGCGGTTCCGCGATCGTGTCCGTGAGCGTGCGGGCGCGCAGGACCTACTTGTCGTGCGCATCGGGAGCGAGCGGTTCGCGGTTCCCCTGGAGGCGGTCGACGAACTGGTGGAAGCGCCGCATCTCCGCCGGGTTCCGGGCGCCCCCGAAAACCTGCTGGGCCTGTTCACGCTCGGCGATGCGATGCTTCCCCTGTACTCGCCGTCGGCCGTCCTCGGCGCGACGCCGGTGGGCGAACAAGTGGCACTCGTTATGCGCGGCGGGCGGGCGCGCGTCGCGATCGCCGTCGATGACGCCGATGACGTCATCAGTATCTCGCTGGCGGACGTGCTCGATGCTCCGCGCACCGGCCAGCATGACGACGTGGTGCTGGGTGTGATCTGGAGCGACGGGGATCTCCTGACACTGCTCGATGCCCGGGCGGTCGTCGCCTCGTATGCGGCCCTGTCCATGGAGGGCGTGTGAGCAACGCCATCGAGTCGACCCGCCTTGTCACGTTCAGGCTCGGCGACCATCTGTTCGCCGCGGAAATCCACGCGGTGCAACGTGTGCTCCGCCACGAGGCACCCCGCGCCCTGCCCGACATGCCTGATTGGATGGAAGGCGTCGTCGACTATCAGGGAACCATGGTACCGGTGATCGACATGCGCCGGCGGTTTGGATTGGCGGCCACGGTGCCGGGCCCGCAGGCGCGACTCATGGTGTGTTCCACTCCGGGTGGCCTGGCGGCGATGCTCGTCGACGCGGTCCTCGACGTGAAGCCCGTGCAGCCGTCCGACGTCATGGATCCGCCGGAACTCTTCCGGGGGCTTGCCGGTGAATACCTGAAGGGCCTCACCCGGCGCCAGGGACAGCTCGTGGTGGTGCTCGATGTGGAGAGCCTCCTGACGAGCCAGGCGCCTGTGCGCTTCCATCCGGATGTCGCCGGCTCCTGACGGGCCGTCGTCCAAGGCTTCGGCGCCGGCGCTGGAAAGGCCGGGTGGCCGGTCCGCGCGCCTGAACGCATCGACGCACATCGAGCGGGGATGGAACCTGATCTCGCGCGGTGAACATGCGGCGGCCGAAGAGGAGTTGCTCAAGGCGCTGGCGCTCGTGCCTGACGACACACACGCCGCGTCGCTGCTCGGATGGGCGCAGATGCTTCAGGAGAAGTACGACGATGCGCTCGTCCATTTCCAGTCGGTGTTGCAGCGCGAGCCCACACACGCGATCGCGCGCGTCAACGTCGGCTACATCTGTCTCAAGAAGTCGATCTATGGTGAGGCGATCGAACACCTGACACGCGCCATCCATGAGTCGGAGGACCGCAAAGCGGTCCTCTATGCGCATTTCTATCTCGGGTTGCTGTATTCCTCCCGCGAGATGTATCCCGACGCGGAAGCGTTCCTTGGGCGCGCGCTCGCGCTTGGTCCCAACCTCATCGAGGCGTACTTCGAGCTTGGCCGCGCACGCTGGTTTGGCGGCAACGCCGACGGCGCGCGCCAGGCGTGGCGCGACGGTGCGGCTGCCGGCAAGTTCAGTCCATGGGGATCGCGGTGTGCCGCCTTGCTCGAGGAAGTCGACGGCGGGGGCGCGCCCTCGCGCTGAGCGCGTTTCTCGCCGTCACGATCCACGCGACCGGCGATGCGCAACTCCCGCTCGGACTGCAGCGCGTGGACCAGGGCCGGTTCAC
>CAZSNV010000456.1:0-3191 GCA_964608035.1 uncultured Gemmatimonadaceae bacterium | reverse complement strand
GCCACCGCCACCGCCACCGCCGCCACCGCCACCCCCGCCTCGTCCGCCGCCACCGCACCCGCCCCCGCCCCCGCCCCCAAACCCCTGGCCGGGTTGAACCGGTTGCGGATCGCTGCAGAGATTCCAGGTCACACGGTTCATGCCCTGCAGTTTCGTGGCGCTGAGCGTCCGGAACGACTGGCCCGTCTGCAGGTCGCGAATTGTTAGGCGCACATCGCCCGTCGGCACGTTCCGCAGCCAATAGGAGATGGTGGCACCCGCCGGCGCAGTCTCACCTCGGAAGTGCTTCACGCCTGGCACCGAGCGCGCCATCCGGATGTCGTTCTTCCACGACACGACGGTGCGTGGCTCGAACAGCACCGCTTCCTGTGCCATGGTCGCCGGCATCAGCTGCTGCAGCGCGCTGATGTCGTCCATGATCCAGATGCTCCGCCCGTGCGTGGAAAGCACCAGGTCGTTGTCGCGCGGGTGCACGATGACATCATCGATGCGCACTACGGGCAAGTTGGTCATGAACGGCTTCCAGGTTTTTCCCTCGTCGAGCGACACGAAGAACCCATACTCGGTGCCCGCGTAGAGGAGGTTCCGGTTCCGTGGATCCTGGCGGACGGTGTTGACGTTGCCGCGCGCCGGAAGGTTGCCGGCGATTGAGGTCCACGTCTGCCCGTAATCGCGCGTGACGAAGACATAGGGCTTGAGGTCGTCGCTCTTGTGCCCGTCTATTGACGCGAAGGCTGTCGCGGCATCGAAGTAAGAGGGCTCGACGCGCGAGACGTAGTACTCCTTCGTGCCCCCGGAGACGTTCTTGCCGACTTCGGTCCATGTGTCGCCGGCATCGCGCGAGACCTGGATGTGTCCGTCGTCGGTCCCGACCCAGTAGAGGCCCGGAATGATCGGCGATTCCCCGAATGACACCGCCGATCCCCAGGATTGCACGCCGTCGTTCTTGGACATGATGCAGGCGCCGGACCGCTGGCGGCTGCACCCGGGCAACGTGCCGGCGAGCCCGATGACCGTGCGGTCGTCGCGGTTCTGCGCCTTGGTGAGATCGGCCGTCATGCGCCAGGTCATGCCGCGATCCCGCGAAATGAACAACCGGCTCCCCGCCACGAAGATCGTGCTGGCGTCATGTGGTGAAATCACCAGGGGAGTGTTCCAATTGAAGCGGAGGTTCACGGGCGCATCAGCCTCGGGAACGACGTTAGGCGGAGCGCCGCCGCCGCGACCACCACCGCCGCCACCCTGTTGCGGCTGGTCGACGCCGCGCCCGCCGGGCCGCGGCCGGATGGCCACGCTCGTTCCATTGCGAAGGTCGAGGCGGCTCATGTTGCCGTCCTGCGACTCGGAGTACATGACCAGGTGGTCGGTGGGATCGACGGCCGTGTAGAAGCCGTCGCCGCCGCCGACCCGGTACCAGTCGGTCGCCAGGATCGGCCCGGAGCGCACGGAGCTCGGTCCACACCAGCTTCCGTTGTCCTGAAGACCGGTGCACACGAAGTACGGCCGCCGCATGTCCACCGAAGCGTGATAAGGCTGACCCACCGCCCAGGTGCGGATCGCCTCCCACGTGCTGGCGCCATCATACGAGATGTCGAGCGATCCGTCATTGCCGTACATGACGTGGCGCGAGTTGCGCGGGTTGATCCAGATGGCGTGGTGGTCGCCGTGACCGAAGCCGGTCAATCCGTTGAATGTCTTCGCCCCGTCGATGGACTTCGATGCGCCGGCCCCGCCGACGTAGATCGTGTTCTCGTCGTTAGGGTCCACGCGGATCTGCGAGTAGTACATGGGGCGGTTGTTCTGGTTGCTGCGGAACTGCCAGGTTCGCCCGCCGTCGCTGGAGCGCCAGATGCCGCTCACCTTGTCATCGGCCGGCTGGGCCTGACCACCACCACCGCCCCCGCCGCCACCCCGGCCGCCCTCGCCCGTGGGAGCCGCCTGCACCTGTTCCTTGTCCGGGGCGACCTCGATCTGCGCGTAAATCACGTTAGGGTTGGAGCGCGAAAAATCGAGGCCGATGCGCCCCATGGTGCCGGCCGGCAATCCGCCGCCGGTCACGCGCGACCAGGTATCGCCGCCGTTCGTGCTGCGCCAGATGCCGCTGCCCGGACCGCCGGAGGCAAACCCGAAGACCGTGCGCTGGCGGGTGTAGGTCGCCGCGTAGAGCACGGTCGGATTCCGGGGGTGAATCACGACATCGGTGGCACCGGTGTTTTCGTCTACATACAGCACTTTCCGCCAGGTCCGGCCGCCGTCGCTGCTCTTGAACAGGCCACGTTCGGCGTTAGGCCCGAAGAGATGCCCCATCGCAGCCACCCAGACCGTGTTCGGATCGGTCGGATGCACGACGATTCGCGCGATGGACTGCGTCTCCCGCAATCCCACGTTGGTGAACGTCTTGCCGCCATCGGTCGTCTTGAAAACGCCGTCGCCGAAGGACGAGCTCTGGCGATTGTTGGGCTCGCCGGTTCCGACATAGACGACGTCGGGACTGGACTGCGCGATGGCGATGTCGCCGATGGAATGCGTGGAGTAGGTGTCGAAGACCGGCCGGAACGTGATGCCGTTGTTCTCGGTCTTCCAGAGTCCGGCGGTGGCGAAGCCGACGTAGAAGACCTGCGGATCACCCTCAACAACCGCGATGTCGTCGATGCGGCCACCCTGGCCGATCGGTCCGATCACGCGCCACTTGAACCCGCGAAGCGCCGGGTCGGCCGATTCATTGATGGGTGGCGGTGGTGGAGCATCCTGCGGGACGCCTTGAGCATAGAGAGGCGATGCCGCGACTACGGTGAGCGCCAGGGACGCGATGCGCAACGAGACCATGGGAGCCTCCGGGGGGAACGCTTGGGGCAGGAGTATTGTCGCTCGTGTCCTGCGGCCTGTCGAGAGGCTAGCGTGAAGCGCAAAGCGCAAAGGGAAAGGCGAAGGACCCTCAACCCTGCGCCCCTTTGCCCTCCCTTTGCGCTTTGCGCTCTGCGCTTGGCGCTCCTTCGCTACCTTGGCCAACCAGACTGCGGAAGGCCTTTGGTAATACGGAGGGCGTTCTTGTAATAGACCTTCTTCAGCACCTCATCGGGGAGGTCGATGCCGTACAGCTTCCAGAACGCGTGATAATCACGGTAGTAATCGAAGTAGTCGTCGCGCGTCTCGAAGACACGCCAGTAGTACGGATACTCGTCGGGCTGGAA
>CAZSNV010000455.1:0-3213 GCA_964608035.1 uncultured Gemmatimonadaceae bacterium | reverse complement strand
TCGCGCTGTGCGGTATTTCGGCTACCTGCGAATGGATGATGGAATCCATGGTTCACGTTAGACCTGGGTGACCAGCTGGACCGCGCTTCGGCGTAAGCTCGATTGCAACTGAGAGGAAACTACCGACACGAAGGCAAGCCATGGAGACCCTCTCCAACGGGAATGCCCTTGGTGACCGCCTAACGGATAGGTTTCAGACTGCAAGCGAAGTATCATCAAAGCGGCGAAGCCGCGTCCGCAGCCTCGCTTGTCAGCTGCAAACGTGTTAGGCAGCCCCACGGGTACGCGGAGCTGCCGGACGCACTGCCAGTAGGTCAGCGTCGCCGACCGCTCGAAGGTCACTACTGGCCAACGACACCAGCGCCTCGGTCCCGCCAGAGGCGCGAACAAACTCCACTTCATAGCGGTCGGGGGCCACGACCAGGACGATCGCGCCTAGATCACCGCGCCGCAGTCCGTGATCGGGTAGGTCCCGGCTCAGGGCTACCGTGTCGAGTTCGCGGAAGACGGCCATGGTTACGGTCTCGGATAGGCGGTGACGAACCGCGGGAAGTCCTCAGTCTGGCGCACCATCCAAACCGTGGGGACAGGGAGCGGTTCGGTGCGGCCCTAAAGAATAGCACGAATCTCAAAGAGCTGACCATAGGGCTCGGCTCGTGCTAGAGTCGCATCTTGTGAGCGCGCAACCACTTGGAGGTCCCGCAGTAGCACTTCCCATTGGGTGGCGCCGTAGCCCGCGGAGGCAAACACGCGGGCCTTGAAGCGACCGACCGGGTGCTCGCGCGAGAGCAGGTAGTCCCGCACTTTCGCCGGTTCGACGACCGCGCGGTCAGCTCCGGGAAGGTGCACTCGAGGGCCTTTGGGGGCTGCCTAACGCTTCAGGTAAGCTGCGGGCGAATCATACGAGATGCGAGCGAAGCGAGCTTCATTAGATCGCCCGTCAGCTTCAACGAGTGTTAGGCGACGGGAGACGCGGACATCTCTCTCTAGCGGCGTGCCGCGGGCAGAACATTCTGGTTCGACCGGAACAGATTCGCCGCATCGTACTGCGCCTTCACGCGAGCCAGCCGGGGATAGTTCACCCCGTAAATCTCGCGGATGCGCTCCGGCGAGCTTGGCGCAAGGTAATTCACATACGCGCGCCGCGCCCACGGGCGTAGCGCAGCACCGTGTTCTTCCACCCAATGCACTGCACGTCCGCGCTCCTCGGGCCGCTTCCACTCGGCGGACAGCAGACTACTCAATCCCGTACCGCGCAGTGGGTATGCCGTGTCGGTCATCGCGACGCGTGAGGCAACGCCGTTGGAGAGGCCCATCAACATCGCACCGACTCCGCGCGCGGTGACGGCGGCGCGCGCCAATACGTCCACGACGTCACCAGTCATGCCCTCCAGGAACGCACCATCAACGGCCAGTGACGTGGTCGCCCAAACCTGCCCTTGGGGGTTCGGCATAGAACTCTCCATCCGGGGCTCCACCGACCGGAACGCAGCCCTCCACGTCGCGAGATAAGCGGCGGCCGCGGCCGGGTCGCCGTAGAATCCGCCGCGCGCAGACGCACCCGTTTCCGCATCCACGTTGAACGCCGCGCGCACCTCGTCAGGAGTCTCGCGCACAAGTTCGCCGAATACTCTCATCGCCCCCGCGATGTCGGTCCAGCCGAACTGGAAGGTGGCGGCATGGAAAGTCCGCACTGGGTGCAGGCGGAAATCCAGTCGCGTGACGACGCCAAAATTGCCGCCGCCACCGCGGATCGCCCAGAACAGGTCCTCGTTCCGGCCGGGCCCGAGTTCCAGTACCTCACCATCGGCAGTCACCAGCTGCGCTCCGATCACATTGTCGCACGCTGTCCCGAAGAGGCCGCGTGCAGCCGTATCGCCCCCGGCGAGCGCCAAGCCGGCAACCCCCACGTCACCACAGGCGCCCATCGGCGTGATTAGCCCGGCCGCTAGTGTAGCGGTGATCAGTTCCTTGATCCTCGTGCCGCCTCCAACCGACGCAACACGGCGGTCCGGATCAACTTTGACAGCGTTGAACGCGGCGAGGTCAATCTGTATCGCGCCGTCGGCAACCCCGAATCCGGCATAGCTGTGCCCGCCCCCGCGGATCGCGACCGGAATAGTGTGCCGCCGCGCGAACTCCACGCACCGCCGCACATCGTCAAGGTCAGCGCAGCGCGCCATCACCATCGGGCGACGATCGTAGGCGAGGTTCCAGACTCTCCTTGCCTCGTCGAAGGGAGGAGACCCGTCTCGAAGAAAACGCCCACGCATCTTTCGGGCGAGATCGTCGAGGTCGGCCGCCGCCGGAGCTTCTAACCAGGAGCGCGGACCGTTGCGCGAACAGGCACCGAGCGCAGCGGCGCCAGCGGTGGCGATCCCGGCCCGGACGAAGTCGCGACGGGTCCAACTCGCGATCTCGCTGCGAGGCGTGGTCATCGGCGTTGCTCGAGAGTGAGAGGTTCGTTGCCTAACGAGCTTGGGCTGAGCTGCGCGGCCCAAGGGTCGCACCACCATAAAGCATGGCCGAGAATGACGGCGCGCGCAAACGATCATGCTCCTACGCACCGCGCCAGCTCCAACCCACGGTTAGGCCGTTCAAAGGTGACCTATCGTTTCTCGAACACCATGACGTCGTTAATGGTGCGGCCTTGTCCATCGACACCCTTGAAGGCAATCGTCATTGTTTTTCCGTCTTCTGAAATCGTTCGTCGGACGGTCTGCACAACCTTGCCACCCTTCTTGATTGTCCCTTCCGTCGTGCGCGCGTCGACCCGCGTAATCGACTGCGCGTCTGCATTCGGGTTGCCCGTGATCGGATGCTCCCGACCGTCATAGCTGTAAGCAGCCTGGACGGACGTCGGCTTCCCAGCACCGTCGACGCCCTTCAACGCTAGCTTCAAATCCGATCCAGATGCCGTATAGATCCTCGTTTCGCTCTTCGGTGCTGGTCCGGGGCTGAAGGTCGATTTCGTCAGGTTGAGCTCCCAGGTTCCCACAACCGGATCCGTGGCTTGCGCCAACGTCTGTCCCGTGGCACAGAGAAACCCAAGACTGACAGCGACGAGACTGCGATTGATTGTCTTCATTCTGCCTCCCAATGGTTGATGACGCGTGGTACATGTGAACGCCTGGTCGGCCTAACGGACAAGTTTCTGCCAGTAGCAAACGTTGATATTCCCAACGAGCCCTAACGACAGCATTCTCGTCGTAC
>CAZSNV010000454.1:0-3221 GCA_964608035.1 uncultured Gemmatimonadaceae bacterium | reverse complement strand
CGTAGTGCGGAAGGCCGTTGGCGAACGGCGGGCCGTCGTAGAAGACGAACTCGTTCGCGCCATCCTTCCCGGCAGGTCGCAATGCGACGCTGGCCTCGAAGGTTCGATCGGTTGCCCAGTACGACAGCACCGCGGTTTCGAGTTCGGCGAATCTCGGATGCGACGGAATCGGGTCAGCGACCGCCGAGGTGAAACCAGCTCTTGGGTAGGGCACGGATAGTCCTCGTTCGTGTAACGGATCCGTCAGCGCACTGCCCGACGGTCCTACACGGGGACGAGGCGCACAAGTCGATCGTGTGCTCGCGGTACCACCCCGCTTGCCCGCGCTTCGAAGAAAACGCGGACCGCTCGACGCGTGGCTGTGTCGGGCCACACCCGTCGGTTCTACTGAGGTCCTTGTCGACCCGTTCTTCCGATCGGCTCCCCGGTGATGTCCGGATTGTCGCCGTAGTTGCCAACGACGGCCTCAATTCGTGAAGCCGTCGTCCCGTGGCAACGTAGCGGGGCCTTATACACCTGACAAGCAGGCCAACACTCTACTTAAGGGCCGTTGAATACGGCCGGGAAACCGTGGAAATTGAGTGTCTTGTTGGAAACCGCCCAATCAATGGATCAGTGAGATGCCCAACGTGAACGGCGCCAAGAAGCCGAAACCGATGACGAAAAAGAACCTCAAGCATTTCGAGAATCGACTGCTGGAGGAACGTCGTCGCGCGCTGAAGGAACTGGGGCACTACGAGGACGTTTTTGGCGCCACGCCGCAGTCGGCCGACGGCGACCTGAGTTCGTATTCGTTCCACATGGCGGACCAGGGTACGGACGCCATGGAGCGCGAGAAGGCGTTCCTGTTCGCCAGCCAGGAGGGACGATTCCTCTGGCACATCGACCAGGCCCTGCGGCGTCTGTACAAGCAGCCCGCAAACTTCGGCCGGTGCCACAATTGCGGCGAGGAGATCGCCTTCGAGCGTCTCGACGCGTTGCCTCATGCCCGGTTCTGCATCAAGTGCAAGCAGCGGGAGGAAGATGGGAAGCCCTGAGGAAGGACGATCCCGGGTCTTCTGGCCCGTTGTGGTTACGGTCGTTCTGTCGGACATCCTCACCAAGTGGATCGCGGTGGCGGAGTTGTACCCGCGTGGAGTCCCGCGCGAGGTATTCGGTGATGTCGTTCGCCTGACCCTGGTCTACAATCGTGGAGCGGCGTTCGGGCTCCACCTCGGCCAGTTTTCGCGCTGGATCTTCCTCGGGCTCACCATCGCGGCGCTGGTGATACTCGCGCAGCTCTACCGCTCGACGCCGGCGCGGGACATCGCGCGGACGCTCGCCATCGCGCTCGTGTCCGGAGGGGCGATCGGCAACCTCATTGACCGGGTGCGCGGGCCGCAAGGCGTCGTCGACTTCATTGACATCGGGATCGGCGACATGCGCTGGCCCACGTTCAACGTCGCCGACATGGCGGTCAGCACCGGCGCGGTGCTCCTCGCCTGGGTCCTGTGGGGAGAAGACCGGACCGAGCGGGCGGCCGCGGCCACTGTCAGCCGCGCTTCCGACATGTCGTGACGGCTGACTCGTCAGGCACGAAGCATGAGTTCATCCACGAGGCGGACAGTGATGTCCGCCTCGATTTGCTCGTGGCGGACCGGCTGGGCCTTTCGCGCACGCAGGCGGCCACGCTCATCGCCGGCAGTGCGGTGACTGTGGCGGCGCCAGGAGCCGCGGCACGGCTGGAGCGCGCGAGCTATCGCCCGCGCCGCGGCGAGTCCATCATGGTCACCGTGCCTCCGGCTCCCGGTCGCGATGTGCTTCCCGAAGACATACCGCTCACGGTGCGGCACGAAGACGAGCATCTCATTGTCGTCGACAAGGCGGCCGGCATGGTGGTGCACCCGGCGCCCGGAAACTGGAGTGGCACGCTGGTCAACGCGCTCCTGGGACGAGGAACCCTGCCGGCCTCGGTTGGCGACGAACGACCCGGGATCGTTCACCGGATCGACAAGGAAACATCGGGACTCCTCATTGTCGCACGAACGGAGCGGGCCCATCGCGCGCTCTCCGCCGCCATTGCCGCCCGCAAGATCTCGCGTCGTTATGCGGCGATGGCCTGGGGCCACTTTGACCGGGACGAGATCTCGGTGGACAAGCCGCTCGCGCGCGATCCGCGCGATCGCCGGCGCGTGGCGGTTGTATCCACCGGACGGGCCGCCAAGACAACGTTCGTGCGCCTGGCGCGCTTCGACTCGGTCGACTTGTTGCGCGCCCACCTGCACACCGGTCGAACGCACCAGATCCGGGTCCATCTCGCGTCGATCGGACACCCGGTCATCGGTGACGATACCTACGGTGGCGGCGGCGGGCGGAAGGTCGTCGCGTTGCCGCCCAGGCGTCATTTTCTCCACGCGGCATGGCTACGCTTCCGTCACCCGGTGACGGGCGCCGACATGGACCTTCGTTCACCCCTGCCGGCCGACCTTCGCGCGGCACTCGCGCAGGTGGCGCGCGACCCCACGATTCTCACGCAAGCCGACCCGCTCGATGCCTTCGGATTCTACCGTGACCGCGCCTGAACCCGTTGCCGGACGGCTGCTGATCGTCGAACTCCGCGGCGGTCTGTATGGAATCGACAGCGGCGTAGTGCGCGAGATCGTGCCGCTGCTCGATGCGACGCGCCTGCCGGGCGCGCCTGCCCACGTGCGTGGCGTCGTGAATCTGAGGGGACAGCTGCTCACGATGGTTGACGTGGGTCATCGGCTGACCGGGACGCCTGCGGATACTCCCGAGGGGTCGATTGTGGTAGTCACGATGGGCGAGCGGACCCTTGGCCTCCTCGTGGACGATGTCCACGACGTTCAGGAGCTCACGTTGGTACCTGCTGAGCGCGAGGTCCTGGCGCGCGCAGACGGACTGCTGACTGGGCTGGGACGTTTGGGTGATGAAGTCGTCCTTGTTATCGACATCCCCGAGCTGGTCAGACAGACGCTCATCTGACGAGTGGGGACCTTCGGTTCGAGGAGACGAAAAGGTGAGCCATTCGGTCCTGATCTGCGACGACGCGATTTTCATGCGCACGATGCTCGGGGACATTCTTCAGCAGGCGGGCTTCGACGTGGTGGGTGAGGCGGAGACTGGATCCCAGGCAGTCGAGAAGTACCGTGAACTGAGGCCCGATCTGGTGACGATGGACATCGTCATGCCCGACATGGGAGGCATCGACGCGGTCCGCGAGA
>CAZSNV010000453.1:0-3221 GCA_964608035.1 uncultured Gemmatimonadaceae bacterium | reverse complement strand
CGCCCAGCGCGATGCGGATGCCGAACTCGCGCGTGCGTTCCGCGACGGAGTGCGCGAGCACGCCGTAGATGCCGAGCGCGGCCAGAATCAGCGCCGCGATCCCGAAGCCGGCCAGCACCTGCAGCGTGAAGCGGCGTGGTGAAAGGGTGCGGTCCAGCGTCGCCTCGAGCGTCCAGAACTCGCGCGTCGGCATCGCCGGATCCAGCTCGGCCATCGCGCCGGACACGGCGGCTGTGAACGCCTCGATGGGGAGCCGGGAACGGACCACCAGGTCCATGGTGCCGAAATTCGGGTTCTGGGCAATCGGGAAGTAGATCTGAATGCCGGGATCGTCCTCCGGCGAAACGTGGCGGACATCGGCCACGATGCCGACGACTTCCCACTCCGGGGCGCCAGGCGCGACGATGCGCTGACCGATGGCATCGCGCCCCGGGAACAGGTGCGCTGCCGCGGTTTCGTTCAGGAGGATCACCGGCGGGCTCCTGCGGTCGTCCGTCTCGGTAAAGGCGCGACCTCTCCGCACGGGGATCCGGAGCGTCTCCAGATAACCCGGATCGATGATGTGCGGAAAGAACGTTTCGACTTCGTCCTTCTCGGGCGCGCCGACGATGCGGTAGGACATCGTGCGGTTCCGACCGAGCGGAAGCGCGTCGATGAGGCCGACGCGGTCGACGCCGGGCACGGCCGCGACGCGGGCCGCGAGCTCGTGGTAGAACGTGGTCCGCTCCTCGATCGCTCGGAGCTCCGGGTAATCGGCGAAGAAGTTCCGTCCCGGATTGAGCTGCCACGCCACCGCGTTCTCCGACTCGAAACCCAGCTCCACGTCGAGCACCGCCTGAAAGCTGCGCAGCAGGAGCCCGGCGGCCACGAGCAGCATGAAGGTCACGGCGATCTCCGAGACGACGAGCGCTTCGCGCAGACGGCGCCCCGCACGGTGCCCGCTGATCCCGCTCGCCGAGGACTTCAGGACCGCCGATTCGCCTCCCTCCGCGAGCTGCACCGCGGGCCCGATCCCGGCAGCCAGTCCTGCCAGCAGCGCCGACAGCACGGCGACCAGGAGCGCGGAACCGTCCACACCCACCCGCTCCAGCAGCGGAATCGCGAGCGCCGATGATCCCGTGACGAAGTCGGTTGCCAGCACGGCGAGCAGAACGCCGACCGCGGCCCCGGGCAGCGCCAGCAGGATTGTCTCCACTAGGAGCTGCCTCAGCACCCGGCCGCGCGTGGCGCCCAGCGCCTTCCGGATCGCAACGTCGCGCATGCGCGACCGGCTGCGCGCCAACAGCACGTTGGCCACGTTGAAGCAGACGATCAGCATGACCGCCGCGGCCGCCAGGATCAGCAGTCGCAGGGCGGGAAGGAACGGACCGGCGACGTGCTCGTGCAGCGGCATCACCCGCAGCGGACCCAGGCCCCACCGGCGCGCATCTTCCGCCTGCAGCGTCCGAACGAGACCCTCCAGCTCCCGGTCCGCCGCCTCCAACGACATGCCCTCCCTCAGACGGCCGATGAAGAACAGGATGTTGCCCTGCCAGCCCGTCCGCGCGTCTGCGGGTATCACGTACGGCAGCAGGAAGTCCACTCGCCTGCCCGGCGTGAACAGCGAAGCGAAATCGAAGGTCGGTGGCAGCACGCCCACCACCGTCCGCGGCACGTCGTTCAACGTGATGTTCGAGCCCACGATGCTACGGTCACCGAGGAACCGGCGCTGCCAGAACCCGTGCGAAAGGAGCACCGCCCGCGGACCGCCGCCCAGGCCCTCCTCGACCGTGAAGTTCCGCCCGACCAGAGGACGAACGCCGAGTACGTCCAGGAAATCGTGCGTCACACTCACACCCAATAGCCGCTGGGGCGCGAAATCGCCTTCGAGCGTGTAGGCCGTCTCCCCCGAAAGGGCGTTGTAGCCGGCCATGCTCGCGAACGTCCGGCTCCGCTCCCGGAAGTCCCGGAGGTTGATCGCCCGCGACGTCACGCTCGACAGGCTGCTCTCCTCACCCGCCTGCTCTATCCACGCCAGCCGCTCCGGCTCCTCCAGCGGCAGCGGCGACAGCATCAGCGGCCGTAGCACGCTGAACACCGACGTCGTTGCGCCCACGCCGAGACCGATCACCAGCGCGATCATCACGAACAACCCCGGCGACCGGCGGATCGACCGCAGCGCCACCCGCGCATCATCACGCAGACCGTTCACCGTGATCACGTCACGCATATCGAACCCCCTTCCGGCAATGGACGAAACGGCGTGGACGAGGCGCGCGGCGATCAGCAGCACCGCCTCGCGGCGGTACCAAAGGCCTGCCGACAGCGCTCCGCGCATTCGTGCGCGGCGTACGTAGTCCTCGTGGAGGTCGCCGAGGATCGCGGCGCACGCAGGGTCATTTCGCAGCGCGCGCCCGAGGAGGCGTGCGGTGCGCGCCGGCGGGCGGGCGGTCATAGCGGGTCGAGGATCGGGCCGAGCCCTTCCATAAAGGTCGCGAGGACGTTCCGCGTGCTCTGGACTGCTTCCAGGCCGGCTTGCGTCACCGAAAGACGGCGCATGGGATGGCCGCCCCGCTCCGGGAAATCGCTGGGAACCATCTCCCACGCGGCGAACCCCTTCTCGGTCAGCCGGTCCAGCGTACGGTAGAGCGCCCCGCGCGTGACCACGCGACCCGCGTTCTCCTCGAGGTCGGCACGGACCTGGTTCGCGTACGGCGTCCTGCGCTGCCGCAGAATCGAGAGCAGCACCAGCATCTCGAATTCGCCGAGCTTCGACATTGCGTCCTCATGGAGCTCAGGATTGCGCATAGTATACTTTTTATACTTCGCGGCGCAAGAGCGGCGGGGCCGGGGAGTGCGGGCGCTCGCGAGTCGGGAGAGGGTCTACCGAATCCGTCCCCGGGATGCATGTCCTGTCGGGGCTCGTGGCCGGGATCGCTTCGGCGCTTTCGACAGCGAGATTGTGCAGACCTGATGCTCACACGCCTTAAACGCTTCGACGAAAAGGAACCGTCCCACAAAGCAAGACGGCTCAGATTCTCCACCGGTTGAAGAAACTACAGCATCGGGCTTCCAAATCGGAGGCTGTCAGCTGGACTTGAGATTGCCGTGGGGATAACATCGGGATAAGACGGGCCGACATACGCCGCTACTGGCCGCGATCAGCCGGCCCACGGGCTCGCTCCAATTCGACACAGCCGCAATGGGCCGCACCCGTCCGCCAAGCCAGACCGCCTGCAAAT
>CAZSNV010000452.1:0-3236 GCA_964608035.1 uncultured Gemmatimonadaceae bacterium | reverse complement strand
TGGGCGCCGTGTCGGTGGCGGATATCGAAGCGTCGCTTCCGCGCCTGCGCGCGGGGCTCGAGTCACTTACGTGAACAGGAGAGGCAGAGTCATGACCCGTTTCAGCTGGACCTACGTGTTGCCCTTGTTCGTCGCCACTGCTGCCGCAGCACAGGCGCCGGCGATTGCGCCGGCCGAGGAACAGATTGCCGCGGCGGTTCTGCCGCTGCCCGCCGACTCGCGGCCCACGGCCACGGTGCTCGGCTATGGCGCCGATGGCAAACTCACGACCCTTCGAAAGGGCACGGGCTCGATGATCTGCCTGGCGAGGGATCCCAAGCAGGCGCAGTTCCACGTGGCGTGTTATCACGAAGCGATGGAGCCGTTCATGGCTCGCGGCCGCGAGCTCCGGGTCAGCGGCGTAACGGGCACGCAGGTGGACAGCGTGCGATTCCGTGAAGCGAAGGCGGGAACGCTGAAGGTGCCTAACCATCCAGCGAGTCTTTATTCGCTGACCGGCGGGTCCTTTGATCCGGCGACCAAGACGACAACCGGCTCCCGCTGGCTCTATGTGGTCTACATCCCCTACGCGACTGGGGCATCGACGGGCCTGAGCGAAAAGCCACAGGAGAATGCTCCGTGGATCATGTTCGCCGGCACGCCGAAGGCGCATATCATGTTCGTGCCGAAAATGTGACGGGAGACGGGGGACGGGGGACGGGAGTTCGGGGCTGGAGCGACGAGGCGTGACGAGCTAAGTAGCACGGCGGGTCTCCATAGTGGGGGCATGGGGCGCCAGCGTGGTTCGGCTGGCATCCGATGTCCGCAGCTCAGCGCTACGGAGGCACGTATGCATCGGACGTTGCTGGTTTCGTTTCTCGCGGCTGCGGTGTTTGCGGCGAGGTCGGGGGACCAGGTGAGTCGGGCGAGAATTGCTCCCCGTGAGTCACACCTCGCGCTCGAGCAGGTCCGGTTGCGCGCACACTTCGATTCGGTGCTGGATGAACTGCGCGCCCGTGATGTCAGCCACCTGACAGCGAATCAGCGAGCCGCCAGGTCGGAATTGTCGACCTGGCTCGCCGAGTATCGCAATGCTGGCGTGTTTCCGTTGAACGATCGTTATTCGGACAGCCTGACGCCGGTGTTCCGAGATGCGAGCGGAGCGACATGCGCGATGGCCTACCTGATCGAGCGGTCGGGCCGCCGGGACATCGTGGACCGGGTCGCGAGTACGCGGAACCTCGCTTACGTCCGTGAGCTGGCCGACGACTCGGCGCTAGTCGCCTGGATCGATAGTGTTGGATTCGACGCGTCAGAAGCCGCCCGGGTGCAGCCGGCATATGGGCTCGAGCCACCTCCGCGCGAAGTCAGCCGCAAATACGCGGTGACTTCAGCGGTGCTGAGCGGTGCGTCGCTCGCAACGGCGACCTGGAACATCGTCGAACCGAATCGAGCCGTTGGCCTTCTCGGAATTATCACCGGCGGCTTCACCATGGTTACCGGCCTCATTCCCCTCAATCCACTCAATCAAAGTGAAGCGGCTGCGGATGCCGACCGGGCGTTTGGTGCGATTAACCTGGTGGCCGGCGGAGTCGCTGTGATCGCAGGGCTGGTTGCACGTGGCCGACAAGACTCGCCTACCGCGAGGACGGCCTCCGGACCTAGGCCGCGCGACGTAAGCTGGGGAATCGATCTGGCGCCAGTTCCTCTCGCGGCTTTCGGCGCAGGTTCTGTTCGACTTGCTGTGGTCGGACGGTTCTAACATCAAGTGTTACGCGATATGAGTATGTACAAATTGTTTGAGCAACGCATCTTAGAGAGCAGAGCCATGTGTGACGTCTCGATAACTCCAATTTGATGACGG
This sequence comes from uncultured Gemmatimonadaceae bacterium, assembly GCA_964608035.1. Taxonomy (GTDB): domain Bacteria; phylum Gemmatimonadota; class Gemmatimonadetes; order Gemmatimonadales; family Gemmatimonadaceae; genus JABWBJ01. The sequence continues at coordinate 1,393 of CAZSNV010000452.1, read as the reverse complement.
CGCCATGATGTCACCATACTGAGGCCACTTGCGTCTGTCGCAGCTGTGATCTAGCATTCTATCCGGATCAACGGATATGACTGCCACCGCCCAAGTTCACGACCGCCTGGCGACACTCGCCGACCCCACCCGGGGCCGGATTCTCCTCGCGCTCGAACGGCACGAACTGACCGTCGGTGAGCTCTGCTCCGTGCTCGCGTTGCCGCAGTCCACGGTGAGCCGGCACCTCAAGGTTCTCGCCGACGACAACTGGGTGACGACGCGGCAGGAAGGCACGAGCCGGTTCTATTCCAGGAACACCGCGCTCGAACAGGGAGCCGATCGCCTCTGGTCGGTCGTCGCTGACGACCTTCGTGGAAGCGTCGAGCATGGACACGATCTGGCCCGACTCAACAGCGTGGTGGCACAGCGTCGCGCGAAATCCCGCGAGTTCTTCGCCGGCGCCGCCAGCTCCTGGGACGAACTTCGGCAGGAGCTCTTTGGCAACGCTGTTGGGGGTGGGGCACTGCTTGGTCTGCTCGACGACGACTGGGCGGTTGGCGATCTGGGATGCGGGAGCGGACACCTCTCCGCGCTCCTCGTGCCGTTCGTCGGCAGAGTCATTGGGGTCGACGCTTCCACCAGCATGCTCGAACGAGCCAAGGTTCGACTCGGCGCATCGTCCAGGGTCGATCTTCGCGCCGGAGAACTCGAGGCGCTGCCCATCGCCGACGGCGAGCTGGATGCCGCCATCATCTCGCTGGTATTGCATCACTCTCCAGAGCCGAAGCGTGTCCTGACCGAGGCGATGCGCGTGTTAAAGGTCGGAGGACGCCTGCTGCTGGTCGACCTCACGCCACACGATCAGGTCGAATACCGCGAGCGAATGGGTCATGTCTGGCTGGGATTCTCATCAGCGCAGGTGAAGGAGTGGTTGCAGGGCGCCGGATTCTCTCGAGTGAATGTGGTCGCGCTTCCGAGGGATCCCGGGGCAAAGGCACCGGAGCTGTTTGTGGCGACGGGAGTGAAGTAAAGCAAAATGCAGAATGCAGAATGGAAAGACTGACGACCGAAGACCAAAGTCCACTGACACACACGAGGACGACGAATAATGACTACGACAGTACGTCCAGCTGCCAACGCCCTCGACCGGCCGGCCTTCAAGGTGGCGGACCTTGGGCTCGCGGAGTGGGGGCGCAAGGAGATAAGGCTCGCAGAACATGAGATGCCTGGGTTGATGTCGATTCGAGCCGAGCATCGCGGGGCGAAGCCGCTCGCCGGCGCGCGGATCATGGGGTCGCTGCACATGACGGTGCAGACGGCGGTCCTGATCGAGACGCTGGTGGACCTCGGCGCCGAGGTGCGCTGGGTCTCCTGCAACATCTTCTCGACGCAGGATCACGCGGCGGCTGCC
>CAZSNV010000451.1:0-3244 GCA_964608035.1 uncultured Gemmatimonadaceae bacterium | reverse complement strand
TGTGCGGTGGCTGGCCGGCGAGCATCTCGTACAGGACGCTCGCCAGCGAATAGAGATCCGACCGGGCCGAGATTTCCTTCTCCGCCGTGGCCTGCTCGGGCGACATGTAGTGCGGCGTCCCTAACGACAGGCCTGTTTCGGTCATCCGGCCGCCCGCCGCCGCTGAAACGGCGAGCGCAATCCCGAAGTCGGCGACCATTGGCCGGCCGTTCGCCAACAGGATGTTCTCCGGCTTGATATCCCGATGGATCACGCCCTGCGTGTGCGCGTAGTGCAACGCGTCGGCGACCTCGGTGGCGATCCTCACCGCCTCGTCCACGCCGAGCTGCGTTTCACGGTTCAGCTTCTCCCGCAACGTCTCGCCCTGGATGAAGGGCATGACGTAGTACAGGAACCCATCGGCGGTCCCCGAATCGAACAACGGCAGGATGTGTGGATGCTGCAGCGCCGCCGTCGTCGTGATCTCCTGCACGAACCGGTCAGCGCCTAACACGGCCGCCAGCTCCGGCTTCAGCACCTTGAGCGCGACCTTCCGCTTGTGCTTCAGGTCCTCTGCCAGGTACACGGTCGCCATGCCGCCCTGCCCGAGCTCTCGTTCGATGCGGTAGCGATCGGCCAGTGCGGCCGTCAGGCGCTCGGTGACCCCGCTCATCGCGTGCCCTTCATTCGTTCCCTGACATCCGTGAGCCAATGCTGGATGAGCACCGTGCTGCCCGAGGCCTGTTCACCATCGCGGCGAGGCCTCTGCAGGAAGAGGAACCGGCGATCATCGGGGCTCACGTCAAAGTGCACATTCATCGGATCGTTGCGAATCCCATCCGGCCGGAACAGCAGCCGTCGTTCACCGAAGGTGGGGATCGAGCCGATCGTCACCGGGACGGCCACGAGCCCACCGGTGAGGTCCCTGAAGAAGAGCTCCTTCCCACTCCGCGCCCAGCGCGGCGAGCGCCCGCCGGCGACCGAGACCTGCCATTTGTCGGCTTTCACGTCGGGAAACGGGACCACGTACACCTCGAACCGCCCCGACTCATCTGACGCGTAGGCGAGCCAACGCTCGTCACGCGAGAGACTCATCGCGACTTCCTCGTGCCGATCGCTTGCCAGCAGTGGAACGAGTGTATCCGGTGAGGCGGTTCCACCACGCCAGAAATAGACGTCACGTGTCGCAGGTGGCCCGAACCGGACGATCAGCCGCGTGGTATCGCGCATCGGCGCGATAGACGCAACGTTGCGGGTGGTCCGCAACACCGACCGACCCGAGTCCGTCCCCTCGACGCGCCGCTGCGTGATGTCCCCCGCGCCGGTTCCCTCCTGCACGTTCGTGTAGAGCAGCGCTTTGCTGTCGTGCGTCCATTCAGGACCCCTGACGTTGCCATTGAACGTCAGGCGCCTGAGACCACCTCCGGGCGCGAGTTCCTTGAGCCAGATGTCTGTCGATGCGCCATCCTCGACTGCGACCGCGAGCCGGTTGCCGTCAGGAGAGAGCGTGGCAGCGCTTCCCGGCACGAAGGACCACGTGGAATCCACTGGCGTGATGCTCCCTTCGCGCGTGATCCAGACCGCCTGGAACGCCTCGGCCCCTGTGCCCGGCGCGTAGAGCAATGTCCCGTTGTCCGACACCGCCATCGAGACGCCCTCACCTCCTGCCGTTCGGACGTCTTCGAAGACCGGAGTTGCCGGAGCCGCGAACGACAGGCTCCCCTCGTCATATGGCGCAGCGAAGACACGCCCGGTCTGTGTCTCCACGAACACGGCGAGACCGCCGGACACGAACCACACCCGCATTGCGCGCTCTGCCAGCCGGCGTCGTTCTCCGGAGCCCAGGTTTACCGCCCAGAGCTCCGCCTGCACGCAATTCGAAGCGCACGTCACAATGAGCGCGCTCCGGCTGCCTGGCACAGCGGCGATGTCGAACACGTTGTTGGGGAGCGAGTCCCGTGGGATCACAACGCGCGTCGTACCATCCGCGCCGACAGCACTCAGATCGAATCGCCGGCCGGTGAATAGCACCGTCCCGTCGTCGAGCCACGCCGTCGACGCGTTTCCCGGTGCGACGCCCTCGGCAATCGTTGTGGCGTCACGGCCATCGCGTCGCACTTTCCGCAACCGGCCACCGGCAACGAACGCGATCCATTCGCCGTCGTGAGAGAAGGTCGGTGCAACGCCCCCCTCCGTCCCGGCCAGCGGTTCGGCCGCGGCGCGGTCGGGCGTCTTGAGCCAGAGCATCGGTGACCCGCCGCGCGACTGCGTGAATGCGATGTCCGTGCCGTCCGTGGACAACGCGAGGTGGCGCCACGGTCCGTCTCCCTGCGACGTGAACAACGACAACTGATAGCGCACCGACGGCGGCGGTGGCAACGGCCGCGAACGCAGCCATCCCCAGATCGCCACCGCGCTCGCGACCATCGCGAGCATCGCCACTCCCGCAAACGCGCCGCGAGAGAATCCTCCGGCACCTGCGACTCCGGTGGCGCCGACCGGGAACGGCCCATCGGTCCTGAACGCCGGATTGCCGAGCGCCTCGGCGAAGCTCTTCGCGCTCTCGAACCGGTCCGCCGGGACTTTCTCGAGCGCCTTGGCCACCGCGGCGGCGACGTTAGGCGGTACCGTCTTCCGGAACTTCGTCACGTCCTGCGCCGGCTCGGCGATGATCTTCATGATGATCGCCTGTGCCGAACCGCCGCTGTGTGGCGGTTCCCCCGCCAGCATCTCGAAGAGGACCGCCGCCAGAGAGTAGACGTCCGACCGCGCTGAGATTTCCTTTTCGGCTGTTGCTTGCTCGGGCGACATGTAGTGCGGCGTCCCTAACGACAGACCCGTTTCCGTCATCCGCCCGCCGGCGGCCGCGCTCACCGCGAGTGCAATCCCGAAGTCGGCCACCATCGGCCGGCCGTTCTGGATCAGGATGTTCTCCGGCTTGATGTCGCGGTGGATGACGCCCTTGCCATGTGCATAATCGAGCGCGTCGGCCACCTCGCGCGCGATCCGGATCGCCTCCTCTACGCCGAGCTGCGTCTCGCGATTGAGCTTGTCGCGGAGCGTCTCCCCTTCAATGTAGGGCATGACGTAGAACAAGAACCCCTCTGCCGTGCCGGAATCGAACAACGGCAGGATGTGCGGGTGCTGCAGACTCGCGGTGGTGGTGATCTCCTGCACGAACCGGTCGGCACCTAACACAGCCGCCAGTTCCGGCTTCAGGACCTTGAGCGCGACCTTGCGCTTGTGTTTCAGGTCCTCCGCCAGG
>CAZSNV010000450.1:0-3253 GCA_964608035.1 uncultured Gemmatimonadaceae bacterium | reverse complement strand
GGTTAGAGGCGAGAGGCGTACGATGCCAATACTCGAGGGAAAGGTCGCGCTGGTTGGCGAGAGGCTTGGTGGGGACGACCGCGATCTTGCCGGGTCGGGGTGAGCTATGGTAGTCGAGCGCGTCTTGGCGATTCATCCAGCAAAAATAGACGTCTGACGGGGGACGGGGGACGGGGGAACCCACTCAACTTGCGCCCCCCAGCCCCTCTTTTGCCCGCCTAACCGCAGCGCGCCAGCAACTGCGGATGCGGTTTGCTCTCGGGCCAGCCTGGCTGGTTCATGGAATCACGATCTTGATGGCGCCACCGCCACCGCTGATGACCGCGTTCGTCGCATTGGAGAGCAGGATCCTGACGGCTTGCGTAGACGGCGTGCTCCGGTTGCAGACGCGGACGGTGAACGTGCGCGTCTGCGTACTGCCGGAGAGGAAGGTTCCAGGAACGGAGCCTGGATCAAGTGGCACGTCGCTCCCGCCACCAGTAAAGCTGAGCGTCCCCGAGGTCGAGATATAACCGGCACCACCTCTGCCTCCACAGGTTACGCCGCCGGTAAGGGTACCGTTCGCGGTCGCATATGAAACAGTCGCCGGCTCGCCAGGTCTCGGAGCCAGCAACACGGTCACTGTCACATCGATCTGCGTGTCGGACGTGCTCATGGGCACGTTCGCGTCAACTACCGAGACTGTCGGCATGTCATCGTTCGTGATCTTGATCGCCCCGCCACTCCCGAAAGCCAACTCGGGGGTACTCACTAGCACGAGCTGAAGTCGTTCATCGCGCTCGATTGTCGTGTCCCCGCAGACCGTCAAGTTGATCGTCTTCGTAACCTCGTTCGGCGCGAAGGTCACTGCTGTTGGCGGGATGGCGATGTAGTCGGCGGAGCCGAGGCACGCCGTGCCGCTGGTGGCGGGAAACTGCCCGACACTGTTGAGGGAAGTCGAGTATTGGACTGTAAAGGACTCTGCCTGCGCTTTATTAAGCGTCAACGTGACGGGAATCGTCTTCTGGCCGCTATTCGTCTCGGGGCCGGCACCGGACACGGTGAGGATCGGCCTGTCGTCATCGGTGATATGGACCTGGCGGCTCGTTCCCGTCTCTGTGGGCAAGTTGCCAGAATTGGCGGAACCGACCCCCAGCACGGCGCCGCTCACGTTCGTGAGTTTGAAGAGAAACGTTTCGGTCTGGGCCTCGACGCGTGTGTCGTTGCAAATGGGAACAGTGACCGTCTTTTCGGTTTCGCCCGGTGCGAAAACAAGCGAGTTCGACGCGCCAACGTAGTCGGTGTTGCCGGAGCATGAGCTCCCGCGCGTCGCCGTCTCATCCACAAGCTGGTACTTGACCTCCACGGTTGAGGTGGCGGGCGGGTTCAGGCGGATCGTGAAAACGGGATTGAGCGTGTTAGGCAGGCTTTCATTGGATGAGATAGTGATGGCAACGTTTGAAATGAAAACGCGCGACGGAGCAGGAGTATCGTTGTCGGCGATTGTGATGATCGCGTCGGGTCCGATCGTGGCGTTGGTCGGATTGGAGAGCGTCAGCCTGAGCGTCTCATTCCCCTCGACGAGATTATCGCCGCATACCGAGAGTTCGTAGAGTTGTTCCGTGGAGTTCGGCGGGAACGACACCGTTCGCTGTGGCCCGAAGAAGTCCGCGGTGGAGCCGCACGATGCGCCCTTCTCGGCCGTCGTGCCGGTGACGTTCGCGATGACCGTGACCGGTTGCGATGACGGAGCGGACAGCTTGATCTTGATCCGCCTTTCGTCCCACGAGCCGAGCTGGCCCGTTTCCGAGAAAATCGTGTCGCGCGCGGTGATGGTTGGCTGCGCCGCGGCGAGGATCGGCACGGATGTCCCTGCGACGAACGCAGCGACGATGATCCGCCGCATGATGGCAACCGGTGAACTCGAGTGCATATCCGCCTCTTGATGTTCGATGCACAATGAACGCGCGCCGGCGGTCGCTATTCTCAGGCCGCAGCCCGATTGAGGCTGGCCTCCCGGTGTTGCGCACCATCCAAGGGGAACGCAGCGCCCGTCAGGTCCTTCGCAGTCCGGTGCGTCCGGTCTATCCCAGATATGACGCTTTCTCCGCCAACCATTTCGCCTGGCAGACCAGCATCGCCCTCGAGCGCGCCGGTTCCGAAAGCAGCGTCGTAGACGCGACGCACTGCTGGTAGCGCTGGTTCGCGGCAAGCAAGGCGGTCCGGGCGAGGTCGGCGCCAGTACCCTTGTACGCCACGGTAAGCGATGTCGCCGCCGAGCTAAGGGAGTTCACGGTGAGGGAGGTGAAAGCTGCAGCGCCTGCGTTTGCGAACAGGCTCTGGAACACCGCCGTGACGATGGACCAGTTCTGGGAACACTGTGTGTGTTGCGGTTCGTCCTTACCGCGTGATTGAGTTGCCAGGTCCTGCGACGCCTCAACCAATTCCACGAGGTGCGCGGAGAGTGTTTTCGCCTGCTCGTTGAGAGCCCGGACCCGTTCGAGCCAGCGTCCACGCAGCGACGCAACGCCTGAGATGCTGTCGATCACGCGCGGATCCCGCTTCACGGACTCCACGAATCTCAGGAGCGTGGCCTCGTCGCGAATCTCTTTCCGCACCCATGCCATCAGCGCGGTATCCGCGTAGCAGAGCATGACCAGGGATGAATCCAGATAGTCCACGTCCGCCACCGCCGATCCAAGAATGCTCGTTAGGCGCTGGAGGTCAGCGTCGGACGTCGGGCGTGTCGCCAGCACGGCGTTGAGATTCCGGACTGCCGCATCATAGCGGGCGGCCTCCAGCTTGTACTGCGCTTCACTCTTGAACGGAGACGGCTGGGCGACGGTGACTTCGCGCCGGCCAGTAACCGCCCCCAGGACCGGATGACTCACGAGCAGCGCGGCAGCGGCGTCGCGAAGGAATACCCGCCTGGACTCCGATGCGAGGTACACTCCTCTATCGCTGGACTCTTTCATATTTCCCTGCCAGGCTGTTGGCCCGAAGGTACCGTTCTCGCGCGTCACATGAGAAAAGACGCCACCCGGGCCAAATGATTCTCACTCCTGGTCCCCGTACAATTCGGGGTCGACTCCGCGGGTTGCATCGTACATTCTTGTGGAGGTTCGTGCCGCCCGTCACGACGCTGGGGAATTGCTCGAACGTCGGTTCGTTATGCACTCCGAGTCAGTCCGCCTCGTGGCGGTCACCGGTTTCGGTCAGCCCGGCGACGAGGAACGGGCCCTCGCTGCCGGTTTCGATCGGCACCTCGTCAAGC
>CAZSNV010000449.1:0-3267 GCA_964608035.1 uncultured Gemmatimonadaceae bacterium | reverse complement strand
TGACCGAGACCGGCATGTCGCTCGGCACTCCGCGCTACATGAGCCCCGAGCAGGCCATGGGGGAGCGAGAACTCGGTCCCCGCTCGGACATCTATGCGTTAGGGTGTGTGTGCTACGAGATGCTGTGCGGAGAGCCGCCGTTCACGGGCCCGACACCGCAGGCCATCGTCGCCCGGGCGATCACGGACCCACCTCGGTCGCTCAGAAGCCAGCGACCGTCGGTTCCGGAGCATGTCGAAGCCGCCATTCTCCAGTCACTGGAGAAGCTGCCCGCGGACCGGTTCACCTCGGCCGCGGCGTTCGCCGAGGCGTTAGGCAGGCCGTCGTTCACTCGCACCGGGCCGTCGGCTCCACTGACGCCCCACCGCAGTGACATCCGATGGAAGCCGCTCGCGCTGGGTCTCGCGGCCCTGGCGGCGGTGCTGCTCATGGCGCTCAGCATCGCGATACAGCGGCCCGCGGAAACGGCGGTCGGATCCCGCCCACCGGTTCGATTCGACATCGCGATTCCGGAGAGCATCGTCGTCAACGGAATCGTGTTCAGCCGCGATGGATCACGACTCCTGGTGCTCGGTGCCAACGGCAACTGGATCTATACGTTCGCCGACATGCGATTGAGCCCGCTCGACGTCCCGGAAATGCGAGGCTACTCCCCGTCGGTCGATTTCTCGCCCACTGGTGAACTGATCGCGTTCATCCAGAATGGCGCGCTCAAGGTGGTGCCGTCGAAAGGAGGCACGCCACGGCAGATTGCCGACACTGTGCGCACCGTCAAGTGGGGAACGGATGGGTACATGTACGTGAATCGACGAGTCGCCAACCGGAGTCGCTTCGCGCGCGTACCGGAAACTGGCGGGCCAGTGGAGGAACTTTTCGCCGCGACCGATTCCGCGTCCTCGGTCGTCGGGCTGGCGCTTCCTGGTGGGAAGGCCGCGATCATTGGCGTCGAAGCACCAATCACGTACAAGGTTGATCTGTCGATACTGGATCTCCGGACGAGGAAAGCCCGCGCCATTGCCAATCCCGTGCTCACCGGTGGAGGAGCATCTCCATTCGAGTACACGGAGGGTGGCCATCTTCTCATGTACGGGCGTGACGCCATGTATGCCGTCCCGTTCGACATAGAGAAGTTCGAGTTCGAAGGAACCCCTGTCCCGGTTGGGCCAGCAGCGCTGGGAGTCGGCGCCGCAGCGGGCATGCTCGCCTATACCCTGACGCCGCCGGCCGGACCGACCCTGATAAACCGTCGCGGCGTCAGGCGGGAGCTTCCCGGCGCCATCGCGCCGGACACGTGGACCTTCAACACGTCAGTCTCTCCCGATGGTGGCGCCTTCGCGTTCTGGCGATACGAAGGAGCAACGGATCGCTGGGACACATACGTCTATCGCCTTCCGTCGGGTCCACTCGTCAGGCTGAGCACCGACTCCGCCCAGCGAAACGGCAAGCCGACATGGACGCCTGATGGCGCCAGCGTGCTCTTCATCGCGGATATCAATGACCACGGCATCGTTTACCGAGCCGCCGCGGATGGCAGCACGCCGCCGGAACGTATTCTGGCACGGCCGGGAAGCATCGTGGATCTCAGCCTCCTTCCTGACGGGACACGCATGGTCGTCGAAGAAGCTGGACGCGGTCTGGTGCTCGTGTCGCCGGCAACGCCTGACTCGGGGCTCACGCTGGTTGATCAACGGGAACAGCCGCGAGTTCCGCGAGTGTCGCGGGACGGCCGGTGGCTCGCGTACACGGCGGTCGTCTTTGGTCGCCGGGAAGTGTTCGTGAGGCCATTGGCTGGCGGGTCCTCCCGCTGGCAGGTCTCCCGCAATGGCGGCTCGAGCCCGGTGTGGAGCCGGTCGGGGCGCGAGCTCTTTTTTCTTACCGACGACTCGCTCTACAGTGCCCGCGTGAACATGGCGGCGACGTCACCTATCGACGATGTCCGCGCGCTCACTCGCATCCCGCCGTTCCCAGAGCGGTACGCCATTGACGTCCTCCCGGGCGACTCCGTCTTCGTCATGATCGCGCAGGAGCTCAACGCCCGCGACCGCATCGCGGTGACGGTCAACTTCGATGAAAGCATCCGCGCGGTGACGACACCGCGCCCCAAGCGCAGACGCTAGGCGCGCCGCGGGATAAGGCCTGGTTTTGAGCAAGGAGAGCAGCGGCACGCTTGCTTTGGCGCCGCACTGACGCCGGCCTGACGGAGAGTTGACGCCTGCGCACCACCGTAGGGAGTGCTGCAACTCGACTCCGACCAGGATGAATCCCATGCAACCCACATTGATCAGCGTCGCTGGTGCCGCCCTCCTCCTCGCCGCGCTCGCGTCGCCCGGTAGCGCCCAGGCAAAACCGCCGACCATAACCGCCCGCCAGTTCAGCGCCGGCAGTGCCAAGGTGATCGTGACCGGGTCATTCAGCATCGACAAGGAAGTGGCGATCAATACCCAGGCCAGCATGGGCGACGGCGGGATGACCTGGCTCCAGTTCGGCAGTTCGGGATCAGCCGAGCCAAACGCCGCGATTACGTATGGCGAGACCGGCGAGGTGGGAATCACGGTGGCCCGCGGGAAGACCCTCGCTACCGGTGGCATCATCGTCGGCGAAAAATCCGAGTGCGCCGGCAAGGTGGAAGTGACCGCTAAACTGATCTCCGGGCGCTACTCCTGCGTCGGAGTAACCTCCCACGACCCGGTGACGGGGAAAATGGGGAAGGTCAACATTGAGGTCAGTTTCACCGCGAAGTCCTAGGCCGACTTCGCGTTTGATCGCTGCCTCGTTACGCCACCGGTCTCCGGTGCAGCGACTGCTGTGACGACAGCCAGTCGTGATAGGCACTCCGCTCCCGGCCCAGGCGCACATTCAGGTTCCGCACGCCTGCCTCGAGGTCGATAAGCTCGTCCCGTAGTCGCACGGACTCGTCACGCCGCAGCGGCACGCGAAGCGCCAGCTCGGCGATCTGTGAATCGATCCTCCTGACGGATTCTTCGAGTTCGTCGATGACGGACTGTACCTTCGCCTGGGCCGCGAACCCGCGCTCCACGCCACGCACATCCAGGGTGCCGGTCGCGATGTGTTCCGTGATCGCCTCGAGCGTCTTGTTCGAGCGAGCAAGCTCCTGGCGCTGCGTGTCGCCTTGCGTGTTGAGCAACTGCAACCGGGCCTCGGCGTCGATGATCTCCGCCGACAGCGCCTCGAAGCGTTTCCGCTTTACCTCCATCAGCTCCGACTGCTCGCGCAGCTCGTCCACCCAGGTGTGCATTTTCCGTTCAT
>CAZSNV010000448.1:0-3275 GCA_964608035.1 uncultured Gemmatimonadaceae bacterium | reverse complement strand
GGCGGCGGCGGTGGCGGCGGTGGACGGGGCGGTGGAGGAGGTGGAGGTGGAGGGGGAGGTGGAGGTGGACTGGCCGGCATGCTCGGCGGCCGCGGCGGTGGAGCGACGCCAACGATTATCCGCGGCGGCATCGGGGAGTTCCGCAGTACGGTGAGCTCCAATCTGTTCTCGCAGGCGGCATCGGCCACGGGCCTGCCCAACAGCGAGACCCAGCTGGTGTGCACCGGCGATGCCGTTCCGCAGCCGGACTGGGACAACTTCCTCTTCAATCCGTCGGCGATCCCCACGACCTGCGTGGACGGCGGAAACTCGTTCGTGCCCACGGCGCGCCCGGCGGTCACTGTCTTCGATAAGAGCTTCCAGGCGCCGCGGTCGTGGCGCGGGTCGTTAGGTGTGCAACGGCGTATCCTCGAGCGCTACAACCTGAACGTGGACGCCAGCTACACGCGCGGCGTCAGCCAGACGGGGTACACGGACCTCAACCTCAATCCGACGCCCCAGTTCTCGCTGGCCAACGAGGGGAACCGGCCGGTGTTCGTGCCGGCGCCGACCATCGTGGCGGCCAGCGGGGTGACCAACATGCTGGCGTCGCGGCTCGATCCGGCGTTCGCGCAGGTCTTCTCGGTCGGGTCGGACCTCCGGTCGACAGCAAAGCAACTGACCGTGTCACTCCAGGGACTCACGACGCGCGGCGCGATCTTCAACCTGGGGTACACGTTAGGCTACGCGGAGGACCAGTCGTCGGGCGGATCGTTCGGCGGACTGGGAGGCGGGTTCGGGCGCGGCGGCGGCGCTGGTGGCGGTGGCGGAAGCTTCGGCTCGGCCACCACGGCCACGAATCCGAACATCCGCGAGTGGGCGGTGAGTTCATTCGACCGGCGTCACTCGCTCACCGGGTCGCTCACCTGGCCGATCAACCTTGGGCTCGAGGTGACGGCGACCGGTCGCGTCTCCTCGGGCGCACCGTTCACGCCACTGGTGGGATCGGACATCAATGGCGACGGCTCGCGGAACGACAGGGCGTTCATCTTCGACTCGTCGTTGCCGACGACTGACCCCGCTGTGGCGGCCGCGATGAGCAAGCTGATCGCGAACGCGCCGGCCGGTGTGCAGGACTGCCTGACGAGTCAGCTGGGCAGCGCCTCCGGACGGAATTCGTGTCGCGGGGTCTGGCAGCCCAGCATGGAGCTGCAGATGAACTGGCGGCCACAGGCCTTCGGGTTGAACCGGCGGCTCATGGTCTCGCTCAACACGCAGAACCTGCTTGGCGGACTCGATGAGCTGGTCCACGGGAAGAACAACCTGCACGGCTGGGGAGCGATCCGGTCGCAGGACAACACGCTGCTGTACGCGCGCGGCTTTGATCCGATCGCGAACTCATACCTCTATGAAGTGAACGAGCGCTTTGGTGCATCACGCCAGGGCGCGAACGGCATCAGCATCCCGTTCCAGATCGGCGTCAACGCACGGTTGATGTTGGGCCCTGATCGCGCGCGCGATGCGATCGATGCCGTACGCGGTGCGGCGTTTGGTGGACGCGGGGGGCGGGGTGGTGGCGCAGGGCCGGGATTGGCCGGATTCGCGACAGCGTTGACGAACTTCAACCCGATCCTCCAGATCCTCAACCTGCGCGACACGCTCAAACTGACCGAAGACCAGGTGGCGAAGCTGCGCGTGGTGTCGGACACGCTCAATGCGCAGAACATGCTGTTGGCTGGTACGGTGCTCAAAGACGTCGAAGGCGCCGGGGCCAATCCCGACATGGCCGCGCTCAATGCGCGCCTCCGCCCGGCGCTGGAGAAAGTCCAGGCGAACCAGCAGGCCGCATTGCGCCAGGCGCAGGCCATCCTGAACGCGGAGCAGTGGACCAGGCTGCCGCCGAGGATCAGAAATGGACGAGGGGGAGGACCGGGGAGGCCGCCGGGGTGACGGGAAACACTGCTGCGTGAAAACACAGCTGCGTGCTGATTGCTGCTTACTGCTGCTTCGTGCTGGTGCTGGGTGACTACTCATTGTTTGCGCCAGCTCCAGCGCAAGCAAGCAGCGGCAGCATCAGCAAGTAGCAATCAGCATGCAGCCGCGCCGTTTTAGGAATCCCGCAATGCGATCACAGGATCGACTCGCGAGGCTCTCCAGGCGGGCAGCGCACTCGCCAGGAGTGCCACCGCGCCCAGTGACGTGACCACAAAAGCCAGCACCACAGGATCAGACGCTCCGACACCAAAGAGGAGCGTTGAGATGATCCTCGTCGACCCCCATGTGGCGAACAACCCGACGGCCAGGCCCGCTCCCGCCATCGACATCCCCTGCCGGACCACCATGGCCAGGATGCGCCCACGCTGCGCACCGAGCGCCGTGCGGACCCCGATCTCACGCGTCCGTTCCACGACCGTCGCCGACAACACGCCGAACAGCCCTGCCGCGGCCAGAACGAGCGCCACAACGGCGAATCCCGAGAACAGCGCGAGCGCGAAACGGCGGTCAGCCGTCGACAGATCCATGAGGCGTTGCAGCGTAGCGACCTTGGAAATCGCGATGCCCGGGACCGTCCTACGGACGGCGCCTCGTACCGACGGAATCGCGGATTCCGCCCGCGCCGTGGTGTGAACCACGAGCGTCATGCCGCCTTCTTCACCCCATTGGGCAGACGGCACGTACACCTGCATTTCACGCTCGCTGTCCAGTCCCTGGTGCAACGTGTTCCCGACGATACCGATGACGGTCCGCTGCGGGCCATCGCTCCCACCGACCTGAAGCCGACGACCAATAACCGTGCCCTCAGGGAACAATCGGTTCGCCGCGACTTCATTCAGCAAGACGACCGCGGGAGCGCCGGCATGATCGGCGTCAGTGATCAGCCGACCTGACCGGAGTGGAATTCCCATAGTCTCGAGATATCGTGGCGTGACGCCGTACCGCTCGGCGGAGGGATCATCGGCCGGACTACCGGGGCGATCCTCGAGGTGCATGCCGTACATGTCCATGTTGCCGCCTAACGGGATCTGTGACGCCAGCGCGGCTGACCGGACAGCTGGAACCGCGTGCACCGCCTCGAGCACCGTGCGCCAGGCCTGCGTCACGGTGCCGCTGTCGCTGAAGCCCGGGCCCGAAAGACTGAGCTCCATCGTGAGCCGGTCACGGGTCGCAAACCCGCCATCGACGGCCAGCAGGCGGCTCACACTGCCCAGCAACAGGGACGCTCCGGAAACCAGCATGACGGCCAGCGCCACCTCGGCGGCGACGAGTGCCGCGCGCAGGCGATGACGCCCGGCGCC
>CAZSNV010000447.1:0-3320 GCA_964608035.1 uncultured Gemmatimonadaceae bacterium | reverse complement strand
GGTAGCGATCAAGGATCGACTGGCGCGCTGGGCTGCCTGACGCTGGCGCTCGCACTGCAACGCAACCCGCCGACCGGCTAGCTTTGGGTCGCGGCCGCCCGCGCCGCGCGACCGCGCGGTATCGCCGGAGCAGGTCGCTTCGCGCGGAGGGCGCTGTCTACGCCGCGCTGCATCGCGTCCAGTCCCATGGAGATGGATACAACACGAGTCCCGGTCATTGTGGGCGCCGTGCGCACCCCGATCGGCCGCTACCTTGGCGCGCTGTCCTCGCTCTCCGCGCCGCAGCTCGGGGGGCTGGCGATCCGCAACGCCGTGCGCCGGAGCGGCGTGGCATCGGATCGCATCCAGGAAGTGATCATGGGCAACGTCCTGCAGGGCGGTGTTGGCCAGGCGCCCGCGCGCCAGGCTATGCTCGCCGCCGGACTTCCCGCATCGATTTCGGCCGTCACCGTCAACAAGGTCTGCGGCTCAGGCCTCAAGGCGGTCATGCTGGCCGCGCAGGCAATCCGCGCTGGTGATGCCGACGCCATCGTGGCCGGCGGCATGGAGTCCATGTCGAACGCGCCGCATTACGTGTACGGCTATCGCAGTGGCGTGAAGATCGGCGATCAGACACTGGTCGACGGCATGATTCGCGACGGCCTCTGGTGCGCCACCTGCAACGTGCATATGGGTGGCCACGCCGAATACACCGCGCGGAAGGCGAGCGTCACGCGCGAGCGCCAGGACGCGTTTGCGGCGGAATCGCATCGACGCGCCATTGCCGCGCAGGACGCCGGGAAGTTCCGCGCCGAAACCGTCCCCGTGGAGATTCCCGGGAAGAAAGGGCCAACCATCGTCGAAGCAGACGAGGGTCCGCGCCGCGATACCACGTCGCTGACGCTCGCCACATTGAAGCCGGCGTTCGGCGCCAAGGGCGAAACCGATCTCAGCGTCACCGCCGGAAACGCATCGACCTTGAACGACGGGGCGGCGGCCCTGGTTGTGGTCTCCGAGGCGTTCGCGAAGGAGCAAGGACTGACGGTGATGGCGCGCATCGACGCCTATGCCACGGGGGCGGTGGAACCCCGCGATCTCTTCTTTGCACCCATTCGCGCGGTAGGAAACCTTCTCGCGAAGGAAGGCACGAGGATCAGTGACTACGACCTCATCGAGGCAAATGAGGCCTTCGCATCACAGTCGCTCGCGGATGGCGATGCCCTGGGCTGGGACCCGGAGCGCGTGAATGTGAACGGCGGCGCCATCGCGCTGGGACATCCCATCGGCGCCAGCGGCGCGCGCGTGCTGGTGACACTGCTCTACGCCCTGGCTGATCGCGGTGGCCGTCGCGGTCTCGCGACGCTCTGCCTTGGCGGCGGTGACGCCGTTGCCCTCAGCGTGACGCGCCCGTGATCGGCGTCCCGCGCCACGGCCGGCGTTTCTGAGCTCTGCAAGCGCCGGCCGAAGGGACACCAAGCGTGTCGCCGCCGTGGCGGCTGGCGGTGTTCATTCTCGCATCCGCGGTCGGCGTTCTGGGGCTCCGGCTGGCGCACTCGTACCTCGCTCGGTGGATCCCGGTGGGAGCACGCGAAGCGTCGTTCGTGCTGTCATGGCCGGCGGAATGCTCATTGGCCACGCCTGGACCTTTCATCTGGTCGATGGTCGTGGGTGGCGATTCGTCGGTCTGGGCAGGGATGCCTGGCGCCCGTCTCGCATCGCTGCCTGCGCCCTGCTCGGCGCACTGGCCATCGCCGTGCCGTCTGGTGCGCTGCTTGCGATCGGCTGGTTAGGCGTAGTGCCCTCGCCACCGGGGTCGTCGTTAGGTGCGGCCGTCGCGACCCTGGCGGTGCTGATTCCGGCCGCGCTGTGGGAGGAACTGTTCGTGCGGGGCTATGCGTTCTCCGTGCTCCGGGAGCGCTGGGGGCCGCTGGCGGCGATCGTCGTCACGAGTCAGCTCTTCGGGTGGATGCATTTCATCAACGCCGGAGCGTCCGCGCGCACCTTCATCGTGGTGTGCCTGGCGGGGATCTTCCTTGGACTCATCCGCGAGGCGACACAGAGCCTCTACGCCGCATGGGCTGCACACCTTGCCTGGAACGCCGTGCTCGTCGTTGTGCTGCACACCGCGGTCAGCGGCCTGGTGATGCAGTCGCCCGACTATCGTATCGTCGATTCCGGACCCGACTGGGCAACGGGTGGGGCATGGGGTCCGGAGGGCGGGATCTTCGCGGCCGCGGGGCTCGTGGCCGTCACCTGGTACGTCTATCGGCGGTCGATACGCCGCCGGGAGCCTGACGCATGAACGAACGGATCGCGGTGGTGGGCGCGGGCCAGATGGGGAGCGGCATCGCCCACGTCGCCGCGTTGAGCGGTTACCCGGTGACGTTGATCGATGTCGCCGACGCGGCGCTGGAGAAGGGCCGCGCTTCAATCGCCGCAAATCTCGAGCGGCAGGTGAAAAAAGGCAGCACCGACGCCGCTGCCCGGGACGCGGCGCTCGAACGCATCACGTCGTCGACGAGCCTCGAGGCGAGCAGCGGCGCGGCTGTGGTCATCGAGGCGGCAACGGAGCGCGTCGACCTGAAGTACAGGATCTTCGAGGAACTCGACCGCGTTGCGACGCCTGGCGCGATCCTCGCCACCAATACCAGCTCGATTTCGATTACGGCCATCGCGGCGCGAACGAAACGACCTGACGCCGTGATCGGGATGCATTTCATGAATCCCGTCCCGGTCATGCAGCTCGTCGAGGTGATTCGCGGACTGGCAACGAGCGACGAGACGACGACGCGTGTCCTCGATCTGGCCCGGGCCATGGGAAAGACGCCCGTCGAAGTCAATGATGCTCCCGGCTTCGTCGCGAACCGGGTCCTGATGCCGATGATCAACGAGGCCGCGTTCTGTCTCATGGAAGGCGTTGGCACTGCCGAGGCGATCGATACCGTGATGAAGCTGGGGATGAATCATCCGCTGGGCCCGTTGGCGCTTGCCGACCTGATCGGCCTCGACACGTGCCTCGCCATCATGGAAGTACTGCAAGATGGGTTGGGGGACGACAAATACCGTCCATGCCCCTTGCTGCGGAAATACGTGGACGCCGGATGGTTAGGCAGAAAATCCGGTCGCGGATTCTATCAGTACTAGCATCAGGCATCCGGATTAGCGCTCTCTCCCTTCCCCCGTCTCCCGTCCGCCGTCTCAAATGTCCTGGGCTCTCATCCCGCTCACTGAAGAACAGCGCGCTATCCAGCGGGCCGCGCGCGACTTTGCGCGCGACGAACTCGCGCCCGAGGTAGTGCAGCGCCTTGACGTCACCGACGGTGAGGTCGTCGGACTGAGCG
>CAZSNV010000446.1:0-3349 GCA_964608035.1 uncultured Gemmatimonadaceae bacterium | reverse complement strand
AGGGGGTCATTCGCATTGGTTGGAATCCTGTTCCCGCATGCGTTGACTTCCAGAAAGCAACTCGGCTTGCCCATCACCTGGTTTCGTTGTCTGATCTAATGCAGGTCACTCAAGGCGACTTCTGGCAGTCCGCTGCGTCCGACCTGCTTGGTCCATTGCTCCATGCCGCCGCCATCGGCCAACGCAGCATCGTGGACGTTATGGCCTGGCTGTCCGACCCGAGAGCCTCACAGGCTCAGAGTGTTGGTGGGTCGGTGATTGCCTTCGGGACTCCGTTGGCTTTGCTGGACGGTGCCCACGGATCCGAAGACGCCAAGACCGCGGCTCGCACCCTTCGCGGTGCCACAGTGGGAACCGCGGCCGAGACGATGCTTTCGTTCTGTACCACCGCTCGCGTCGCCCTCAAGGTGTTCTCTACTCGTGCAGGTATCGCATCGACCCGTCAACAACCCGGCATCGACTTCGATCGGCTGATCGATTCCGATGACACGCTCTACATCGTCGGCACCGAGGATGTTCAATCCGAGCTGCGTCCGATATTCGTCGGGTTGATCGACGCCCTGATCGTTCGAGTCGGGGAGCGGGTCCAGACAGGACTGCGGGCTCCGAAACCCCTGCTTCTATTGCTCGATGAGGCGGCCAACTCGGCCCCACTAACTGACTTACCCAAATACGCGGCCACTTTGAGATCGAGAGACGTTCAACTCGTCACGATCTTCCAGGACTTCGGTCAGGTGGTGAACCGATGGGGGAGAGACCACGCCCGCAGCATCCTCTCCAATCACGTCACCAGGGTGCTTCTCCCGGGAATGGCCGACACCGAACTCCTCGAGGACTTTTCCCGACTCATCGGCGAACGAAGAGTCGTCGCGCGAACCATCTCGCACGGCCCTGGAGGGCCATCTAGATCGGAAGCCCATCGGTGGGAACGCCTTGCCCCCGTCGAAGAACTGCGCACCCTTCCCGAGGACACAGCTGTCGTTGTCTACAAGAACCGACCCGCAGCCCGGGTCTCGTTGCGTCCGTACTACAACCAGAACCAATGGGAACACTTGGGCAACTGGTTGAACAAGCGACCCCCCGGCTCTATGAGACCTCAGGTGCCGACAATGCTCAGGGTTTCGACTTCGGCCGACCCGGACCTTTTGCCTTTTGGCCTTTGATCCATGGTTCGACGTCGACCCACGCCCAAAGAGGGCCCATCTTTAAGGTGACAAGCGGCTCCGGAAAGTCGTCGAACCTATCGCGCCACTTGTTGACCATCGTTCTTGAGACGCCGGCCTTTTCGGCTAGCTCGGCCGGGCCCACCAGGCAGAGGTACTCGAGGACGTGGGCGTGGCTGAAACTAGGTATCTTGCATTGGTCCATCGTGGCCTCCCTTCCATATTGTGCGCGGTGGATGCCCCAGCTTCGATGGCGTGTAGGTCTCTATGTTGATAATCGTCAATCACTTTGACCGTTAGGGCATACGGTAGTCAGGTGTCAAGAAGCTTCGACAATTACGAATGGAATGCAGGCAAGAACGAGAGCGCGTGAATGGCTACACCTCGGGATCAACAAGGTACATCAGCCGTGGCCCGCGGCCTGGGCCGGCGTCAGCGCGCGGTTGTGGACCGTCTCCGACAGGAAGGCGTTTGATATGGGGGTGTACCTGGGGTTTTCGAATGGCCCTCGTGGCCGGCTGATTGGAAATGGTCCGAGTGTTTGATTCTTTGCTGAAGCGGGGTCTGGTTGAGAAGACCCAGATGGCTGGTACCTGCTCGTCGGAGCAGCCGTGCTAAACGTCGGAGAGACCCCGTTAAGGGTGAGGAGGGACCCACGCGCTAGGGCTTCATATTCGTTCGGCCTTCCGCAATTCGCCATACGACGGAGGTCGGGACGGTGGCGGTGACGTTCGTCTTCGACGGAGATTCCGTGGCGTTTGAGGATGGCGAGTCGGTAATGGTGGCGCTGTTGAAGGCTGGCCTCCACCCCACCGGAGGCGGGTGCCTTTGCCTGGCGGGTGACTGCCCGAACTGCGTCGCGACGGTGGACGGCGTTTCTTATGTGCGAACCTGCCAGGTCCCTGCTGCCGCCGGGATGGTGGTTGGTCCCCATCCTCGTGACGGGGAGCCGCCGCTTCCCGACGAAGGATGCCACCAGGAAGTGCCGGTCGGGTCGGTGTTTTGCGATGTCGTGGTTATCGGCCAGGGCGAGTCAGGTGTGGCCGCCGCCCGGGCCGCAACCGACGCGGGCCGGCGGGTCGTCACTCTCGAGGCTCGCCGGGGTGAGGAGGCGATTGGTATTTACGCCGGTCCGATCGTGGTGGCGCGTACTCGCACCGGGATGCTTCACATCCAATGCGACCAAGTGGTCGTCGCCACGGGCGCCCTCGAGGAGCAACCGGTTGTCCCCGGAAGCCATCTGGCCGGGATCGTCACTTCCCGGGCCGCGGCGTTGCTGCGAAAAGCAGGCCTCAATCTCGGCCAGGTCGCCACGGTGACGTCAGATCGCCGTCCCCTGCGCTTCGAAGGCACCGATCGGGTCCAAGCGGTGGTCTTCGCCGATGGAACGAAGGAGGTCTGCGACACCGTCGTCGTCGAATTCGGTTTCCATCCTCGGAATGCTCTGGCGCGCATCGGTCACGGTCTCAACGTCTCTGTCGTTGGCGATGCCGCCTCGGCTTCAATGCTCCCTCCGCCACCGGTGGCAGGGATCGTTTGCCCCTGTGCAGGAGTGACCGTCGAAGACCTGGAGTCGGTGTGGGGACGCGGCTTCCACGAGATGGAACTCCTGAAGCGGGCCACCCTGGCCGGGACTGGTACGTGTCAGGGAGCCGTTTGTCTTCCGTACTTGCGCTCGTTCATCGCCGACCATGGGGGTGAGGTGCCGGCCCCCTTCACCGCGCGCCCTCTGACCCGCCAGCTGACGATGTCTGAGACGGCGGCAGGCTTCGATCTAGGCGCATTTCGTCGAACCGGGCTGCATGAGGAGCACCTGAAGTTGGGTGCGACCATGGATCGCTTTGGTGGATGGTGGCGTCCCTGGCGTTACCCCGATCCGGAAGCAGAGTATTGGGCGGTGCGCCGGGCCGTCTCGCTCGGCGACGTCGGCACCCTCGGGAAAATGGTCGTCTCAGGGCCCGATGCGGTCGAACTCCTGGAACGCCTGTATCCGTGTCGTGTGGCCGATCTCAAACCGGGCCGCACCAGATACGCCCTGTTACTCGACGAACGTGGATACGTGATCGACGACGGTCTGATTTGCCGCGATTCGGACACGCGCTTCTTCCTCACGTTCACGTCGGGAGGCGCCTCGTTCGCCGAGATGTGGGTGCGTGACTGGAGAGAGAGCTGGGGGCTCGACGTCC
>CAZSNV010000445.1:0-3354 GCA_964608035.1 uncultured Gemmatimonadaceae bacterium | reverse complement strand
CGCTCTCGTAGCCCTGCCGCTTGTGGAAGTTCTCCTCCTTGCAGATGCGCACCATCGCCCGCGCATACGGGCCGTACGATGCCTTGGCCAGCATCGTCTGGTTCACGATCGCCGCGCCGTCGACGAACCAGCCGATGACGCCGATGTCGGCCCAGGTGAGCGTCGGGTAGTTGAAGATACTGGAATACTTCGCCTTGCCGCTGTGGAGGTCTGCCACCAGTTCGTGACGATCGACGCCTAACGTCTCAGTGCCGCAGTAGATGTAGAGACCATGTCCGGCTTCGTCCTGCACCTTGGCCAGGAGCGACAGCTTCCGCCGCAGGCTCGGCGCGCGCGTGATCCAGTTTCCTTCGGGGAGCATGCCCACGATCTCCGAATGGGCATGCTGCGACATCATCCGGACAAGCTGCTTCCGGTACCGGTCAGGCATCCAATCCTTCGGCTCAACGACCTCTCCGCGCGCGATCCTCGCCTCAAAGGCGGCGGTGCGTGCCGTTTCGTCCGGAGATATGGCGCTCGGGTTCATAGGAGACTGACCTAAGTTGGCCTCTGACTATCACTTGTCCTGCACCGGGCGGTTGACTCCCGACTCTTGGACTATTACCCAACGGCGGTGGTCCCGCAATGGCGCAGGCGGAACGACTCCGCGCACGTCCGGCTTCTTCACCATCAGGCGCGTGGTAGATTCGGGGCGACCCAGCCCTCCAGCCGCTTCATGACTACACCAACCGAAGTAGAACAGGACGGGAATGTCACCGTTGGCGTCGCCAACGGCATTGCGACCGTGACGTTCTACCACCCCAAGCGGAATGCGTTGCCGGCCAGCCTCCTCCGGCAACTCGCCGAGTCGATCGACACGGCCGCGGGCCACGCCGATGCGCGCGTCGTCATACTCACCAGCGAGGGTACTGGCGCCTTCTGTGCCGGCGCGTCGTTCGATGAGTTGCGTGCGATCCGCAGCGCCGAGGATGGGAAGGAGTTCTTCAGCGGCTTCGCTCGCGTCATTCTCGCCATGCGGCGCTGCCCGAAGATCATCATCGGTCGCGTGCAGGGAAAAGCAGTCGGCGGCGGCGTCGGACTCGTAGCGGCAACTGACTATTCCTTCGCGCTCCCGCAGTCATCAATCCGCCTGAGTGAGCTGGCTATTGGCCTGGGACCGTTCGTCGTCGGACCGGTCATTGAGCGGAAGATCGGACGCTCGGCGTTCGCCGCGCTCGCACTCGATGCCGACTGGCGCGACGCCGAGTGGGCTCAGCACCACGGACTCTACACCCGGGTGATGGACACCGAGGCGGCGATGGATTCGGTGCTGCCCGCCTTCGCGCATCGCCTGGCGGCAATGAACCCGGACGCGTTGACGCAACTCAAGCGCGTGCTCTGGGAAGGTACCAATCACTGGGAGACGCTGCTGTTCGAGCGCGCCGTCATCAGTGGTCGGTTGGCCATGTCTGAGTATACCGCGCGCGCGGTAGCGCAGACCGCGCGGGCAGACGCTCCGCGACCGTAGGCCGGAGTTACGAAACCGCATCGCCACCCGTCGGAGTCCGCCGGGCGTTGCGCTTGGCGCCCGCACCCAGTCCCATTCCACGATGCCCGACAACCACAGCATTGCGGTCATAGGGGCGGGGTTCAGCGGCACCATCCTCGTCGCGCATCTGTTGCGGCGTGGCCAGGGCGGCCTCCGCATCTACCTGATCAATCGCAGCGGGCGCCTGGCCCGCGGTGTGGCGTACGGTACGCGCTCGTCGCAGCACGTCCTGAACGTGCCAGCCGGGCGGATGAGCGCGTTCGCCGAAGACGAGAATGACTTTCTCCGCTTTGCCCAGCGGCGCGATCCCGCCGTGCAGGGAGGCAGCTTCGTTCCGCGGCATCTCTATGGCGACTACCTCGAGCACATCCTGTTGTCGGCCCAGTCGCACAGCGCTCGGGGGACGGTCCTCGCGCACGTCGCCGACGAGGTGCTCTCGGTAGAAGAGTCAGCCGATGGCAACGGTGCGGTCATCAGGTTGGCCCATGGCACTCCGCTCACAGTCGATCGCGTCGTCATTGCAGCCGGTAACTACACTCCCACACCGCCGCATCTCGCTGACGCGCGCTTCCTCGAAGATGCGCGGTTCGTAAGCGATCCCTGGAAACCGCTGGCACTGGACGGTATCGCCGGCGACAAGCCTGTGGCGATTATCGGAACCGGCCTCACCATGGTGGACGTCGCTGTTGATCTCGCCGGACGCGGCCACACAGGAGGAATGATCGCGATCTCTCGTCGCGGTTTGTTGCCGCAGCCGCACCGGCACGGCACGAGCCCGCCGTCCTATGGGCACCTCCCGCCTGAACTTGTGGCTACCGAACCGACCGCAGCCAATTACCTGCGGGCAGTGAGGCGTCACACACGCCGTCTGGAACGCGAGGGGATCGACTGGCGCGAAGTTGTGGCCTCATTGCGACCGGTGACGCCTCGACTCTGGCGCGCGCTCCCGGATTCGGAAAAGGCGCGCTTTCTCCGGCACCTTCGGCCGTACTGGGAGGTGCATCGCCATCGCATGGCGCCGGAACTCTGGGCCGCACTCCAGGCACTGATCGCCGGTGGCGCGCTTCAGATCGTGGCGGCCCGCCTGACGAGCATTCAATCCATCGAGGATGGTCTGGCCGTATCGCTCCGGCGACGGGAAAGCGCCGCTGTGGAAACGCTGAAGGTGAGCGCCATCGTCAACTGCACGGGACCAGAGAGTGACGTACGCCGCCTTCGTGATCCATTGATTCGAGAATTGCTCCGGAACGGCGTAGCTGCGTGCGACGCAACCGGCCTGGGAATCCGTGTTGATGCTGACTATCGCCTGGTGAACCCCGACGGCACCGCGTCGCGCACGATCTCGCTGACGGGTCCGTTGCTGAAGGGAGAATTCTGGGAGGCGACCGCCGTTCCCGAATTACGCGTGCACGCCGCCCGTCTTGCCGAACGCCTGTCGGCCGAACTCGCGCTCGCGGCTCCCAAATCAGCCTGACGGTCGGTCGCCCACGCTTTGCGCTTTGCGCTTCGCGCTTTTGCGATCAGCGCTCCACCCTCCACGCTCCGCGCTAGGACGTCGGCGGCGCGAAACCCTCCCCCTGCGGCCCAGTCTCGATCCAGCTCTGATGGTACTTCGGGTCCTCGATCTTCAGCGCGGGCTTGGCAACGTACAGTGGACGAAACGAGTCCATCATCACCGCAAGTTCCTTCGTGTACTTCAGGCCGACGCTGGCTTCGTAACGCCCCGGATGCGGACCATGCGGCAGCCCATCGGGATGATGCGTGATGGAGCCGTACTCGATTCCCTTCCGGCTCATGAACTCGCTCGAGGCGTAGAACAACACTTC
>CAZSNV010000444.1:0-3359 GCA_964608035.1 uncultured Gemmatimonadaceae bacterium | reverse complement strand
CCCCGCGAAACGCATCCGCGTTGCTTAACGTTCAGCTGTTACAGTCCACTAGTCCCTGTTCCGCGCCATCGACCCAAAACCACTCAGAGTATCCGAAAAACAAAACAGCCGGATCGTCGAACGATCCGGCTGTCTCGTTGTGGGTCGGCAGTTCGGCTACTTGCCCATCCTGGTCACGTTCTCCGCAGCCGGGCCCTTCTTCCCTTCGACGACATCGAATTCCACCGTCTCACCTTCGGTCAGGGTCTTGAAACCCTTCCCCTGGATCGCCGAGTGGTGGACGAAGCAATCCTTCGATCCGTCCTGGGGGGTGATGAACCCGAAGCCCTTGGCTTCGTTGAACCACTTGACCGTTCCGGACGTACGCATGTCCCTCACTCCGGTGTTGATGGTGGGTCGGAGTGCGGACAAGCCGTACTAGCCGATCACCCTTTGCGTGAGACTGCCCCCACGCGGGCTTGAACTACTGTCGCCTGACGAGTGCGACGCAGTTCCGCTCAGACGTGCCGCCACGATCCTCAAAAGGCCGTTTTGCGGCGCTCAATAGTAATGCTGCCCTGTAGAGCCAGCAACACGACCTCTAGTGTGAGTCAAGACCCTCACCGCGGGGAGGGGGCAGGTTTGGCGCCAGATGGCCAAGCTCGATAGTTTTCATGGAGTTACGAGGGGGATAGTCCCCCCGATTCGAGGTGTCGGGAGGACCGAATCCCGTGGACCGCCTCCCTTCCACACCTGACCACCCCCTGGAGCCCTCATGCCCGGTGCCCGTCTTGTCGCCCTCGCGGCGACCTTGCTCGCCATATCATCGCCAGCCCTGGCGCAGGCGCTCAAACCCGCCGGAAGCGGCCGAGCCACCACTACGCTGAAGCTGAACGGCAACCAGCCGCCTGCGATCAGCATCGACTACGGCCAGCCCCACGCGCGCGGACGGACGGTAGTCGGCGCGCTTGCCGGAGACCTCGGCAACGTCTGGAGGCTCGGGGCCAATGAAGCGACAACGCTGCGCTCCGACGTCGACCTCGTGATCGGCACCGTCACAGTCCCAAAGGGAGCCTATACTCTGGCGGCGGAGACCTCTCCGTCCGGCGCGTGGAAACTCATCGTGAACAGCAAGACCGGGCAGTGGGGGATTCCGTATGACGCGTCCACCGAAGTGGGTCGTACTCCGCTGACGTCGCGCACTCTGGCGACGCCGATCGAGACCTTCACCATGTGGCTTATCCCGGCACCGGATGGGTCGGCGGCCGGCGAAATCCGTTTTGCGTGGGGCAGTCGCGAGTTCAGCGCGCCGTGGCGTGTGAAGTGACCGGAACGCCCAAGCCGAACGAAACGCCAACAGTCACATGAACGAGAATCCTCTCCAGCGGCTTTACAAGGCCGGCCAATCGGTCTGGCTCGACTACATCGATCGCGGCATGCTGCACGATGGCAGGCTCGCCGCGCTGATCGAGCGCGACGCCCTCGTCGGCATGACGTCGAACCCGACGATTTTCGAGAAGGCGCTCGCCGAAGGCGCGGCCTACGACGCCCAGATCTCCTCCGCATCGCCCGACCTGACTCCGGCCGAGCTCTTTGAACTCATCGAGACCGACGACGTCCGCACCGCGTGCGATCGATTCGCCGGCGTTTATGAGGCGACGAAGGGCCATGATGGGTACGTCTCGATCGAAGTGTCACCCTCGCAGGCGTTCGACGCCGAGGCCACCGTCATCGAGGCGCGACGGCTGTGGAGTACTGTCGACCGGCCTAACGTGATGGTGAAGGTTCCGGGGACGCCCGAAGGCGCGCGCGCCATCCGCCGGCTGATTGCGGCAGGCATCAATGTCAACGTTACGTTGCTCTTCGCCATTGCCGCGCACGATCTCGTCATCGAGGCATACATCGCTGGCCTGGAGGATCGGGTGGCAGCAGGCCAGCCGATAGATCGCCTGGCATCGGTGGCAAGCTTCTTCGTGAGCCGCGTCGACACGGAAATCGACAAGCGACTGAACGCGATGGCGGCCGATGCCCCCTCTGAACAGCGTGAACACCTGCTGTCGCTCCGCGGCCGCGCGGCGATCGCGAACGCGCGCCTGGCGTACCGGCTCTTCACCGAGTGCTTCAACGGCGAACGCTGGGAGCGCCTCGCCGCCAAGGGCGCGATGGTGCAACGCCCGCTCTGGGCCAGCACCTCGACCAAGAATCCTGCGTACCGCGATGTGACCTACGTCGAGCAGCTCATCGGGCCCCTCACCGTGAACACACTCCCGCCGGCGACGATGGACGCGTTCCGGGACCACGGCGTTGTCGAGCGCACGGTGGACGCAAACCTCGACCAGGCGGAGGCCGATCTCGCGGCGCTGGAGACCGCGGGCATCCATCTCGAGCAAGTGACCGCGCAACTCCTGACTGAAGGTGTGGCCTCATTCCAGCGCTCGTTCGACACGCTCCTGACGGGCCTCAGCCGGAAGACCGCGCTGCTGGTCGCCAGTTGACGCAATGACCGGTACCGCTCGCGCGATTCCTTCGGTTTCGCCGTCCATCGACCGCACCAAGATCGTCTGTACCCTGGGGCCGTCGTCCTCCACAAAAGAGGTCATCGGCTCGCTGATGGACGCCGGCATGTCCGTCGCCCGGATCAACTTCTCGCACGGGACGCACGCGTCCCACGCGCAGTCGATCGCCTTCGTCAGGCAGCTGGCGGCTGAGCGCGACCGGCCAGTCGCAATCCTCGGCGATCTGCAAGGTCCGCGGATTCGCATCGGGGACCTCGAGACGCCCGTCGTCGTTGCGCCCGGTGATGAAGTCATCCTGTGCGATGAAGACACGTGCACCGGAAACGACCTGCCGGTCACGTATACCGACATCGCGCGCGATGTGAAGGTCGGCGACCGGATCCTGATCGACGACGGCCTGATCGAACTGGTCGTGCTCGACATCAAGGCCCAGCGGGTGGTGACGCGCGTGCTTCACGGCGGCGAAGTCCGCAGTCACAAGGGAATGAACCTGCCCGGCGTGCAGGTGTCGGCTCCCTCGATCACGGAGAAGGATCGCGCCGACGCGCAGTTTGCCGTCGACCATGGGCTCGACTACGTCGCGATGAGCTTTGTCAGGCGCGCCGAAGACCTGGTGAATCTCCGCACGCTGCTTCCCAAGTGGCTTCTGGTCATCGCCAAGATCGAGAAAGACAGCGCGCTCGACGACATCGAGAACATCATTCGCGAATCGGACGGCGTCATGGTCGCCCGCGGTGACCTGGGCGTCGAGTTGCCGTTCGAGGAAGTGCCGCTTGTGCAGAAGCGGTTGATCCGGCTGGCGAACCAGATCGGACGTCCCGTCATTACCGCGACACAGATGCTCGAGTCGATGGTCGAACACCC
>CAZSNV010000443.1:0-3381 GCA_964608035.1 uncultured Gemmatimonadaceae bacterium | reverse complement strand
GAAATCGAGTCCGGCTCCAACCTCTTCGGCGATACGTAGCGCGTCCTTTACCGGCAGGGGGCCCTCGGCACGCAGCCGGTTTCGCAGCGAACCACCCGATACGTATTGCGCCACGTAGTACAGCATGCCGTCCGCGGTTCCTGAATCGAGGAGCGGCACGATGTGCGGGTGAGTCAATCGGGCGGCGATCCCGATTTCACGCAGAAACCGTTCCGGTCCCAGGTTCGCGACCAGTTCGGGCCGTAACACTTTGATCGCCACACGCCGGCCGTGACGCAGGTCATCGGCGCCGTACACGGTCGCCATTCCACCGCGACCGATTTCCTCACCGATGGCATAGCGGTCGGCGAGCGCTTCGCGGAGCGTCGAGGGGGCTTCAACCATGCACGGAGGATAGTGTGCACGGGATGAGAACTACAGGCTGAAACTAGACGCTGAGTTGTTCGACTATTCGACCCGCAACGTATCGGGTCGACGCCTTAGTCAGCCCGCATCAGGCCGGTGAATCTTCTTCAGGGCTTCGAACTGTTCGTCGACCGATTCATTCCCGAGGCGGTCGGCAATTCCCGCGATTTCCTCGGCCTCCTGCCACTCCATTTCGAGGAGTGCGAGTTCGCCTTTGAGCACGCGTCGTTCGTTCTCCTCGTTCACCGCCATTTCGACGGCGAGCCGGGTTTCCAACGGGAGCTTTGAGATACCGTTCGGGTCCTCTTTGCGTTTCGCGAAGGCGAAGCTCTTACGCCCGCGCCAGGCCGCTGGCTCAACGCGAGGCTGAGGTGTGCGCGCGACCTGGTTCAGAAAGCGTTCGGCATCGCCTGACGATTCGATTCGATCCACCGCCGTCTGGACTTTCGCTCGGGAAGCGCCACCCACGTTGACCTTCGGCATGATCAGCGCCGTCGCGTGACGGGCATGCTCGCCTTCGAGTAGAACGCGTCCGTCCTTGTGATAGAGGTCCAGCGACCATCCTCCCGTGCGTGGATCCCCGAGTATGATCCGCGTCTTTTCGGCGTGCTCGCCGCGTATCGTCAGGCGCTCCCCGCCCGGTGCCGTTACGATCGCGAGCCGGCGTTTCTTTCTCGCCAGTTGAAAGAGCCCCTGCGCGCCCTGATACAGGCCCCAGCCGCCGCCGGAAAGGATGCCGGCGGTCGCGCCGGCAATGAGGATCCCGCCACCAACGGCCGCCGCGCCGACGCCCATGAGGATCGCTCGTGTTTGCCGGCGGCCGAACTGGTCGCCATAGCGCCAGGCTGCGAACTCGGGTCGCTGTGGCTCGCCGATACGAACCAGCTCGAGGCCCTCGGCCAGTTTCGCGAGGCCGATGTTGTCTGTGGAGACACGTTTGCGTGCATCGTGGAACAGGCGCTCGCAGGTTTCGATCGCCTCCCAGCGCTCTTCCAGGGGCGTGAGGTTCCACTTCTCGCACTTTCGACAGACGACCCACAGCCGGCCCTTGGACTGGTCGAACGCGAGGCGCCGTCCGACCGGAAACGTCTCAATGACCTCGTTCGAACCGAGGGCGTTGTTGCAGTAGAGGCAGGTCGAGTACAACCGAAGTCAGAGGTCGGAGGCCAGAGTCACGGATCACAACGAGAACGCGCGTCAGCGGGATTCAGTGATTACCCGGATACGGACCACTTGCCGTGCGGACCGCGACGGCCGCTGATCGCCGACGATGATCAGGCGCAAGGGAGCTTCTTCCTGGGACAACGGCATTCCATCCACGCGATCGGCGAGCAGGATGCGGCGTCCGCCTAACGTGGGATCGAGGTCGGCGAGCGCCAGCACCACGCGAAATCCATCCGCCGCTTCGACGACAAGGCGCGTACCGAGCGCCGGTCCGCGCAGCGAGTCCGAGCGAACCCCGGCCTCACGCAAAACGGACGCCAGTAACACGCCGTGGTACATCACCGGAGCCTGGCCATGGAAGGTCATTCGCGCGGAGTCGCGCGGCAGCTTCTGAAGACTGGTGGCGGGTATCGCCCGTGCCGTGCCTTCGACGACGATGGTCAGGGGCGCCGATGCTACCTGAGAGACCGCGCTGCTTGGCGAAAGGAGCGCTGCCAGGAGGACTACTGTGAGAGGTCGCATGGTGATGACGCCGATTCCAGGTCTGAAACACCATAACCACGGGACACGGCAAGCACACAGGAATTGCCTGCACGCGTCCCTTGCGTTCCTCCGTAACCTCTGTGGCCTCTGTGGTTAATGCTTTTCCGACTGGCGTTTGAGACGGGACAGGTCGGTCTCGACGCCGGGTGGCGAGCTGGCCATCGCGATGTCGGCCGTTTCCCCGGAATCCCGCAAGCGGGCAGCGGGCAGTCGGAACTCCCGGGGGAATCTCGCGGGCGGGCCGCCAGCGAGGTTAAGATCTGGCGCGTAATCCGATAACCCGGGAACCGTCCAGCCGCGAGAGTCGCGGGGGCGGTTCCAACCCCTTGCCCACGTCGGAGGTCCAGTGGTCAGGAACATGCGTCACCTCGTCGCCGCGCCAGCAATCATGGCGTTGGCCACGCAGTCGCTGCTCGCGCAAAACCCGGCGCTGCCAGTGGCCGAGCAATTCAAAGCCCTCCATTTCCGTTCGATTGGACCTGCGACCATGTCTGGTCGCATTGCTGATCTGGCGGTCCTGGAGACCAACCCCGCGGTCTACTACGTCGCGACTGCGCATGGCGGCTTGTGGAAGACGACAAGCAACGGCGCGACGTTCGTCCCGCAGTTCCAGGACCAGGGGCTGATCTCGATCGGCGACGTCACGATCTCGCAGACGAATCCCGATCTCGTGTGGGTCGGCACCGGCGAATCGAACAATCGCCAGAGCACGTCGTGGGGAAGCGGCGTGTACAAATCGACCAACGGTGGCACCACGTTCCAGTTCATGGGACTCGGGGATTCGAAGCACATCAACCGGATCCTGATCGACCCGAACAACAACGACGTGGTCATTGTTGCGGCGACGGGCCCGCTCTTCGGATCGGGCGGCGACCGCGGCCTCTACAAGACCACAGATGGCGGCCGTACATGGAAGCATGTGCTTCGCGTCGACGACTGGACCGGGGCAAATGACCTGGTGATGTCGCCGACGAATCCGCGCGTGATGTTCGCGTCGACGTACCAGCGCGTCCGCAACGCCTGCTGCATGAATGGCGGCGGACCGGGCAGCGGCATCTGGAGGTCGAACGACGGTGGCGACACCTGGACCCGGCTCGCCGGCAACGGCCTGCCCGAAGGCCCGCTGGGCCGCATCGCGCTCGACGTCTTCAAGCGGAGCGGCAATTTCGTCTACGCTTTGATCGAAGGTCCGTCTCAGGGTCGAGGCGGCGGGGGCGGCGGGGGCGGCGGGGGCGGCGCGGCTGGAGGTGCACCGGGGGGAGCTGCACC
>CAZSNV010000442.1:0-3389 GCA_964608035.1 uncultured Gemmatimonadaceae bacterium | reverse complement strand
CAGGATCCGGAATCCACCGATCAATAGACGGCGGCAAGACGTGGACGAAATCCCAGGCGGGTTTCCCGGCGGGCGACCTTGGACGCATCGGACTCGCCATGTCGCCGGCCAACCCTAACGTTGTCTACGCGATCGCTGACGCAGCCCAGGGCCGCGGCGGTTTCTTTCGGTCGGCCAACGGTGGCGTCAGCTGGGAGAAAATGAGCGGGTACCAGACGGGCGGGAACTACTACAACGAGATCTTTGCCGATCCGGTTGACGTCGATCGCGTCTATGCCGCGGACGTCATCCTGCAGGTCACCGAAGACGGTGGGCGCACGTTCCGCCGAGTCGGTGAATTGAAGAAGCATGTGGACAACCATTCGGTCTGGATCGACCCGGACGACACGGAACATCTCATCGTCGGTTGTGACGGTGGCGTGTATGAGTCTCACGACCGCGGCCGCACCTGGCGTTTCGCGGCCAACCTGCCGGTGACGCAGTTCTACCGCGTCACGGTGGACGACGTGCAGCCGTTCTATAGAGTACTCGGAGGCACTCAAGACAACTTCTCGCTGGCAGGACCGAGTCGCACGCGTTCGGTCAACGGCATCCGGAACGCCGACTGGTTCATAACGAGTGGTGGCGACGGCTTCGGCAGCGCGGTGGATCCCTCGGATCCGAACACGGTCTACGCGCAGTCGCAGTTCGGTGTGCTGTCCCGGTTCAATCTCGCTACGGGTGATGTGATGGGGATCCAACCGGAGGACGCGGCGAACGGTCCGGGTCTCCGATGGAACTGGGATTCGCCGCTCATGGTGAGTCCTCATGCTCCCGCCCGTCTCTACTTCGCCGCTGAACGCGTCTTGCGCAGCGACGACCGCGGGAATTCCTGGCGCATCATCTCGCCAGACCTCTCGCGCAATATCGATCGCACGAGCCTCAAGATGATGGACCGCGTCCAGAGTGTCGACGCCGTGGCGCGCAATCAGTCGACGACGCTCTTCGGCAACGTGACGACCATGGCGGAATCGCCGCTGCAGGAAGGACTGCTCGTGACCGGCACGAACGACGGCCGCATTTCAGTCACCGAGGACGGTGGCACCACATGGCGCAGCATCGATCGCTTCGCTTCCGTACCAGAAACCACCTACGTCACACGCGTCATCACCTCGGCGCACGACGTCCGCACCATCTACGCGACGTTCAACAATCATTGGACGGGCGACTACAAGCCGTACGTGCTGAAAAGCACGGACCTCGGCCGGACCTGGACCAACATCACCGGCAACCTGCCGGCCCGTGGCTCGACATGGTCCATCGCCGAAGACCCGCGGAACCGGCAGCTTCTTTTTGTCGGAACCGACTTCGGCGTCTTTACCAGCATCGACGGCGGTGGACGATGGGTGGCGCTCAAGGGCGGTCTGCCCACGATCCAGGTGCGCGATATCGCGATCCAGCCCCGCGCGAACGATCTGGTGCTCGCCACATTCGGCCGCGGCTTCTACATCCTTGATGACTATTCACCCTTACGCACGCTGACCCCGGAGGTCATTGCCTCTGCCGCTCACCTGTTCGCGGCACGCCCCGCGCTGCTGTACGCGCAGTCGGCGCCGTTAGGCCTCCCCGGGGCGTCGTTCCAGGGTTCGGGGCACTACTTCGCCGACAATCCACCGTTCGGCGCGACACTGACCTATTACCTGCGCGACGAGCTCAAGTCGCGCAAGGCGAAACGTCGCGCAGTGGATGACTCTGCGGCGAAGAAGGGCAGCGATGCGGCGATGCCTTCATGGGCTGACCTCAAGGCGGAGGATCGCGAGGAGGATCCCGCGGTGATCATCGAGGTGAGCGACAGCGCCGGCAATCGCGTCAGACGCCTGACCGGTCCAACCGCGTCCGGGATCCATCGCGTGACGTGGGACCTTCACTACCAGCCAACCGATCCGGTGAATGGCCCGCCGTTCCAGATCGATCCCGACTTCCCGTTCTTTACGGCGCCGGTCGGACCGTTCGTATTGCCGGGGCAATACTCGGCGCGGCTGTTCACGCGGTTGGATGGTGTGCTTTCGGCAGTTGGTGCACCTGTGAGTTTTGCGGTGGTGGACGCGGACCCGCCTGGATCGCGCCGCAATGCGCGCAACGCGACGGTGCTTGCGTCCGAGCTTCGCAATGCCGAACTGGAGCGCACAGCGTTAGGCGCCTCAGCCTATCTCAACGACCTGGATGGACGGCTGCGCCTTCTGCGACGGGCGATCGACGAGTCGGCCCGGGCCGACAGCGCGCTTGTTTCCCGCGTGCGCGCATTGCAGACGAAGCTCCTCGACGTGCAGGAGCGGCTGAACGGCGATCCGACGCGCGGGCGCAGGAACGAAAGCTCACCCACCGGATTGCTGGGACGGTTGTTTATCGCGCTGGCACAATCGCGGGGCACGACGCTGGAGGCGCCGACGGCGGCGCAGCTCGCCCAGCTTGACATCGTGCGCGCCGCGATCGCCGGCATTCTGGCCGAGGTCCGGCAGTTAGCCGATGTCGATGTGAAGGCGCTCGAGTCGTCGGCAGAAGCGGCTGGGATTCCGTGGACCGCGGGCCGGTTGCCGCAGCTGCCGCCGGGGTAGGGCGGGTCAGCTTGCTGGCGCGGGCCACGGCGCCACGAAATCGAACGGCCGTACCTCGGCGATCCGGGCGAAGTCGCGCACGTTCTCGGTGACCAGGACGACGCCCGCCTCGCGGCAGCTCATCGCGAGGAGGATGTCGTTGACGAAGCTCCGCGAAATATCGCGCCATTGAGTCTTCCCGCGCGACAAAAGCGCGGATAACACGGTTCCAGTCTCCTTCCAGGCTGAATAGGACGGAACAATCAGTCGGCCCCGTCGCTCAAATGGTTCGAGCACCGAGCGCTGGATGACCCTCGCCGCATTTTCCCTGGCGCCAGCCAGCAGTTCCTGCGCGACCACCGCCGCCAACACTTCGAACGGTGCGAACGTCGCGTGGAACCTGACGAGTTCTTGCTGCCAACCGGCGTCGCGGATCGCGTGGATGAAGATGTTGGTGTCGAGTGTGTATTTCCGTTCGCGGCTCGGCATCAGCGCCGCGCGCCGTCAGGAAAGGCGTCGTCGATCTCGAGGCCGCCGAGTGCGCGCGTGCCGTCCATCAACTCCTGGCGGAAAACGATCATATCCAACGCTTCTTCAATAGTGGCGGTCGCCGTGCGGGCGCCGAGGATCTTCTGCGCGCGAGCGATCTTCGCGGGCGACAAGCGGTACGACTTGGCGACCTTGGCTTCGGATACGCGCCCTGGCGGCGTCGGCTTGCTGCGTTTGCGAGACATGAAAAACCTGCCGATGATTGTGTATGTACAACCAAGATGGACGTACATACGTTGCCACGCAAGGGGGCACCCCTCCGATATC
>CAZSNV010000441.1:0-3391 GCA_964608035.1 uncultured Gemmatimonadaceae bacterium | reverse complement strand
TCATCGAACCGCGCGTGGTGCAGTTCAGCGGACGCGTGACGTTCTAATCCCCGCTACGATCGCGCACAGCCTCCGGCAAGCTCAGGCGTGAGATTTATTCCGCGTGAGGCCGACAGCGCACTCAGAGCAGGGCCGAGATCCACGTCGCGATCATGTCTTGGAGCTGGGTGTACACCTCATCTACCGAGAGCGGGCCGCTCCTTGGAGGCGCCAGCGAGTGATCGCCGTTCTCGACGCCGTGCACGGTGACGGGAGCGGCGATCCGATCAACATGAGGACGCAGCTCGTCGGGCGTCCCGAACGGATCCCGAGAGCCCTGGACGAAGAGCTCGGCACGCGGATCTTCGCGAAGTGCGCCACTCTGAGTTGGTTTTGCTTGCCGGGCGGATGCAGAGGGTACCGAAGTCCACGGAGTAGTCATGATCGATGATGCGTTTTTCAAACGCTTCACGCAGATCTCTTGCGAGACCCCTGGCAACGGCGCTCACGCGTTTGCCCTCAATGAAGACGTTCGAATTGTCAACGTAAACGAACTCGGCCATCGCGTACGCGGTTGCTGCTCATGTTGAACAGCGTGAGCATCGTTCCGAAGCTCATGATCTCCGCCGCCGCCCAGATTGGCAGGTCTGGGAACTCGTCGTAGGTCGATCTGAAGTGCGCGACAAAGACCTCATTGCTTCGCTGGGCCTCTTCCCGCAACGAGTCCACAAATCGGGTGTGCTTCTCGGGCCGGACCCACGGAAATCGGCCCGCGTCGAGGTGAACAAATGGCCCACCGAGCATCGCCAATTCAGTCAACAAGACCGTGCGGGTTGCAACCTCGACCCGCTCGACGGCGTCCATGACCGACAGTCGTAACTGGCGGTCGAACGTGTAACGATTCCACACCACGTCGAGCGTGGTCCCGGCCTGGAAGGTGTCATCGGCCTGCTTGAAAGGGTGCCAGTAAGCGCAGAGCCGGTAATAGCCAACGGCTTGAAGGCGGCGGACCAACACGTCGCGGTCGGCAGCCATCCCGCGTCTGAGGAGCAGGTCGGCCTGCTGGTCGTACGACGTCGCAGCCTTTGTATATTTCAAGGCAAATAAAAAACCCGCCGATTTAAGCGTGGTCTTGCGACCAGAGGCTTGGCGGGTGTGCTTTAGACAGCCTAGCACAGGTCATCGTTGAGCCTGATGTAGAGGCCAAACTGCTGATTCGCGCGACGTCCCTCGTGGTCGCGGAGCTGTCAGGGTGTTGTCAAGTGCCACCCTTCCATTCGAAACAAATTTATGCCATCTTTTGTTTCGAAACAAACATGGGAAGAAGACCGCAATCCATTGAAAAGACTATTGTTGACAGGGTCCATGGACACGGGAGGGGTTGGGTATTCACTCCCAGCCATTTTTTCGACCTGGCAACCCGTCCGGCCATTGCCTCAGCCCTGAAGCGCCAAACCGATGCCGGCCACCTGCGCCAGCTCGCGCGCGGGCTCTACGACTACCCAAGACGGCATCCCAAACTGGGGACGCTCACGCCAGCCGCGGACATCGTGGCAAGAGCCCTGGCCGGCCGCGACGCCGTTCGACTCCAGCCATCCGGGGCATATGCGGCCAACCTGCTGGGGTTATCGGAACAGGTTCCGATGAGAGTCGTGTTCTTAACCGACGGGCCAAGTCGGCTCGTGCGCGTGGGGCCGATGACGATTCAGCTTCGCCGGACGACGCCGCGCAACATGGCAACCAGCGGTCGGCTCAGCGGGACGGTCATTCAAGCACTGAAGTTCCTGGGGAAGAGGCAGGTGACACCTGAGCATATCGCGCATCTCCGGCACACCTTGCCCCCAGCCGAGCGTCGAGCACTCGTCAGGGATCTCAAGTTGGCTCCGGTGTGGATGCACCAGGCATTGCGCGAGCTCGCGACGGAGTGACCGATGCGGGTGAACTTCCTTCGCCTGACATCTGAGGAGCGCAAGGTCTACATCGAGGAGGCCGCCAGCCGTCGTGGTGTATCGCCGGTGATTCTGGAGAAGGACTTCTGGGTATCATGGCTCCTCGGCGTGATGTTTGACTCGACGTTCCGCGACGTCCTCGTGTTCAAAGGTGGAACGTCGCTGTCGAAGGTGTTCGGAGTCATCGATCGCTTCTCTGAAGACATCGACCTCTCGGTGGCGCCGGCCTTTCTCGATCTTCTCGAGCTCGTGGAACCCGTCAGCCGCACGAAGGCCGCCAAGTGGATGGAGACAGCCGAGGCAGCATGTGGCAAGGCGGTCAACGATCGACTTCGACCTGAGATCGAACGGGTGGCCGCCGAAGTCCTTGGCGAACGGCCGGGCGGGTGGCTGGAGTTTTCAATCGATCCGGCCACCAACTCGCCGGTCCTTTTGTTCCGCTATCCCACGACACAACCAGCGGGATTCGATTACCTGAAGCGAGTCGTCAAGCTGGAGTTCGGATCACTGACAGATCAGCAGCCGACCGAAGGACATCCGGTGCGCCCCTGGATCGCCGACACTTTTCCGGACGCCTTCAGCGACTGGCACTGCAGAGTCGTCGCGCTCGATGTGCAACGCACGTTCTGGGAGAAGGCCACGATCCTTCACGTCGAGTTTCATCGCCCACGTGACAGGGCGAACAACGCCCGACCACTTCTCGCGCCACTACGCGGACACAGTAGCACTTGCTCGCCACGAGGTGGCGTCACAAGCGATCGGGCGGAGTGATCTGCGAGACCGTGTTGTGAACTGGAAGAGCCGCTTTTTCAGCAGTGGTTGGGCTCGTTACGACCTGGCGCGACCTGACACGTTCAAGCTGGTGCCGTCGAAGGATCGAGAATCAGCCCTCCGCCGTGACTACGAAGCCATGCGCGAAATGTACCTCAGCGAGCCCAAGCCATTCGACGAGATCCTGGTTACCTTGAGGGACCTGGAGCAACGTATCAACGCAGGTGACCTGCATACTGCTCATGAGACCGTTCCGGTGGACCCGTCTTCTTGATGATGCTCACGAAGACACCAGGTCTGCTGCCCTGGTCTTGAGTCTGGCGCGTACGGCGGCCGCGATCTCGTCAACGTCGAAGCGATCGCAGACGCGGTCCCACCTGGACCCCCTGCCGGCATCGCGTCGTCTGCGTCATTGACCGAGTCCCGTCCAGCCGAAAACGCTGTTGTCAACGGGGAGGCCTGGGTTCCTTTCTCATCAGTCTGAACGTTCATGGGTGCGATCCTTCACTTCGCGAGCGGATTGGGACGAAGCTGGATCTTGACGGCCTTCGGGCGGTTCTCCTTGCCCCCTTCGAGGTGGTACATCGTCCGCGTCCCGTAGGTCGACCAGAGGGCTTTGCCCTTCCAGCCGGCAGTGGGATCGTCGATGCGTCCGTCGACGTTCTTGGCGAAGAAGCCCATCGGATAGGGGA
>CAZSNV010000440.1:0-3401 GCA_964608035.1 uncultured Gemmatimonadaceae bacterium | reverse complement strand
TGAGCCAGGGCAATACGAGGCGCTCGTGCATCCTGGCGGTAAGCTACGCGCCGGTCGCGTGATCCATATTGCGCCGGGATTCGACGCGATCATCGAGGAGGTCACCGAGCGGCGGACGCGCATCGTACGGCTCCAATCGAGCAAGCCGCTTGAAGAAGCGATCGAGCGTCACGGTCATGTGCCGCTTCCGCCGTACATCCATCGTGGTGATGAAACAGCTGACGCCGAGCGCTACCAGACCGTGTATGCGCGTCAGTCCGGTTCAGTCGCCGCGCCGACGGCCGGACTCCACTTCACGCCCGAACTGCTGGCCGCCCTCGACGCGCGCGGTGTGAAGCGGATCGATTTGCTGCTGCACGTCGGGGCGGGCACGTTCAAGCCCGTCGAAGTCGACGATCCCTCGCGGCATGTGATGCACTCGGAGCATTACGAAGTCTCGGGTGAGGCAGCGGACGCGTTCAACCACGTTCGTGCGAAGGGGAACAGGGTCTGGGCCGTGGGAACGACGTCGGCGCGCACGCTGGAGACAGTCGTCGATCCGGGCGGGCTTTTGCGCGCGGCGGCCGGTGAAACCGACCTGTTCATCCGGCCGGGTTATGCGTTTCGCGCGGTGGACAGGCTCATTACGAACTTCCATCTTCCGCGCTCCACGCTGCTCATGCTGGTCGCCGCGTTCGCTGGCTACGACCTGGCCATGGAGGCGTATCGCGTCGCCCTGGCGAACGACTACCGGTTCTACTCGTATGGCGATGCAATGCTCATCACCTGAAAAGGGAACCAGCAGGCTGCTTACTGCTTACTGCATGCTGCTTGCTACGCACACTGGCTGGAACTGCACCAGCACAAGCAGCAGCGAGATGCAGGCAGTAAGCAGTAAGCAGCCGCGCCTTTTCCCGGAACACCGCAGGTGAACAGCTTTCCGTTCGAAGTGGAAGCGACGTCTGGTGTTGCCCGCGCTGGCACCTTCACAACGCCGCACGGTTCAGTTGATACGCCGTGTTTCATGCCGGTTGGTACGCAGGGAACCGTCAAGGCGCTTGACCCCGAGGACCTGCGACGCGCCGGCGCGGGAATGATCCTCGCTAACACGTATCACCTTCACCTGCGCCCCGGGGACGACGTCGTTCGCGCGCTGGGCGGACTCCATCGGTTCATGGCGTGGGATGGCCCCATCCTCACTGATTCGGGCGGCTTCCAGGTCTTCTCGCTCGAGGGGTTACGAACTGTCGATGAGGACGGCGTCGAATTCCGCAGTCACATCGACGGCTCGCTCCGTCGCTTCACGCCCGAGCTGGTGATGCAGATCCAGCGCAACCTCGGCGCCGATGTGATCATGCAATTCGATCATGTCATTCCCGGGCAATCCAGTTTCTCTGACGCGCAGGATGCTTCGGAGCGATCGATCAGGTGGTTGGAGCGATGTCTGGCTGAGGCCAGAGGCCAGAGGCCAGAGGCCAGAGGTGCCGGCAGCGACCGCAGTGCCGAGTCACGAGTCACGAGTCACGAGTCACAAGCTCTCTTCCCCATCGTGCAGGGTGGCATCCATCCCGAGCTCCGCAAGCAGGCTGCACGAACCATCGTAGGAATAGACGACTGGCCGGGCGTCGCGATCGGCGGACTGTCCGTCGGAGAAGGCAAGCCGGACATGTATGCGATGCTCGAGGCCCTGCATCCCGAGCTGCCCATGAATCGGCCCCGCTATCTCATGGGCGTTGGGTTTCCCGAAGACCTGATCGAGGCCGTGCGCCGCGGCGTGGATCTCTTCGATTGCGTGGCGCCAACGCGCATGGGGCGCAACGGAACCGCCTTTTCCAGCACGGGGCGGCTCAACATCAAGCGGTCCGATTTCCGGTCCGATCCCAGACCGCTCGACGAGGCGTGCGACTGCGCCGCCTGCACCCGTTTCTCACGGGGCTATTTGCGTCACCTGTACGTCTCTGATGAGATCCTGGGCCTGCGCCTGCTCTCGCTGCACAATGTACATTTCCTCGTATCGTTGATGCGCGGCGCCCGTGCCGCCATTCAGGCGGGCGCCTTCGATAGCTGGGCCAGCGAATGGCTGGACCGCCTGGCCTCCGGACCGGAATCCCAGACATGACCGTCGCCGCCTTCAGCACACTGCTCGTCCTCCAAGCCGCTCCCGCGCGCGGGGCCAACCCCATCCTGCCGCTCCTGGTCCAGATGGGGGCCATCTTCGCGATCTTCTATTTCCTGATGATCCGGCCGCAGCAGAAACAGCGCCGGCAGCACGAAGACCGGCTTCGCAATCTCCGCAAAGGCGACAGCGTCGTGACCGCCGGCGGCATCGTTGGCGAAGTGGTGCACATCAAGGAAGCAACCAGTGAGGACGGCAAGCAGAAGTCGATGGAGGACCACATCACGATCAAGACCGGCGAATCGCGCGTCGTAGTCGAGCGCGGCCGGATCGCCCGCGTCGCCGGCTCCACCACCGCGGGAGCCACGGCGTGAGTCTGCTCGAGATCCACGTCCTCGGCTCGCCGCTGCTGCGCACCGAGACCACGCCGGTCACGACGATCACGGACGAGGTGCGGCGGCTGGTGGAGGACATGTTCGAGACCATGCGAGCCGCGCAGGGTATTGGCCTCGCCGCGCCGCAGGTCGGTCGAACTGAGCGTGTGGCCGTCGTGGACGTCGACAACCAGCCGATCGTCCTGATCAACCCCGAGATCATCGCCGAATCCGGAAGTGAGCGCGCCGAGGAAGGGTGCCTTTCCATACCCGACATTTACGGCGATGTCGATCGTTCGGCGCGGGTCACGGTGCGCGCCACGGATCTCGAAGGAAACGTCTTCGAGCGTGAAGCCTCGGAACTGCTCTCGCGCGCGTTCCAGCACGAGATCGATCACCTGCACGGCAAGCTGTTCATCGACTACCTCAGCTTCCTCAAGCGCCGCGGTGTGCTAGCACGTTGGGAAGACCTCAAGGAGAAGTATCCAGGCCAGCGTCGGATTCTGACTTTGTCGGCGCCCGTTGCGGCTGACCAGACCGACGGGGACGAGAGCCAGTGACATGCGCGTCCTGTTCTGGGGGACACCTGACTTCGCCACCCCGCCCCTTCGCGCGCTGTTAGGCGAAGGCTGCGACGTCGTCGGCGTCGTGACGCAGCCGGACAAGCCCCAGGGACGCCACCACAGCTCGTCCGTTCCTCCGCCGGTCAAAGTGGTCGCCCAGGAAGAGGATGTTCCGGTGCTGCAGCCGGAGCGGCCCCGCGGAGACGCCTTTCTCTCCGCGGTGCGCGAGCTGGCGCCCGATCTTTCGGTGGTCGTGGCCTATGGCCACATCCTGCCCAGGGAAGTGATCGACCTCCCGACGCAAGGGACGCTCAACATTCACGCCTCGCTCCTCCCCCGCTGGCGCGGCGCCGCGCCTATTCAAGCGGC
>CAZSNV010000439.1:0-3424 GCA_964608035.1 uncultured Gemmatimonadaceae bacterium | reverse complement strand
AGACACCTCCGTATTACTTACGGTGAGGTGTCCACGAAACCGGGTCAACTCCAATGTTCAGAGCCCTCGGAGATCAGGCGGTGGAACTTTGGGCTCGGGGCCGAAATGGAGCAGGAGGCCAATCGCACTTGGTGGCAAGTCCGAGTATGGCCGATCCGCTGTATCCGTCCCAATCCGATAAATCCGAGTTCCTGACTTCGACGAATCTTGGTGAACGAGACTTCGCATCGGTACACTAGGATTCAGTCGGAGCCTGGAATTCACGAGTGAGCGACAGAAAGGGTGCCCTGGCGACGAGAACGAGCGTAACGTTAGGGGGACTTCTGGAGCGCGAA
The DNA here is from genome assembly GCA_964608035.1 of uncultured Gemmatimonadaceae bacterium. Taxonomy (GTDB): domain Bacteria; phylum Gemmatimonadota; class Gemmatimonadetes; order Gemmatimonadales; family Gemmatimonadaceae; genus JABWBJ01. The sequence goes on along the minus strand of CAZSNV010000439.1, from coordinate 3,089 downwards.
TGACCGAACTGCGTGAAAAAGACGCCATGATCTGCCGCGCCTGTGGCAATGAAGAGCGCGCGTCCGAAGGCTATCCGTGTCACGGCTGTGGAACCTTCGTCTGCCAGGTCTGCTCCATGAAAGGCGTGACCCTCTGCCGGCGTTGCGCATCCAAGGCGGCCACGCAAGCACCGGCCAACGGGTGAGCGGGGGAGGAGTCGACTTCACACCGCTCGGCCTCATGGTCGGTCATGCGACCGACGCCGAGGGGGGAACCGGAGTGACCGTGGTGCGCCACGAGCAACGCAGGTGGCGCGGTGGCGTGTGCATCGTGGGACGCGCGACCGGAACGCGCGAACTCAACGCACTGTCGCCCACCAGTCTGGCCGATCGCGTGGATGCCGTGATGCTGACCGGTGGATCCGCCTTCGGACTCGACGCCGCCGCCGGCGTAATGCGGTGGATGGACGAAAAGAAGCGCGGCCACCCCATGGGCGACTTCGTCGTACCGATCGTTCCAGCAGCGGTGATCTTCGATCTCCTGCCACTCGGCCGGCCCGACGCACGACCGACTCCTGACATGGCGTATGCGGCCTGCGACTCCGCCGTGTCGATCGGTTTCGCCGAAGGGAGTGTGGGCGCCGGAACAGGAGCCACCGTTGGGAAGGTGGCCGGCCGCGAAGGCGCGATGAAGGGCGGCGTCGGTTGCTGGTTCGAGCACGTTGACCAACTGATGGTCGGCGCGGTCGCGGTCGTGAATGCCTTTGGCGACGTGCGGGACGGCGAGGGAAGGATCATCGCCGGGGCGAGAGGTCCCGATGGGAAATTCGTCGACTCGGCGCGAGTCCTTTCGAACGGTCCTCCTGTGTTCCCGGCGCGAAATCCAGCCTCGGGCCAGAATACGACTCTGGCGGTCGTGGCCACGAATGCCGCACTTTCCCGCTCGGCTGTTTCCGAACTGGCCTCAGCGGCATCGGCCGCATTGTATCGGCGCATAACCCCGGCAGGGACTTCATACGATGGAGACATCGTGTTCGCACTGTGCCAGCATGAGGGGTTGAGTGTGCCGCTGGTGCAGGTTGAGGCGCTTGCCGTACGCGTGCTTGAAATGGCGATTGAGCGGGCTGTTAGGCTTGCGTGATTTGGAAAGCGGATGTGAGATGTGAGATGTGAGATAAACTGCACCTCCGATCAATTCAGATTTGATCGGAAAGCAGTTTGTCCCACATCCCACATCTCACATCCGGTACTTCTTTCGCCCAGGAGGTTCAGGTGGAGTTCCTCACCCAGCTTTGGCTCCCCATCCTAGTGACCGGCGTTGTCGTGTTCATCCTCTCCGCTCTGGCGTGGACTGTGCTGCCCCACCACAAGAAGGACTGGGACGGATTGCCCAACGCCGACGCGGTCCAGTTGGCGATGCGGGCCAATGCCCCAGCGCCCGGCCAATACGCCCTGCCTTGGGCGCGAGACCCAAAGATGTTCCAGGAATCGGCGATGAAGGAAAAACTGGACAAGGGGCCCCGCGCCTATATCACCGTTGTGCCTAACGGCATGCCGCCTATGGGCCCGATGATGGTGAGGTCGCTCATCTTCAATCTGGTGGTGGCCCTGCTGGTGGCGTACGTCGCCTGGCACGCGCTGGGAGCCGGGGCCGACGATCGCGCTGTTTTCCGTATTGTTGGCGCGACCTCGATGATGTCCTACATCCTCGCCACGGTGCCGGATTCGATCTGGTTCGGACGGCCGTGGCGCAATTTCGGCATGCAAGTCATTGACGGCGTTGTATTCGGTCTGGCCTCGGCGGCGATTTTCTGCGTGCTGTGGCCCCAGTAAGGACGGGTGACGGGGGACGGGTGAACAAGCGCTCTCTCCCGTCGCCCGTCATCCGTCCCCCGTCGCATTCCAACGCTCACGAAACCGTGATCGTACCTGCACATTAGGTGCAATTCCATCTCTGACAACGCCTCCCCCGATGCGCCCCTCTACCGCCTTTCTAGTCTCGGCCCTGCTCGCCGCTCCCTCCCTCCTCGCCGCCCAGGCCGTCGATTCCGCCACCCTTGCCGGCATGCGATGGCGAAGCGTTGGTCCGGCTCACTTCGAGGGCCGAATAGCCGACATCACCGGCATCCCGTTCCCGTCGAGGACGCTCTTCGTTGCGCCATCCGCGGGCGGAGTCTGGAAGAGCACCAACGGCGGCCTGACCTTCCGCCCGACCTTCGACGACAAACCAGTGAGCTCGATGGGCGCCCTCGCGGTCGCTCCATCGGATACGATGCAGGTATGGGCCGGCACCGGCGAACAGAACTCCCGCAATTCGATCGAACCGGGCGGGGGCGTCTACAAGTCGACCGACGGCGGCATCACGTGGCGACTGATGGGGCTCGAGAAGACGCAGCACATCGGCCGCATCATCGTTCATCCCCGTAACCCGAACATCGTCTACGTCGCGGCACTCGGCGCGGCATGGAAGACGAATCCGGAACGCGGACTCTACAAGACGACGGACGGCGGCCAGACCTGGAACATCGTGAAGTTCATCAGCGACCGCGCCGGATTTATTGACGTGGCGCTTGATCCGGCAAACCCGGACATCGTATGGGCGTCGAGTTGGGAGCGGATCCGCGGACCGTATTTCCTGAAGTCGGGCGGTCCGGGTTCGGCCCTGTGGAAGTCGACCGACGCGGGCGCGACCTGGACCGAAGTAAAGGGCAACGGTTGGCCGGAAACGCAGAAGGGCCGGATCAACTTTGCGATCTTCCCCGGCGACAGCCGCATCCTCTACGCGATAGTCGAAGCCGATTCGGCGCCTAACACGCGCACTGGTCAGCCGCCGCAGCAGCTGAAGAACGGACTCTATCGCACCACGGACGGCGGAGCGAACTGGGAGAAGATGCACGATTCCAACACGCGCCCGTTCTACTACTCGATGATCCGCGTTCACCCGCGCAACTCGAATCGCATCTGGTTTTCGTCCACTCCGATGCTGGTTTCGAACGACGGCGGTCGCACCGCGCGTGAGGCATTGCGCGACGTGCACATTGACACGCACGCGCTCTGGGTCGATCCGCACGCCGCGAACGACGGGGCGGTGCTGTACGCGCGCTCGGTCT
>CAZSNV010000438.1:0-3440 GCA_964608035.1 uncultured Gemmatimonadaceae bacterium | reverse complement strand
AAGAGACGCAGCTTGTCGAGCGGCTCAACGGCGACATTGACGGCTGGTACCCGCGGCTCGGCGGTATGACCCGCGGCAGCGGATTCGCCCTCGGGCCCGGCTACCGCACGCACCTCCTCGACGACCGCATCTTTGTCGACCTCTCCGCCGGTATTTCCACCAAGGGATACCAGTCGGCCGATGCGAACGTCCGCTGGCTCCAGGCATTCGGCGAGCGCGTCGAGCTCTGGACCGACTTCCGCTACGAGCACTTTCCGCAGGAAGATTTCTACGGAATGGGTCTCGGCTCCGCCCTTGCGAGCGAGACCAGCTACGACTTCGACAGCACCGATTTTGTCCTGCGCGGTCTGGTCAAGCCCGTCTCCTGGCTGCGCCTTGGGACGACGTTCGGATACCTGAAGCCAGAGATTGGTCCGGGGGCCGACGCGCGGGTGCCGTCGATCGAGCAGCTCTTCACGGATATCGACGCGCCGGGTCTCGCCGGCGACCCCCGGTACCTGCACACGGAACTGTTTGCGGAAGTCGATCGGCGCGACATACGCGGCAATCCGACGAGCGGGGCGTTCTACCGGACATCGTTCGGCGTGTGGGACGACCATAACCTCGACATGTATGACCACCGGCGCTTCGATGCCCTGCTGGCGCATTTCGTCCCGCTCACGGCAAGCAGGAGGCATGTGCTGTCCGGACGCATCGGGACGGCCTACGTCAACAACGAGACCGGCCAGCGCGTGCCGTTCTATTTCCTCGCGTACGTCGGTGGCGTCGACACGATTCGGAGCTTCAACGAGTTCCGGTTCAAGGACGAGAACGCGCTGTGGATGAGCGCCGAGTATCGCTGGCAGTTTATGAAGTACGCCAGCGTCGTGACGTTCGTCGATGCCGGGAAGGTCGAGCGCGACTGGCAGGACCTCACGGTCACGGGCCTGAAAAAGGCCTACGGCTTCGGGATTCGCGCGCATACCCGGACACAAACGATGGCCCGGCTGGATTTTGGAACGGGCGGCGGCGAAGGGTGGGCAGTCTTCCTGAAGCTCGGGCCGTCGTTCTGATCCCTGAGGTCGAACAACTTTCACTGATCACGGGCCACCCGCCTTCGCCTTCGGCTTCGGCGCGGCAAGCAGAGACACAGAGACACGGAGATCTCTCAGTAACGATCTCCACGCGTCACGGGAACCGCTGTCGTAGGGGCCGCCTTCAGGCGGCCCGTCTCGCGTACGTAGTGTCCGGCTTCCTTGGGCGCCGAAGCTCGGAACGAGCGAAGGCGGCAGCCGGACCTTCAGGCGCCACGGCATACCGGCCTGCGGGAACGGTCGTTCGCTCTTACCCTGTCGCTCCCGGATGGGCGCGTGACCAAAGGTATACTTTCTATACTCACGGATTCAGCAGACCACGTGGGCTGCACTTGTGACGTATCGCCATGAACAAATCCGTATCATCTCGGTCCGCCGGGCACGCAAAAACGAAGAGGCGCAATATCTCCCGCGCTAAGGCCGTGACGGCCGAAGAACTCGACGCCCTGCACGATTCGGGCGTCGACATGACGCCCTATGTCGATTGGGAGCGCGCACGCCGTCCCGGACGCGAAGTCCAGCGCGTGAACGTGGATTTCCCGGTCGATTTGCTGAAGGCCATCGACCAGGAGGCCAAACGCATCGGCGTCACGCGCCAAGCGTTCATCAAGCTTCGTCTCGCGGACACCCTCAGCACGCATTGAGCCACACCTATCGAGACACGCTCCGCCGCGAATCGTAGGGGCCGTCTTTTAGAGGCTGCCCGTTTCACGTACATCGCCCATCTGACGTGCGTAGTGTCCGGCTTCAGCCGGACTTCGCAGCGCGCCGCGGGCATACCGGCCTGCGGCGGCCGGCTCCGCACGCCGGGAACGGTCGTTCCGCTCATACCCTGTCGCTCCAGCCGCGAGTAGTACCTGATTCCAACGACGGCCATCGTGGCATGCACCGCCAGCGGTGATTCGAGCTCCACCGATCATGCGATCACGCGGCACGAACTCGCGGCGATGAATCGCTGCACTCCCGTTCCTGCTTCGCCGTGCGACGGCATGCTCCGAACGGCCGTCCGCATGCCGGCATGCCCGCGGCGCGGTCAAACAGGAGCCAGTCGACGCAAGGTCATTGGGAATCAAGTGCGCCGTCATCGAGGGACGGGCGTGCGAAGCAAGTGTAAACGGAAGCGAATACTACTGCTGCCACGGCGAGACTCTTCATGGCTGCGGACGAGTGATTGGGGTGCGCCGCGAGGAGATAGTGGCGTAGTCTTCGCTGATGGCGCCCGCCCGTTTGTCCTACGTTTGGAAGGTTCCCCTCACAATCCTCGCTTCAGTTTTGGTCTTCGGATTTGTTCTAGTTCCCATCGGCCTTTGGTTGGCGAGAGTTACAGAGTCGGCGCTTGGGGCCGGTGCCGGTATCGCGGCGCGCATCGCACTCTTGGCGTTCGTCGGGCTCTTCTGCTGGTCGGTGATCATGGCAGCAGGATGGAAGAGAACCATCGTGGGGACCGCGTGCGTCCTTCTGGCGATCGGAGGGTGGTGGATCTACGAAACCGCCGTCTGGCGCGATGCGGAGTATCGGCGTGTGATTGATGGATTTCAGCGCGCAACAGCTTATGTTAAGAATCCTGGTCCGAAGAGCGTCAATGGCGGCAGTGGGTGGGACGAGGGCATTGCTCTAGCGAACGGCATCACGGCGAATCTCGTCGCCCGTGATCACCTGGACATAGCCACGCTGCGATATTCAGACGAAGCATCCCGGCGCGAACTCTTTCCCTATCGGGATTACACCAACATTACGTCCTTGCGAAGGCGTGGGATGGAGCTATACATTCTGCGAACGATTACATTGTTACGGGTGGAGTACCGGATGGCAATCTACGACCTGGCCCATCGCGAGGTTGTCGCGGATCGCAGGATTAATCCGAGTGACCTGAGGTAATAGGTTCCGAATCTAAAACTCCGCAGTGGCCGCACCGGCGAGAAGCGTAGATTTGCTGACAGTGGTCCCTAGTCGCCACGCGGCTGCCGTCCTGCCGGCGCCGTTCGAAGCACGCCGCTTCACGGCGAAGCAGGAACGCGAGTGCAGCGATTCATCGCCGCGAGTTCGTGCCGCGTGATCGCAGGATCGGTGAGGCTTGAATCAGCGCTGGTGGTGCATGCCACGATAACCGGCGTCGGAATCAGGTACTACTCGCGGCGGGAGCTACAAGGTACGAGCGGAAGGAGCGTTCCCGGCGTGCGGAGCCGGCGCCGGCAGGACGGCAGACGCGCGGCGATCGTGCACGTCGCGGTGTCATGATGCAGTCTCCCATCACATGCGGCGTGTTCATCGCTTAGCGATGGCTGCGGCCTTCTTCGTCGATCGCGGGCGCGCTCAGCCTTTCGGACGCGGGCTCCCGCTCGTGCGTGTGAGCGCGATACCCATGCC
>CAZSNV010000437.1:0-3447 GCA_964608035.1 uncultured Gemmatimonadaceae bacterium | reverse complement strand
TGACTTGTCGTCGCGCAGCGCGATGTTGAAGCGCGGCCGGTGCTCCTTGATCAGCGTGTTCTCGAGGATGAGCGCGTGCGCCTCGTCAGGCACGACGATCGTGTCCACGTCCTCGATCAGCCGCAGGAGGGCCAGCGTCTTGACGCTGCCTGTGTGATCCGCCGTGAAGTAACTGCGGACGCGGGACCGCAGGCGTTTCGCCTTGCCCACATAGAGCACCTTCCCCTCGACGTCCTTCCAGAGATAGACGCCCGGGGTTTCAGGAAGGTGCGGCACCTTGGCCAGCACGGCGCCCGGAGCCTGGCGCATGCCTAACGTCCTCCCGGCCTTGGCCGACCCGGCCCTGGCGGTCCCGGTCGCCGCCGACTCCGGAAAATGCGATCCCGCATCGCGACCGCCTCCGGGATCCCCGCCCTCCATGTCACCAGCCAGTAAGTCATCCCGTAAATACCCAGAATCAGTCCCGTCCTAACCAGCATCGGCGCGTCCGCGTTCAGCATTCGCGCTCCCCACGCGAGAGCCGCCGCCAGGGCGGCGGCACCCCAAAGGACGCCGCGAGTCCGTCCGGGGAAATCAACAGCACCCAGGCGTCGCGTGAGCGCCCGGCGCAGGAGCGCAAACTCGAGCCACCCCGCCAGGCCCGCCGCGACGGTAATGCCCGCAACGCCCCATTTCGGATCGATGTCCAGAAGCCCCGGACCGTATATCGCAAGAGTTGCCCCAAGCGTAATCGATGTCCCGACGCGCACCAGCGCGCATCGCATCGGGGTACGCGTGTCGTGCAGGGCATAGAACGCCGAGGAGTAAAGGCGGCCCAGCGTTGTTGCCACCAGTCCGACCGCCGCTCCCGCCAGCACACCCCACACCCAGCGCACCTCGTCCGCACCAAACCGGCCTCCTCCATACACCAATTCGGCCAATTGGTCGCCAAGTGTTACGAACGCCACCGCCGACGGAATGACAAAGAACGCGATGCGTCGCAGGCCTTCGGCCATACGTTTCCGGAGTAGCTCGGCCACTTCGGCCTCGTGGCCGACGATACTGGCCATCGCGGGCAATTCCGCCGCCGACACGGCCATCCCGAACAGGCTGACCGGGAGTCCATACAGCAGCTGCGCGTAGTTCAGTGTCACCTGCGCGCCCGTCCCCAGGATGGGGAGCGAAGCGATCATGGTGTCGATGAAACCGCTGAGTTGTGTAACGCCGCGCCCGAAAAACACCGGGACGAAGTTACGAACGACCTTCCGCACTTCGGCGCGATGACGATTCCAGCGCCAGCGGAAGGCGCCGAGTACCGCCATGACGCCTGGCCATTGCGCCGCGAGTTGCAGGAAGCAGCCAGCCACCGATCCCCACGCGAGCCAGCCGACCAATTCCACCTGGTTCGTCCGGCCGCCGAAATACAGCAGCGTGCCGATCATGGCGACGTTCCAGAACGCCGCCGACGCATACGCCAGGAAGAAGCGTCCATGCGCGTTCAGGACGCCGAGACACCAGGCCGACAGCACGAGCAGGCCGGCGCCCGGGAAAAGCACGCGCACCAGACGAGTGGTCAGCGCCAGTTTCTCGCCGGTGTAGCCGATGGTGATGACCGACGTGATCTGGGGCGCGAACAACACGCCGAGCAGCACGATGATCGCCGTAACGAGGGCCAATAGCGCCAGCACGGCGCTCGCCACTTCCCGCCGCCCCTCGTCGTCCCCGCGCGCTTTCAGGCCGGCGTACACCGGAATCATCGAGGCCGACAGCACGCCCTCGCCCAGGAGGTTCTGCAGCATGTTGGGAATCCGGAACGCAGCGGCAAATGCGTCGGCCGCGTCGGAGGACCCGAGGAAGAAGGCAAAGACGCGCTGCCTGACGAGTCCGAGGAGCCGGCTGACGCCGATCCCTGCGCCGATGAGCGTCGCTGCCTGGCCACCGGACATCCCCTGCGGAGGGACGGGCGGGACCGCGCCATCCGGCTGCGCCTCGCTCGTCACGTTGCGACCGCGGGCTCCGTCGCGGCGGAGAGGAGCGATCGGGCGTGCGATGAAGCGCTCACGCGCATGTCGTCGAGCAATCCGATCCCATGGCGAGCGAGGAGCGGGATGAGATTCAGCGCGCGCTCCTGCCTGACGCCGGCCGGGAAGAGCGATCCCCGCACCGTCGCGAGGTCGCGCATGAGTACCGTTTCACGCGCCTTGACAGCCGCGCTGATCCGGCGCTCGAGACGGCTCAGGCGCCACTCGAGGGCCCGACCGGTTCCGTCCACCGTCGCCGAGGGAGCGAGCCCGTCCAGGCCCTGCAGCGAGGCACGAACACCCGCGAGACGCACGGCGAGATCCCGGCGCAATTGCTCCATCGCGTTCGCCACATCCGCCGGCCATGCCTCACGAGCGAGACGCGTCTCCACAGCGTGCGGATCGGCGAAGTCGTCCGTCTGCAACCGGTAACGTCCCATAATTTCCGCAATCGGCGGCTCGATCAGCGTTGCGCTCCACCTTGGCACGGACAACGGCGGATCGACGCCGAGGGCGTTGGCCACGGCGGACACCTGCGCGAAATACGCGATCTCTCCGGGCCCGGCGACATACGCAATCGTTGGCAGCAGCGCGCGCTCGACCACCGGTCGCAGAAGCACGTTAGGTGACAGCGAACCCGGTTCGGCGGTGGCCGCCGCCACCGCGCCGCGAGCCCTCGCAATGCGCTCCCGGCGCAGCCCCTGACGCTCGAACACCAGCGTCAGGTTGTCGACATCCGCGACCTGTGGCGAGTGCCCGGCGGCTTCAAGCGCCGCCGATCGCGCGGCAAGGGCGCGTGCGATGTGTTCGCGCTCATGCAGCGCGCGGACCAACACGGGGTGTGCCGCCCTCATCACCGCGGCATGTGATGCGTCGAGCACCGCGATGCCGAGTGGCTCGAGCAGGGCGCGCAGCAACGAGACATAGGCACTCCCGACCGACGCAGGCGGCCGGTACGCGTCGCGCACGAAGTCGAGCGGGCGCCTGTCGGCTGCGGATCCACAGGCAGACGTCAGACGCTCCAGCGCGGCGCGCATGTCTGGAAGCGGAATATCGGCCATGCGCGTGCCTTCGGGTCGCGTCGACTCGATCGTGACGCGATCAACCCCACCCGTTCGCGAAAGCAGCGTATACGATGCTTCGGCAAAGTCGCTGTCGTCCGTGGCGGCCCAGAACACGGGAGCCGTGGGAATGCCCGTCTCGGACTCGATCGCATCGGCAAGGGTCAGCGCCGAAATGGCCTTGCTCCAGGTGTAGACCGGGCCGCCGAAGACGCCCGGCTGCTGGCCCGTCGTGACCACGACGCCACGATGCTCGACCACACGAGCCAGACGCACAGCGGCGGCGCCTGACGAGTTTCCGAGAGCGTCACCCAAGGCGTCCCGCCACCCAGCGTGCGCTGAATCGCGAACGCGCTCAGCGCGCTGGCGCCACTCCTCGGCTGTGC
>CAZSNV010000436.1:0-3447 GCA_964608035.1 uncultured Gemmatimonadaceae bacterium | reverse complement strand
TAGAGCAGGTGACTGTTAATCACCGGGTCGGGGGTTCGAGTCCCTCCTCGGGAGTAGTTCTAGGACTCGCAAGTGCATCAACTCACAAAAGCGGGCACTTCCGGATGGAGGTGCCCGTTTTGCTTTTCGCTTGACTCTTGCTTGGCAGGCGGCCGCGTGATGGATCGCTCAGCAGCGTCTGCCATTCGACTCCTATGCTCGCGTCAGTTCCTCAAAAGGACCGCTAAGCATTCGCGTCCGACGCTTGAGAAATGGCCTATATCGATCGCGGGGCTGCCAATGATTGCCATTGCTATACAAGGCAGTATCCCGGCGCTACTGGCGACGCCTTTCTGGCGGCAACGCCGAAGGAGTGTGCTCATGAAATGCGCGATTTTTCTCACAATGAAGCGCGTGGTAATTGGATGTCTCTGTGCTGGGACGGTGGCCGCCGTCGCGTGTGCCGACGGACGCGGAGTTCCGACTGAGGGAACCGTCCGACAGGCGGTCGCCCCGTCGTTGTCGGCGTCCTCCCCGCGAAGCGGAGCTCTCCTTGTGACGAAGGAGTGCTCGGCGTACACGGGCCTCGCCGGTTCCTTCTGCACGATCACGTCCTCGAACCTCAAGGCGATCGAGGTCGGCTCGAGGGTCGTCTATGCAAAGGCGGCCGGTACTACCTCGCTGGACAGTGACGTCGTCCTCGACCCGCCCGGACCCGGCAACAACACCGCGGTCGGCCATTGCGCGCTCAATTTTGCGACCGGTCTCGGACTGTGCACGTTCTCGGGCGGGACCGGGATGTTCACCTGGTTCCATCCCAGTGTCGTTGTCAGGTCCCTGGGCCAGCGCACCTGGGCCTGGGACGGGACGTACAGCTTCAGCCACAAGGGCGACAAGGGCGACAAGGACTAAGGATTACGGAGGCGATCATGGGGATGGCCGTGGTGGCCATGATGGGTGACCAGGATCGGGACCCCCGGGTCGGGGGTTCGAGTCCCTCCGCGGGAGCTGTCAAAAGCAGTCGACCCAGAAGGAAAAAGGCCGCCTCGGTCAGGCGGCCTTTTTCCGTTTGCGCCCCTCCGCCGACCACGGCGCTGACTCTCTCGCCGCAGCGGTCTTCTTCTCGGCGACGCGGCCTCTCTGCCGTTCCTTCGGCCGATGCAGTCGCACGGCCGTGGATCGCCACTTGCAGCACGTCACTTGATTCCGCCCGATCCTACCAGAGCCTCCAACGCCGCAGAGATGTCGAAGTCGTCAGAGGAGGGTGACCGCAGGGGCGCACAGACCGGGAGCGATCGACGGTCGCCGCACACCGCCGCCGGGCCTGATGGTATGCTGATCTTTGGCGACCGGCACGGCGGCCACTGGCAAGTCTATGACCGCCGCTCTCGAGACCGGCGCGCATCGCGCGTGCTCGGCGAAGGCTCAGGCTTCGACCGCGTCTTCATCAACGAGGCCGGCGAGGAGTGGTGCTACGAGCTCCGAGCGGAGGAGCTCATCGACGAAACCGCGTTTACCCTCGAGCGTCAGCTCGCGAGCGCCGTTCGGAGACAGTCGGGCCTGAGCTGATTGGATCGTCGCACCGGACTCGTCAACGAGTGAGGGTACGTTCGCGATCTCCGTTCTCGTCGCAGCAGCTCTCCACGATGGTCTCGGTGCCGAAGTACGCCCCCGCGCAGGCCATACCCGATCGACATGGTATTGCCAGGACGAAAGTCGCCGCGCGGCTCGAGAATGCCGAGCTCGAGACCGAGCATTCCGTCGGGCGACCGGCACGCCGCCGTGTCCCGACTCGAGAACGCCGCGCGATGCCCACGCGCGATCAACTCGCGCGCAAGAGCTAGTGCCAGCCGAGACCCAGCAGCGCCATCGGGATCATCATCGCGAGCCATCCAAGGATCGCGGTGGCGACGGCCTTCCCCGTGGACAAATCGAGCGCCTGCCGAATCGCCACGACGCCCGTGATCAGGACCCAGACGCCGATGACCGAGGCGACGATCCACTGCATCCCCGGAATGATGCCGAGAACCGCGAGGACGCGCGGCGCCTGCGCGAATCCCAGCGTCCGCAGCAGCTCGCCCCACGTCGCCGTTCCGCCGAGCACCTTGTCGCCGATGATGTAGGTGATCCCGGCCCACAGCGCCCACCCGATCAGCGACCCCAGCACCGCCGCAATGATTCCGCCGGATCCGCCGCGCGCCATGCCAATTCCTGACGCGATGGCACCCAGTACCACCACCACCGCTGCCTGGCCGGTCGCTGTGGTATCCGCCTCGACCTCCTCGTACGTCGCGTTGTCGAGGAGCGCCGCGCCCTTCATCCGCTCGGTAATCGATCCCATTCCCAGCTCCTGGTGAGAAGTTGCCAGCCGATCCGCCCGCCGCCTTCCATCGGCGAAATGCGCGCCGACCCCGCGACCGACTCTACGAGTCACGGCTCACGGATGTTGCGAACCGGGAAAACGTTGCGCCGATGCACGCGGGCGAGGGCGTTCAGAGCTCTGCTCGCCGTCTCGATGGCCGGTGTGCGGTGAGCATTGACAAGGGCGCGGCGGCGGCGCATAAGTCGTCGCCCTCGTGAACCCCGACACCCGCGCCACACGCGACGCCCGTGTCCGCACATCTCCAACGCTCGTCGGCTCATCACTGCCCTCTATCGGAGGCCGTACCGAACGCATGGCTGATGCCCTCGTCCAGATGACACCACGCCGGTTTGGCCAGACCATGCGCCGCGACGCCTGGTGGGTTCAACCGATGGTCACCTTCATGATCCTCGGAGCGTTCGTTGTCTACGCGACCTGGGCGGCGTTTCAGAACAGGAACTACACCCACGGTCCATATCTGTCGCCGTTCTACGCTCCCGAGCTGTTCGGCGATTCTCCGCACGCGTGGTTCGGTCCGCGTCCCGCGTGGTGGCCGGGCTGGCTGCCCTTCTCCCCGGCGCTCCTCATCCTGCCCTTCCCGGGCCTGTTCCGGTTCACCTGCTATTACTATCGCGGTGCCTACTACAAGGCGTTCTGGGCTGATCCGCCGAATTGCGCCGTCGGCGAGCCACGCACGAGCTACTGGGGCGAGGCGCGATTGCCCCTCATCCTCCAGAACATCCATCGGTATTTCCTGTACGTCGCGCTGATCTTCCTCGGTTTCCTTGCTTATGACGTCTACCTCGCGACGCAGTTCGCCGATCCGGCCACCGACAGCGTGTCCTTCGGCATCGGTGTCGGCACACTGGTCCTCGCGCTGAACGTCATTCTCCTCGGCGGTTACACCCTCGGCTGTCATTCCTTCCGCCATCTCGTCGGCGGCGTGCTCGACCAGCCGTCGCGCGCACCGGTGCGCAAGAAGACGTATGACTGCGCGAGCTGCCTCAATCGCGGGCACATGCGCTGGGCGTGGCTCAGCCTGTTCGGCGTCGCGTTCGCGGACATCTACGTTCGGCTGTGCGCGGCGGGCGTCTGGACCGACCTGA
>CAZSNV010000435.1:0-3469 GCA_964608035.1 uncultured Gemmatimonadaceae bacterium | reverse complement strand
CTCTTAATGCGAGTAGTGCACGCGATAGTCTCTTGCGATGACTGACCGACCGGGTCAGGACGGGTCCGAGCGTGACGATTCCGCCGAGGTGCGCGCGTACCTGAAGCAGTCGGCCATTGCCCTCGTGCGGCTGTGTCGAAAGCACTTCGGCATCACCGGCAAGGGCGATCGTCTGAAGGTCGAGGCCACGGTGCGCCGCGACGATGTGACGGCATTCATGCGCGAGTACATCGCGCGCGTAAGGCCGAGGACCCTCAGCGAGTCACGCGTTTTGCCTCAACCAAACGACAGCGCACTACGCACGTTCCTCTGGGCGCGGCCATTCGCGGACGCCGTCCTGAACGACGTGGTTCGACTATCCCTCTACAGCGACGAAATCGTCGTGATTGACCCGTTCTCGATGCACGTGACCACCATCGAGGGCGCGAGCCAGCCTCCGATGGGTCCACTTCAGAGGCCGGAGCTCTGGATTCAGGAGTTCCCGAACCACGCTTTGATGGTCTGCGCGCTTGAGGATTGGATCGCAAATGACCTCGTCCTGCTCGTTCCAGAACCGCGCCACTTCATACAGGACGCGCCGCCTTTCATGCTTCTAGCAGCTCGTGCCGTGCGTGAAGGCAAATTGTCGCTGAAGGTTGGGCCCGACCTTGTCCAAGATGCCCTTGAGGGCTCCGCACTCAACACGGATCGGGATGAGGATCTGCCAGCCATGCTTAAGGACGTGCTCCCGCCCACTCTGTCGCGGACGGAGCGGGAGGCCATTTACGAGGCCATGCGTGCCTATCGGCGCGTGAATCCAACGCGCTACTCGTTGAGGCCGCCGGAAACAGGAACGGTGTTCAGCATGGCGTCCGGACAGAACATCTTTGAGGCGGCGTGGATCGCAGATGCTGTCGGTGGATACCTCGTCCCGCGCCTTGCTTATGATCGGGCGAACTTCCGGCTTCTCTCACGTGGTGACAGAGCAAGGGATGACACTGATGCGCTTGCCTCGGCCTTCGCCCAGGCCCCGCTCCCGATGCTCAACAACGTTTCCCTCTCGGACGCCCTTGATCTTCGCAAGACGGGTCGCCTCGCACGATTTCGTACGTTCTTGCACGACGTTTGGGCGGCCACCTCCGATCCAGCGAGGGGGATGAAGACGGTCGAACGCGAGCGTGATCTTGCAACACGGCTGAAGGGCTCTTACGCGGAGGCGAGGGAAGAGTGGTCGCATATCTATCGGGACCTCGGTTTGAACTCGGCCGTTGCCATCTTCGCGTCGAGTGGATTGACCCAGGTTGTCGAAGCCGGCGTGGTCCCGGTGGCCGCCGGCGCCATCGGTTGGCTCTTTAAGCAGTGGTCTGGGCCGACAAGGGCGTTCCGTCGAAATGCGGCAGGTCTCTTGGTGCAGTTGGAGAATCAGTCAAGCCCCAACCCGGTACGTCGCGCAGTAGACGCCATCGAGCGCAAGCTCTGACAACTCGCCTCAATGGGTGGTCGGAGTAGCTACTGAGCTGGAGGCCGGCGAATCATCCCGCAGATGCAGATGTGCTCTTGACCGTGCTCAGCGGGTTTCTCGCAAACGTGACGAAGGCCAGTGTCTCGAAACTTGGGCGGCGCGTGACCGATTGCCTTCATGGTCATTGCGAATGGCGGGGACCAACCCTTCCGGTTGCGCCGGCAGCCACCGGCCGTGTCCCACTCGTGGGCGCAGTTCGCCATCGATCACATTCTCGCCGAACAAGAAGAGCAACATCGTCCGGAAGAAGATCAAGAAGATGATGATGAAGATGAATCTGAAGTGCGGCTACAAGACGATCACTAGCTGTTGGGCCATGGCCCTGAGTAACAAGAACGGCCCCCTTGCCGGGAGGCCGTTCTAATGACACGCCAAACGCTATGCGGGCGCGAGCTCGTATTGGATTCGCTTTCCGACCGCCGCCGCGTATCGCTCGATGGTGGAAAGCCGCACATCCACTTCGCCACTTTCGATGCGCGCAACCGCCGGCTGCGACGTCTTCATGCTGCGCGCTACGGTCATCTGTGGAATGTGCTGACGTTCCCGCTCAGCGGCAAGAGCCCGAAGAAGCCGCCGACGATCCAGGGCTGCCTGGACCATCTGGGGATAATCGGGATTCGCGGTGGCGCGGCGGGCAATTGAGCGATCGAGGTCGTCAGCCGCGCGCGCACGTCGGACACGCCTCTTCACTTCTGCCATCACTCCACCTCCGTTGTCAGTAGGTATACCTTATTCGGTATAGCCCGTCAAGCCCTCCGGCGGCGCCATTCAGACAGCCGGCGCTCGGCGAGTCGGATGTCCTTCGGCGGAGTTTGCTGCGAGTGCTTCGTCGTCGCTACTAGGCCCAGCAGGATTCGGCTCTTCTTACCCTCGGTAGCAAAGAGGATGCGATAACTGTCGTTGGCTCCTTCTGCGCGGACCTCGTAGATCTCTTCTCGCAAGTGTCGGGCCGCGCGGAGGCCCGCGTCGCGGACGTCACGCATCGCCGCGTGTACCTCTGCCGCGTCACTGTCCGACAATCCATCTATGAACGCAGCGACAGGACGGCGGCCCGCCGGTGTCGAGTAGAAGCGCCATCGCCGCTTGACCTGTCCGCCGCTCGGACTCACGCGCGGAAGACTACGGCAGCCTGGACGCTAGGAGATGTTGTTTTCGATCGCTTGGCTGAAACTTTGTGGCGATGGTCTGAGCCCGTGTGGGTTCACCGCGGCGCACTTACCGCTGGACGGGACTCAGCGGGACGACCCTGCCTGTTCCACCATCAATGACGACGCGCTCACCGAGTGGGTCCCTCAAGGTCACGGTCGTTTGCTTGAAGTAGCCGGCGAGATTCTTGAACCGCCCACGCCCCGGAATGAAGACCGACGTGTTGACCTTGACGGTCACAGTCCGAGCGTCCTCAGTGACGCTTGCGTCTCGGGGAACATCCCCTGCTCCGACGGTGAAGTAGATGTTCAGTACCGTGGGCTGCTCGCCGATTGCGTAAGCATCGATGCGACCAAGTCCGGCCGCGTAGTGGTCCTGCTCTAAGTACAGCGTGTAGGCGTAGGTGGCGCCGACAGCCGCGAGCGCGCTCAGCAAGATGACCACGGCCACCACCCATCGCGCTCTCGACAGCAGCATGGCTCACCGTTCACCCTAGCCGTGTATCTGGCGCCGCCACGACTCAACGTTGTGGCAATTAGCCACCTACGGCGTGTGCCTACGCCGCGGCCCGCCCCCTCAACGTGTTCGTGAATCAGTTGGCTCGACCCCAGTGCTGGAGGCCGAAATTGACGCGGCACGCAAGGAATCGGGGCGTCGTGGTGTTGTATCGGAGAACGACCAAGGAGGACAACTTGGAAGTTGCCCGGGCGACTTCGGCGGTGAGCAACGTCGACGCAGAGCTTCTCGCCGCCTATCCAGCGCTGATGCGTCGGCTCACGGTCGTCCTACGCGATGCGAGCGAAGCGGAGGACGTGGCCCAGG
>CAZSNV010000434.1:0-3469 GCA_964608035.1 uncultured Gemmatimonadaceae bacterium | reverse complement strand
TTAATTGGCGAACAAATTGAGAAAGGCCCGGAATTCCGTACCAGTGTTGGCTGGGAGGCCTTGGCTCCCCGCAGGTCGGCTTCAATCTGACGATGCCCACCGGTGACAGTGACCGCGCCCCCTACGAAGTACTGCGGGTCTTCGAGCTCGCGCATATGCACGTGGACGCTCAGTGAAGGAAATCACGCGCGCGCCACTCCGAGGCGCGCGAGTCATCCTAATAGGCATATGCCTTCAGAAATACGAACACGACCACGCCGGTCACGGACACATACAGCCAGATCGGGAACGTGACTCGGACGAGGCGGCGGTGCGCCTTGAACTGACCGCTGAGTGCGAAAAACAACGTCGTTAAGACCATGGGCAGCGCGACGATTGAAAACAGAACGTGACTCGCCAGGATTGACAGATACACCGTCCGGGCGGTCCCGACGCCTGGGAAGGGTGTGTCGCCACGCAGCGCGTGATTCACGATGTAGCTGACCAAGAACAAGGACGAGAAACCAAAAGCCGAGAGCATGCTGACTCGATGAGCACGCCATTTCTTGTGCTTGATGAAATACAGGCCCACGCACAGTGCGACGGCGCTCAGGCCGTTCAGCAGGGCATTGAGCTGCGGCAAGAAGATCCACTGTCGCGCGAGGGCGGGTGGCGGATGGTGGAAATACAGGAGCCACAGCAGAAATGCAACGGCAGCAGCACTCGCGACAAAAATGCCTCCGAGCGCCACGCGCTCCGTTGTCGGCGTTCCTGGACGAATGTTAACGATGGGCGTTGCTAGATCGGGCACAGTTCCGGCCACGGTGTAATTCTGTGATGGGCGGTGGTGGTTCGATGCGCCGACGCATCGATAAAGAACAGCTCGAGCCTCGGGCATCGCCGAGGCGAACACACGGCGCCAGGGCGAGAGCAATGCTGGCGCACCAAACTGGCGGGCACCGAGCAATTATGGATCACGAGGCACTGCAGCCCATAAGGTTTGAAAGTATGGATTGCGGGTGGTCGATTCATTGAAGCCGCCACGTTATTTAGACGCGCCTCGACGACGCGCCAACGATCCGCATGTGCCCAGAGCCCAACCCCTCTGACTCGTCTCCGGGCGCTGGGTGGTGGGCGCACCTCGAGTTCACCCGCATAAACATAAGCTGACTATCCTCCCCAAAAAGATCGAGGATGTCCGCGAGGTCGCACCCGTCTACGTCCGTTCCAACTTGTGATCGCGCGGTGCGGAAGTCGATTTGCGGACATCGCCGAGGAGTCCGCGAACATAGCAGCTGTGGCAACCATGGGCGACGCGGTTGGTAAATCCTGCGGCGTTTGATGGAGAGCAATCGCGGCCGCGTGGTTGCCTTCGGGTACAGCCGGTCCGCTCCTTCGAATTATGTCCAGTCAATTCGCACGACCACGCATGATCCGTGAAATAGCGAGTGCGAGCGGTGCGGCCAGAAAACTCAGGAGCGCGCCCATCTTGGTCTGAGACAACGCGCTCCCCTCGGGGAACGCCGCCGTCGCAAAGAAGAGCGACACGGTAAAGCCAATCGAGGCGGCAATGCCGACTACGAGGAGATCACCGAACTGAAGCCCTGACGGGAGGCGCGCTCCAAGCAAACGTGCTCCGCTCGAGAATGCAAGGATGCCAATCGGTTTCCCCAGAAGAAGGGCCGCCAGGACGTAGTAGGTGCCCGGTCCGACCTCCCCGAATGGAACGCCGGCGTTCGCAAATCCGAAGAGCAGCAACACAAACTGAACGGGCATCGACCACCAGTGCTCGAATCGGTTCAGCGTGTCCGGCAGCAATTCTTTTCTCCGGTCGAACAGGCCGAGGTCGCGCGAGGCGTGCGGCATGAAGGGTACGATCGGTACGAGCGCGAGCGCGGGATGAAATCCGCCCAAGTACAGGGCGGCCCATGACAATGCGCCAGGGCCGATTACGTAAGGCCAGAAGCTCTGAATTCGACGCCTCCGGATCCAGATTGCGAGCGCAATCGCCGCCGTCATCAACGCGACGAGTGCAGGAAAGGACAGAGCACCCGACGGATAGAAGATAGCGAGAACGATCAAACCGAGCGCGTCATCGGCGATCGCCAGCAGAAGCAGAAACGGGATCGCTGGATGCCCTGTCTGGAAGATGACGCGGGCGATCATCGCCGAGAAGGCGATATCAGTCGCACACGGAATCGCCCATCCCCGCGTCAGTTCCGCGGGTCCGAGCGTCGAAGCCAAGCCCACGTAGATGACGGCGGGGGCCACCATACCGCCGACCGCCGCCGCGAGAGGCGACAGCGCCCGACGGGGAGATGCCAACGGGCCGCCCGGCAACGTCGCTTCGAACACTTCCTTCGCGGCGAGCGCGAAGAAGAACACCATCCCGACGTCGTTGACCCAGAAATGCAGTGGGTGCGCGACCGCGTCGTAACTGGTCAGGTCAGCGTTCGCCCAGACGACTGCCATCACCGTTCCTGCGACCAGCAGGAGCGAATTGTCGAAGATGAACGTCGCAACCCTCGCTCGGCTGTGCGTCATCGTTTGTCGTCGCCGGAGTGGGTGCGTCCGGGTGCGGCCCCATCGCGGGCTTTGAGCACCCCAAGTAAGAGCAGCATCAGGCCCACGAGTAGCAGCACGTGGACGAGGGTTCCTACGTTGTAGAGTCCCACGATCCCGAGGAGCCACGCGATGAGCAGCAGGATTGCCACCTTCAGAAGCATGTGGCCTCCAAAGCAGCAGAGCGCGCCGACTTCAGCTGATGGAAATGTGACGCTGACTCGCGTCGGGAAAAGGTGACGAGCAGTCTGGGCAGCAACGCATCCTCCTGGTCTCGCGACCTTGGAGGATGGCGGCCCGACCATCCAGCTTCCTGCAGCGCAAGTCCGCTGCACCCTTTGATGTCTGTTTAGGTCAAGAGTATATGGCTTGTCGCCCGGAAGCCATTTAGGTCTGGCGCTTGCGGGAACGTTTCGGCTGGTCGACGGGGATTGTTCGAGCATCCGTCGCGGAGGCGTCGGCAGCAGGGATCGCCCACCCTTCAGCGAGAAGGAGCTCAGCCTCAGGCGATGGCAGGTCGATCAAGTCTCCAACGCGCCGGCGAGAGATGTCGACGCCATTGAGTAGCTCCGAGAGCTTGCGGGTTAATCGAATTCGCATCTTCTCAACCAGTACACCCGTAGCCCGCAGAGGAACAATCCGGTTAATGGGGGAGAGGTGCAGGTTTGATGTGGATTGAACATCGTGGGGCCAGGTTAGCGTCCTGTTCAGCCGGGTCTCCCCCCTTCGCAGGATGCCCAAGGTACGTCGAAAGCGATAACCTGAGTCGTACGGTCGGGTTTGGAGGCATCTATGCGGTTCAGAACGTGGGTGGTGGCGGCAGTCGGACTTGGGAGTCTCTTGGTGCTGATCGCGGTGTCGATGCTCACGACGTCGCGCAAGGCCCAGGACATCTATACCCAGCTCGACCAGCTCAACTCCCACCATC
>CAZSNV010000433.1:0-3473 GCA_964608035.1 uncultured Gemmatimonadaceae bacterium | reverse complement strand
CGTCCGGTATCAACGAATCCGTGCGAAACCCCGACGGCACCGCCGAGGCGACCAGGGAAAACGGGGAGGTGAAGCCGCACCCGAGCAACAAGGCGGACCCGCGCACCAGCCGCGCGCCGTCAACGGGGCCGCAAGGCGCCGAGGACCAGCGCGAGGGCCTGGAAGCGCTATGGCGCGAAGGCGGAACAATGACGCCGCGTTGGTCCGTCAGCGACATCGTGATCAATGGCGACGCCGCCACGGCGCGCGTGCAAGGGACCAACGTGGTCACGACACGTCGCGGGCAAACGTCAACGGTTCCGGTGTCGCTCCGCGCGCGACTCGAGCGCAGGGGCAGTGAGTGGCGTCTGGTCGCGCTGGTCAACTAGTCAACAGGGAGAGAATCGATGCGTATGCGTGGCGCGCTGGTTGGGCTGTGCCTTGTCGCATCGACGGGGACTCCTGCGTCGGCCCAGGGGATGCGCGACCGGATCCGTGAGCTGTTCAGCTTTGGTGAATGCGGGCGGCCGTTGTGTCTCGACAACTCGGTGAATGCCACGAATGGACATGGCGATCACTTTCTGCCCGACGTCATCGCCAACAACGGCGCCATCCTCGGGTTCCTGACCGATGCGATCGCGGCCAGCGCCGCGAACCTCCCACTGTCAGCAACAGCCAGCGGCGTGACATACCGGTTCGTGGGCGGCCTGCCCGTGCGGACGTCTACGTCGTTAGGCCCGATTTTCGGGGAACGGGCCCAGACGCTGGGCAGGGGACGGTTCGTCGTCGGCGCCAACATGTCCGGACTGAACTTCACGTCGCTGCGCGGCGTTCCGCTGAATCAGGTCATCCTGAACTTCTCGCACGACGATGTCCCGCCGGCCGGACTCGGCCAGCCGCTGCGCGAGAACGATGTGCTGCAGGTGAAGCTCGATCTCAGCGTGAACCTGCTGGTGACCACGTTTTTCACGACGTGGGGCGTGAGCGATCATGTCGACATCGGCCTGGCTGTACCGATCGTGCACACCGGCCTGACCGGACGCAGCACGGGACAGTTCTTCCCGTTCGGAATCCCGACGTCGCACTTCTTCGCGGGGGACTCGGCGCATCCGGTGCTGTCCGCAAGCGCGGCGACATTCGGATTCGCCACTGGGCTGGGAGATATGGCGCTCCGCACGAAGTGGAGCATTCGTTCGACCGAGAACAGCGGTGTGGCGTTCATGGCGGACGCTCGCTTGCCCACCGGTTCGGATGAGGATTTGACTGGCTCGGGTCACCTGTCGGTGCGCGGGCTGCTGCTCGCCTCGACGCGGCTGGGCGCCTTTGCGCCGCATTTCAACGTAGGATATGCATTGCGCGGCGGGCGCAACGATGCGCTGATCGCGACCGGGGGCTTCGACCAGCCGCTGTCCGACTGGGCGACGCTGGCTGTGGATGTTCTCACGGAATGGCAGGTCGGCGAGAGTTCACTGATCCTGCCGGGAGAAGTGTCGTACCAGTTCCCGGTGACACGCACCATCAGCCCGACGAACATCCCCAACGTCAAGGATCATCGCGTCAACGGATCGTTCGGGATGAAGTTCCGGACGCCCGGTGGACCGATTCTCGTGGCCAACGCGCTCGTGCCGTTGCGTCGTGGCGGGCTTGAGTCGCGATTCATCTGGACGCTGGGGCTCGACGGTAATTTCTGAGGGCAAACTGCAGATAGCTGCTTACTGCTTACTTCATGCAACGTGCTGATTCGGCTCATCTATAAGGCACCGCCCCCTTGCGCCCACCGACGCCTTCGCGTCAGGCTCAATTGGAAGCATTCCCATCCGTCATCTGACCTCCGCAATCCGTCCCAATGCCCGTCAAATCAACCGGCACCGCGACCATCTCCTTCGGACTCGTCTCCGTCCCGGTGCACATCTATTCGTCCGCCGAATCGCGCTCGAACGTGTCGTTCAACATGCTCCACAAGAAGTGCGGCACGCGCGTGAAGCAGCAATACGTCTGCCCCAAGGACAACAACGAAGTCGTCGCTCGCGATGAGATGGTCAAGGGATACGAATTCGCCAAGGACCAGTACGTCGTCTTTACGCCTGACGAGTTGAAGGCGCTCGACGAGAAGGCGACCGGCACCATCGACATCAACGAATTCGTCCCGCTCTCCGAAGTCGATCGCGAATACGTCGAAAAGATCTACTACCTCGGCCCCGACAAGGGTGGCGACCGCGCGTACCGACTGCTCGCCAAGGCGCTCGAGGAGACGGGCCGAGCGGCGTTAGGCCAGTTTGCGTCGCGCGGGCAGCAGTATCTGGTGCTGCTGCGTCCCAAGAAGGGCGTCATCGTCATGGAACAACTTCATTACGCCGACGAGATGAAGGCGTCCACCGAGGTGCCAATCCCCGAGGGCGACGTCAAGGACACCGAGCTCAAGCTCGCCAAGCAGCTCATCGACCAGGGGACGACCGAATCGTTCGAGCCGGCCAAGTACAAGGACACCGTGCGTGAGCGCGTACTCGAGGCCATCCAGGGCAAGGTCGAGGGCCATGAGATCACGACCGAGCCGGCGCAGGATGGCGGCGGCAAGATCATCGACCTCATGGAGGCCTTGAAAGCAAGCCTCGCCAAAGGCGCCGACGAGGACGAGGACGAGGAAGCGCCCAAGAAGAAGAAGGCCCGCAAGGCGTCGTAAGGCACTCCTCGTGCGACTCCTGGCCGGCACCAGCGGCTACGCGTTCAAGGAGTGGAAGGGCTCATTTTATCCCGAGGACGTCAAGGCCGACGGGATGCTGGGCTACTACGCCACGCGTTTCCCCACGGTGGAGATCAACAACACGTTCTACCGGATGCCGCGGGAAAACGTGTTGCAGGATTGGGCGTCGCAGGTGCCGGACACGTTCACGTTCGCCATCAAGGCCAGCCAGCGCATCACGCACCACGCGCGCCTCAAGCCGGAGTCGAAGGACCTCGTCTACTACCTGCTCAAGAGCACCGAGCTGTTAGGCGCCAAGCTGGGCCCGGTGCTCTTTCAGTTGCCGCCGAACATGAAGAAGGACATCGACCGGCTCCGGGCCTTTCTCGAGTTTCTCCCCGGCGGGCGGAAGTTCACCTTCGAGTTCCGGCACTCGAGCTGGTTCGACGAAGACGTCGTCGAGGCGCTGCGCGCGAAGGACGTGGCGATGACGATCATCGACCAGGACGACTTCGCGACGCCGCCGATCGCGAGCGCATCGTGGGGTTACATGCGCCTCCATCGCCTCGATTACGACGCGAAGGCGCTCGCCGACTGGTTCGCGCGCGTGCAGGAGCAGCCGTGGTCCGAGGCTTATGTCTACTTCAAACACGATGAAGGAGTTGGGTCTGGACCACCTGCTGTTGATGCATTTCGCAAGCTGGTTGAACAGCATTGACCGCAGAGGGCGCTGAGGTCCGCGGAGGACTTCGATTGGTGGGTACGGACCGGGATGATGGGTGAGGAATAGACCGGGTTGATAGGTGAGGTTGGT
>CAZSNV010000432.1:0-3497 GCA_964608035.1 uncultured Gemmatimonadaceae bacterium | reverse complement strand
CCGAGCGATCGCGCGACCTTTGTGTGCATGTCGGCGCAATACGCGCAGCCGTTGAGGAGCGAGGCCCGCAGCTTGACCAGCTCGAGGAGCGGTCGCTCGAGTCCACTCTGGTGCACATACTCTTCGAGACCCCACATCGCGGTCCGGACGCCCGGGGCCGTCTTCGCGTAATCGATCCGTGGCTCCATCACTGCCTCCTGTTACCCTTCATACATGTAGTCTCGCTGTGCGTCGGGCGAGGGGTCGCACAGATCGGCCGCTCATCCGGCCTACCTCCACGTCGAGGAGCGGGCGCAGAATCTGAAGTAACCCTTTCTCACGTCGATGGCAATGTCCCGGAAGCCAGCGGCGGCGAGGCACGGGCCGGTCGTGTCTGGCGCGAGCGGAGCAAACGTGTCCCCGAGATGGAATAGCCATAGGCCCGGACTGAACCGCGCATCCATGCCGACGAACACTCCGCCTGGACGAAGCGTGCGGGAGACCTCACGGAACAGCTGTTGCTGCAGCGCCGCTGTGGGAATGTGGTGGAGCATGGTGAACGCCACCACCGCCGAGAACGTGCCGGCGGCAAATGGCAGGCCGGTCGCGTCCCCGCGCACGATTCCGACGCCGCCAGCCGTGCGACGGAGAAGAGCGGCCACTGCGGTGGGATCGGTGTCGATCGCGGTCACGCGCGTAGTCCGGGCCGCCAGCATCGGCGTCACAAGGCCCGGCCCCGACCCCAACTCGAGCAGGTGATCGCCGACGGGGACGCCTGCGAGCGCCCACGGCAGCAGTTGTTCGAGCGTCGATCGCCAGTGCGCCGATCGGCAGTACCAGTGATGCAGCCGGTTCATGGGCGGAAGGGCGATGCGCGACGGTCGCGGAGCACCCTTAAAGATGTATTCAGAATACATGTTTGTGGTAGGCTTCGCCACAGCCGCTGCGATGCGCCTGACGAAATTCTCCGACTACTCGCTCCGAGTGCTGCTCTACCTGGCCGTGCACACCGACCGAGCGGTGTCGATCGGCGAGGTGAGCCGCGCCTATCGCGTCTCCCCGCACATCGTCGTAAAAGTGGTGCAGGTGCTCGTCGCGGATGGCCTGGTGACGAGCGTCCGCGGCTGTCGCGGCGGGCTGCGCCTGAACCGGGCCCCGGAAGGCATCAACGTTGGCGCGCTCGTGCGGCGAACCGAGGCCACCTGGGATCTGGTCGAGTGTTTCGACCAGAAGACGAACACGTGTCCCATCGAACCGGCCTGCGGACTTAAGGGCGCCCTCAAGCGCGCGCAGCGTGCGTTCATGGGCGTGCTCGACGATCACACGCTGGCGGATTTCCTGCCGCGCGCACCGGCGCTGAAACAGCTGCTGCGCGTGTCCCTCGAACGAAGGCCCCAATTGTGAACGTTCATCTGATCAATCCGAGTCATGTGTCTTTTGGCATCGGCGTCATCACGCCGCGGTGGTTGTACGTGCTGGCGGAAGCGACGCCGCGGCGCTTTGGCGATCCGGTGATCACCGACGAGACGCTCGAGCCGCTGGATCCGGCGAGGCTCGCGTCGGGCGACATCGTCGGCATCGGCATCCACACCGGAAACGCGCTTCGCGGCTATGAGATCGGTCGTCTGGCTCGCGAGGCTGGTGCCACGGTGATCTATGGCGGCATCCATGCCACGCTTTTCCCCGGCGAGGCCCACGAGCTCGGTGGCGCCCATGCCGTGGTCAAGGGCGACGGCGATCTCGCCTGGGCTCAGGCGCTCGATGACTGCGTCGCGGGCCGTCTTCAGCTGATGTACGAAGGCGGGCGCGTCGAACCGGAGGACCTGCTTCCGGCGCGGTGGGACCTGATGCCGCCGAACCGGTACATGTGGGCCTCGGTGCAGACCGTGCGGGGGTGTCCCAAGCACTGTTCGTTCTGCTCGGTGTGGAAAACCGACGGCCAGCGACCACGTCAACGCCCGAGCGATCGGGTCATCGGCGAGGTCGTCGAGTTGCGACGCAAGGGCTTCAGATTCATCGCGCTCGCCGACGATAATTTTTATCCCGTGACCCTGACCGATCTGAAGATGGCGGCCAGACGCGCCGACCAAGCGTCGTTCCAGACTCTCAGCGCAATCAGAACCGAGCGGTTCGAGCTGATGCGCCGTCTGGCCGCGCTGCCGTCCGACATGATCTTCTTCACGCAAATCACGATGGAGGCGGCCGAGGACCCGGAATTCCTGGACGCCATGCGCAAGGCGCGCATCAAGGGCGCGCTCGTGGGCATCGAATCCGTCACGGCGGAGGGACTGAAGGACGTGCACAAGGGCTTCAACGTCGCAGGCGACGAACTGATCGATCGGCTCCGCGGCTTCCGGGAGCACGGCGTCCATGTCCTGGGCTCGTTCATCTTCGGGCTCCCCAGTGATCGCGACAGCACGTTCGACGCGACGGTCGCGGTGGCGCAGCAGGCTGGTGTGACGTTCGCCCAGTTCGTGATGCTCACGCCGTTTCCCGGGACCAACGACTTCGCGGCTTGGGAGAAGTCGATGGCCACCGATCCGACGCGAATTGCCGGCGTGCCGCTCACACGCCATTGGCTCATTCCGCAGGGACAGCGGCCCAAGGTGTACACCGCGCATCCGATGATGACGCCCGACGACATCCGGCGCGGCACGCAGCGCGCCTGGGACCGGTTCTACAGTCTCGGGAACGTCTGGGACCGTTCGCGATGCGTCCGGTCGCTGAAGTCGCGGCTGGCCTTCGTGCTCATCTCGAAGCTGTACCGGCAGATGTACGCCAACACCGGCATTGCCACGGACAGCGCGCGGGTTGGACGGTCAGCGCGCTGGGCCCGCTGGATCGCCCGCCTCTGCCGCCGCCTGTTCACCGCGCGGCCGATGCCGGACCTCTCCGTGCCGGCCTGACCTGGCAGCGCCAGCACTCGGCTGTCAGACCCGGCTTTCGCCAAGCGGGGGCAGACCCCTTATTCCCCCTTCCATTACCTCTTCTTGGGGTATTACCCCTTGCGAAGCGGCTCGAGCTGGTACGCATCGTGCCTGATGCCCGCTCGAGTCGATACGGCGCCTGGAACAGCTTCGGGTCCGTTGAAGTGACCGTGTTCCACCGCAGCGTCCGGTAGTAGGCCGCGAAGAACTTTGTCTGATCGAATTCGCCTTTCGACAACTTCGACCAATCGGCGTCGTTGATGCGTTGGGCGTCGACCTCCGTCTCCGGCTGCTCGATGCCTTGATTCTGGAGCGCCCGAGGCCTAATCTGCGCTGTGTCACAGCTGAGCTGAGACAGGGAACGGGGCGTTGGGTGTCTGAGAACGCAGAGCCCCTTATGTTGCCTCGCAGCCGCTAATCCGTCCTATCGACGACGGCGACTTCTCATCATGGGCGTGCCACGTACGGGCCCACTCCCTACGTTAAGTGTGGTGCGACGTCCCTCTAGCAATGCTGAGGCGTCGCCACGCTACACTGCGGGTTCTGGGCACCGGCGCGGGTTGACACAGGATAGCCCTAAGCGGGTTGATC
>CAZSNV010000431.1:0-3516 GCA_964608035.1 uncultured Gemmatimonadaceae bacterium | reverse complement strand
CCGGGAAAAGGCATAGCTTGCAAATTTAGCCGGTGACGGCACGGCATTCAAATCTATTGTCGCGTCGGCGTTGGGTCAGTTTGAGACCCAACGCCGAAACCTTCACCAGCTTGCCGGGGTTGAGCTTCCGGCACAGGTTTCAAATGATTTGACAATCAGTCAGGCAAAGAACTGGGCGAATCGATGCGTTCGAGCTTAGCCGCGGGCCTGGTGTACGTACGTAGCCACCATTTTGCTTTCCTTCGGTGCGGCAGTTTCCGTCATCGCGATCCTGGGGGCCCGATACGGAGCCAGCAATGAAATCGGTGAATTGCTGGCGCTGGGGTTGCTCGTGTCAGGCGCAATCCTCGCCGGAACAGGCATTCTCCTGCGTCGCGCCGGCGGAAATCGGACTTCGAACAACTAGTCAGGGCCTGGTGCCGCCCTCCGAGGTCCCGAGCTTCCGCTCGAAGAATTCCGTGGTCGCCGCATCGACGCGCACCCAGTTCGAGTGCCGCATGAAATGGTGCGTGTCGTCAGGGATCACCAGCTCCTCGAATGGTAGCCTCTGCGCCGAAAGCCGGCGAGCGAGATCCACGGTCTGACTGAATCGGACGTTACGGTCGTCATCGCCATGAATCAGGAGCACCGGCGACTTCCACGTCTTCATGTATGAAACAGGCGAAGAAGTCCACGCGATCTCCAGCGCGCGAGACAAGTCCGGCGCCTCCTCGTAACGGTCACGGTTCATCAATCCCCGCGCACGCTCCGTGGTCCAGTCGTGCACTCCGTGTATGTCCACGCCCGCGGCGAACAGATCCGAGTTTCGCGCGAGCGCCATCGCGGTGAGAAACCCACCGTACGACCCTCCATAGATCCCGACTCGCTTCGGATCGACGAACGGCTGCGCGCGGAGCCATTCCGCCGCGGCGCGTACGTCCGCATACTCCGACGCCCCCTGTGAGCCCGCCTGCGTTGCCTGCTGAAAATCGCGCCCGTAGCCAATGCCAAGGCGATAGTTCACGGAAAGTACGACAAATCCGCGATTCGCGAGATACTGATTCAGCGCGTAAGCGTTGGAGTAGTAGTCGGAGTAGTTCCAGCCGAGCAGCATCTGTCGGGGCGGGCCGCCGTGGACGTAAACGATCGCGGGCTTGCGGCCAGTGCCTCTTCTCGCGTTGAACAGCTGAGAGTGAACCGCCAATCCGTCCGGCGACTTGATCACCACTTTCGTCGGGATGACGAGCTGCGCCGGGAAGTCTCCCGGAATGCGATCGGCGCCGATCCACACCGGCTTGCCGCCGTCGATGGGCATGACTGCCGGCAGCGGCGGTCGCTGCGCCGTCGCGCCGATGAACGCGATGTATTTGCCATCGGCAGTGACGAACGGTGTCCACTCGAGACCGGCACCCGGAGTCATCACCTTCGGCGCGGCACGATCCACGGGCACCTTCACGACG
The DNA here is from genome assembly GCA_964608035.1 of uncultured Gemmatimonadaceae bacterium. GTDB lineage: Bacteria > Gemmatimonadota > Gemmatimonadetes > Gemmatimonadales > Gemmatimonadaceae > JABWBJ01. The sequence continues at coordinate 2,077 of CAZSNV010000431.1, read as the reverse complement.
TGGCGGCGATCGACGTCGTTCAAGTCACTGCCCGCGTTTCCGGCAAACAACAGGAAGCGGCGGTCTGGGCTCAGCGTGATGTGCTCCGCCATGTAATTGCCAGGCGTCAACAGCAGCGGCGCGCCACCGTTCTCTCCAATCGAATAGAGGTGCGCCTGTCCATCCATGTTGGACAGAAAGACGATCCGTTCATTCGCGGCCCAATGCAGATTCGTTCCGCCGTGCGTCGACGGATACGACTTGTCCGGCGCGTCCCACAACAGCCTGCCTTCACCGGTTCTCGCGTCGGCGGTCCAGAGCGCCCAGCGCCGGCGCGGTCGGACGAGAATGGAATCAGGAGCGCCGCCGCTTCCCGGTTGACGCACGAACGCGATGCGTGCTCCGTCCGGCGACCAGCGCGGTGAAGCATCGCGCGAAGTCGTCGGCGCCAGCCACATGACAGGCGTCGAATCATTCGTGAATACACCGACGAAGGCGTGATCGCCGCGATTGGAAACGAAAGCCAGCCGTGCACCATCAGGTGACCACTGCGGACTGCCCAGTTCTCCGTTCGCCGAGAACAGCCGCTTCGCCGCCGAAGAGCCGTCGGTGGGAACTGTCCAGATCTGGCGCTCGCGAATGAACGCGAGCCGATCGCCGCGCGGAGAGAGCTCAGGATCGTCGCCGTCGGCCAGCAGCTTCGGCTCGCATACTCCGGCAGGCGACGGACAGCCGAACGGAACGCTCCAGATCAGGACCTTGGGCGGTGTTGGATTCGAAGTGGGGTTGGGAGGCGGGCCCTGCCAGTTGGCGGAATGCTCACCGCCGAGGACGTAGATCACATGCCTGCCATCAGCGCTGATCGAGATGCTCGTCAGCTCCTGCCCGTCATCGACGCGATAGTTGGTGACCTGCCTCGCTTTCCATTCGGGGCCTTCCGCTACCCACACATTGCGCAATCCGCGCTCGTTGAACGCCCAGGCAATCCTGCTGCCTGACGAAGCCGCCGTGAGCTCATTTGGGAACGGGTAGCTCCTGATCTGCTCAATCGTGAATGCAGTCGACTGCTGAGATATGACGATAGCCGGCGCGAGCAGAAGAGCGAGTACCGCGAAGGCGCGGGAAAGATGTACTGGCATGGGGCAAAATCGGCAGTATCGCGCAAGGCGGCGCAAGGGAGTCCGATGGCGCGGTAGTGGGTCAGTTCCGACTCCTCTCGAAGAGCCAACCAAGAACGACACAGATGCGAGAGAACAGAGGCATAGCCGCGAGCTGCGAGAATGGGTCACACGGAGCGGAGTTCCGCCAAAGGCGACCACCCAGGCTTGACTGGTTTGATTCTCGGAACTGGAAGCTGTGCTTTTGTCCTCTCGCATCTGTGTAGTTCTAGGTTGACTTTCTCTTTTCAGGCTATCCACGCCCGCAGCTGCCCTCGGAACGGGCAGTACGAAGCCTGACATAGCAAATTGACCCACTACGGTCACGTCGGGAACGGACGACGGACCGCGACTTCGCGGCACTAGCTCAGCGAATACGGTCAGCTCATGCCGAGCGTACGACCGAGCCGGGCGAGAACACCTTCGGTCGGGGGGCCCTTGATGCGCACGGTCACAGCGCCGCTGTAGGCCGACCCGGTGACCCGCACTACCCGGTAACCTTTGGCCGCTGTCGTCGCGCGCACTTCGAATTGGATCGCAAAGCTTCCAGCCAACGCATCACCGTCGCATTCCACTCCTATCTCCGGCGGCACGATGACTTCGATGTTGCCCAGGATGGCGACGGCCTCGATCACCGAGAGGCCGGGCTCGACAATGGCACCGCGCAGATCCACCGTCGCGGATCCGCATATCGACAGCACACGGAGATGTCGCGGCAGCCACCAGCGGCCCTCCTTCCGGTCCTCACCGAAGATTGCGACGACGCCGTTATTCGGCGCCTCGATCAACCGCGCCGTCCCACGTCGCCGACCTCGGGAAGCCAAACCGAATCCGGCGGGGATGAACGGGAGAGGTGATGTTGTTCCGAGTCGAGCATAGTCAGCAATAAGAACGATGGAGAGGATTAAAAAGACTCAGCGTCTGCCCCTAGGCCGAGCCGC
>CAZSNV010000430.1:0-3518 GCA_964608035.1 uncultured Gemmatimonadaceae bacterium | reverse complement strand
AAGTGCTGCACCAAAGTCTGTCCCGAGCACATCACCATCACGGACAACGCGATCATCCCGCTCAAGGAGCGCGTGGTCGACGAGTTCTATGATCCCGTCGTCAAGCTGGTCAGGCTGTTCCGGGGGAAGAAGAACGTGTGAACGAGCTATCGCTCGAGCCGAAGGGCGGACAGGCCTGGGAACGGAGCCCTGGATTGAGGCGCAGGTTGAGCGGAGTCACCATGCGCCGTCTCACCGCGGCCGCTCTTCTCTGCGGACTCACCACGGCAGCGGCGCCGGCCCAGGGCCGTGTCACGGGTATCGTGTTCGCGGACCGGAACGCCAATGCTCGCCGTGACAGCGGCGAGCCAGGGATTCCGCGGGTCGCCGTCTCCAACCAGGTCGATGTAGTTGCCACCGACTCTGCCGGGAACTTCACCCTCCCGTCACGCGGAACCGGTGTTGTCTTTGTCTCGCTGCCCGAAGGGTTTCGTGTCGCAGGGCAATTCTGGCTACGCGCTGATTCCACGCTGGCCATGTTTGCCCTCGTTCCATCTGCTGCCGCCGATGAGCTGACCTTCATTCACGCCTCGGATACTCATATCCAGTCGTCGGCCGTCGTGCGGATGGATCGGTTGCGCGCCATCACCGACTCAGTCCGGCCCGCCTTCGTGCTCATCACCGGAGACCTGACGCGCGACGCGCTGCGCGTCGGCGAGTCCGAAGCCAGAGGGTACTACGAACTCTATGTACGCGAGGCGGCGCGGATGTCGGCGCCAATCTGGAATGTCCCAGGAAACCATGAGCTGTTCGGTATCGAGCGGCATCAGTCTCTTGTCAGCTCCACGCACCCGCTGTACGGGCGCGGCATGTACCGGCACTACCTCGGGCCCGACTACTACAGCTTCAATGCCGGTGGCGTCCATTTCGTCGGACTCAACACGGCAGATCACGAGGACCTCTGGTATTTCGGACACGTCGACAGCACGCAGCTCCGGTGGCTCGAGCGGGATCTTATGCAGGTGCCTGAAAGCGTCCCGGTCGTGACATTCAACCACATTCCGTTTGCATCGGCGAAGATGGCTCTCGATGGGTTCACGGATGAGCCGCCGGCGCCGACCCTGATTCGCGTAGGAGGGAAGGAGCAATACCGGCACGTGGTCTCGAACCTGGCCGACGTGTTGAAGGTGATCGGCAATCGATCCTTTCCACTCGCCCTGGGCGGCCACCTGCATACGCGTGAACGAATCGAATTCGGTACGCTGGGCCGCGTTCCGACACGCTTCGAGCAGACTGCTGCTGTCGTCGGGCCGGCCGGGCCTCCGTGGCTTCCGATGGCCTCCGGCGTTACGGTGTATCGCGTTCGCCGTGGTATCGTTTCCGACGGTGTATTCGTTCGGCTGGATCCCCCGGTTCCCTGATGTCAGTCGGGCTGCAGACGGCAACCAGAAGCGCTGCTTTCCCGGCGTCGTAGCGCGTAAGAGCTAGAAGATCGCGCGCATGATGAGGAACGACTTCACGATCGAAATGATCGCTACCGGAAAGAGAGTAAGACCGATCGAGAAGGCGAACCCGTAGCGGAACAGGGTCGGACCGACCGGTTCCATCTCGCGGCCGAGCGTGTTGCGAATCCACAACTCTGCCATCCAGCCTCCGGTATAGAAGATGTTGGCGAAGAAGCCGTAAATCGCCGGAATAATCAGGGTCGGCTCGATCGGGATGGCCTCCGAAAATGGCGGTATCCGTGCGATAAGGTGCACGGCAGCCAACGTGAAGAGTCCGGTGGCACCGATGGTGACGTTGTACGCCATCCGTCGCGATTCCCACCAGCCGATGACTTCGGTGGGAGTGCGACAGGTGACTTCGTTCCGGAAGAAGAACCGCGTCAGTGCGCTCATGGGCCGTGAGTAGTCGACTCGGGCAAGATACGCTAAGTACTTTGTGCTGTAAAGTAGGACGGGTGGGGGCGTCCAGGGTCACGGCGGGGCTGGCCGGGAGAGTCCGGAACCGGGCAGTAGATTGGGGACGTTCCCCCTATCCCGTTTCCGCCATGTCATCGTCCCGACTCCTCATTGTCCTGCTGCTCACCGGCCTGAATGCGAGTCCGGCCGCCGCCCAGCAGTTTCCTTCGTCGGACCCGGTCATCCGCGCGATCTGGAATGAAGGGATGGATAACTCGCAGCTGCCCCGACTCGCGCAGGCGCTGCTGGATTCCCTCGGCCCGCGTCTCACCGGAACGCCGGGAATCAAGGCGGCTAATGACTGGCTGGTGAAGACATACGCGTCCTGGGGCGTCACGGCGCGCAATGAACAGTACGGTACGTGGCCCGAGTGGGTGCGCGGGATCTCGCACGTCGACCTGCTGACGCCGCGCGTGCGATCGCTCGAGGGGGGCCTGCTCGCCTGGAGTCCCGGAACGGGCGGCCGGGATGTGACTGGTCCGGCGATCGTGCTCCCCGAGTTTCGCGACAGCAGCGCGTTCGTGGCCTGGTTGCCGCAGGTCCGCGGCAAGTTTGTCCTCACCTCGTTCGCGGAGCCGACCTGCAGGCCTAACGAGCAGTGGGAGGAACTCGGGGCACCGGGTTCGTTCGCGCGAATGGACTCGGTGCGCAGCCGGGCGCGGACCGCGTGGACCCAGAACATCACCCGGAGCGGCATGAACACGCCGACGGGGAGTGGCGCCGGGCGATTAGGCCGTCGCCTCGGCGAGGCGGGCGCCGTCGGGATCGTCACGTCGCGCTGGGACAACAACGGGTGGGGGACACGTCGAGTCTTCGGTGACCTGCGACAGGTCGTTCCCGCGATCGACCTGTCGTGCGAAGATTACGGGCTCGTGTTTCGCCTGGCGGAACGCAGCCAGGGCCCAACGTTGCGGCTACGCGCCGAGTCCGAAATGAGGGGCGAGCGCCCGGTCTTCAACACAATCGCCGAGATCAAAGGCGGTGAGAAGCCGAATGAATACGTCATGCTGTCGGCGCACTTCGATTCCTGGGACGGCGCGTCAGGCGCGACGGACAACGGCACCGGGACGCTCGTCATGCTCGAGGCGATCCGGCTGTTGCGCAAAGCGTATCCGAATCCGAAACGCACCATCCTTGTCGGACACTGGTCGGGAGAGGAACAGGGGCTCAACGGCTCGCGCGCCTGGGCCGAGGACCATCCCGAAGTGGTGCGGGGGCTGCAGGCGCTGTTCAACCAGGATAACGGCACCGGGCGGATCGTCGGCCTGTCGGCATCGGGACTGCTCGCTGCCGGCGGCAGCCTGGCGCGGTGGTTGTCGAAGGTACCTAACGAGCTGACCAGCAACATCCAGTTGTCGGTGCCCGGGACGCCGAGCAGCGGCGGCACCGATAACGCCTCTTTCGTGTGCTACGGAGCCCCGGGATTCAACCTCGGCGCTTCGGACTGGGGCTACAGTCCCTACACGTGGCACACCAACCGGGACACGTTCGACAAGATCGTCTTCGAGGACCTGCTGAACAACGCGACGCTCACCGCGATGCTGGTGTATCTCGCCTCGGAAGATCCGGAAACGGTGC
>CAZSNV010000429.1:0-3521 GCA_964608035.1 uncultured Gemmatimonadaceae bacterium | reverse complement strand
TGTTTCACGTTCTCGCCGCTCAGTCGGGTGACATAACGCGAGTCGAACACCGCCGGCATCGGCTTGATGCCCCGGAGAAAATCCGCGACCGACTCGAGGTCACGATCAACCAGTACCCCGGCCTTCTTTGCGGCGGTGTAGGCGTCATCCGGAATGGGATCCCAGGCGCCGAACACCAAGTCGTCCAGTTGCGCGAGGGGCGCAAAGTCACGAATGAGCGGCGATCGCTGCTCCGTGCGCTTCCCCAGCCGGATCGTCGCCATCTGGGTGAGGGACCCGATGGGCTTCGTGTGACCACGCCGGATGCTCTCCACACCGGCCATGAAGGTCGTTGCCACGGCGCCGAGACCCGGCGTCAAGATGCCGAGCTTGCCCTCGGGTTGGCGAATGGTCACCCGAGGCGTCGCGGTCGATGACGGCACGTCTTTGTTCTCCGTATGAATTATCGGTGGAGCCTAACGCGCACGGTCGAAGGGCGACGGGCGTCCGGCTTCCGCGCGTCGTGGAGTCGCATCCCCGGTCGGGGCGACGTCTGCCAGCCGCGACGGTGCGTCGTCGGCGGTCCGGACCATCCGATCGCCGGCCATCGCCACGCCATCCATGATGCCGCCGAGTCCGTCGAAGGCGGCATCCTCGGTTGCGATGCTCGACTGGGGATTGGACCGCGAGGAGGCCGGCTGGCGCCTGGACTCCTGTTCGGACGTCACACGGTAGACAAAGGCGACGCGCTGCACGACGGTGATCCAGGCGGTGACCGTCAGCACGACGCAAATCACCATCAGCACCCATCCACCAAACGCGAGACCAAAAAACGCCTGCGGCGCCGACAGCAACACGATGCGCTCCGGGCGCGGCAGCATCCCGACCTGCGCGTCGATTCCCAATCCTTCGGCACGGGCGCGTGTGTACGACGTCAGGAAGGATCCGAGGATACCGAGCAGTATCACCGAGACCATCGGGGTCGACATGTAGTTCGGGATCTCGTGGTGCACGCCATTGCGCGCAAAAAAGAGCGCCAGTCCACCCAGCACAGCCCCGTCCGCCACCCGGTCGAGGGTCGAATCGTAGAAGGCTCCAAACACCGAAGTCCGGCCGGAGCGACGGGCCACTAAGCCATCGATGAGATCGCAAAACGCACTGAGCCCGACAATCCAGCCGGCGAGCATGATGTGCCCACGGGCGTAGAACCCACCGCCGATAATCGTGGTGATGGTGCCGAAAGTCGTAACAGCGTTGGGGCTCACTCCCCTCCGAATCAGGAAATCGACTAACGGCGCCAAAGCGCGCTGGAAGCCGGACCTGGCGAGTTCGGACAGGGCCATGAAAGTAGTGAGCGAGGTCTATTGGCTCCCCCGTGCCAGGACGACACGAGGTGACCTAACCACCGCTGAATGCGGCGATTACGGAACCCATCAAACTACGCCATCCCCAGAGGGCCCACAACGGCGGGTCGAATGGATCGTCGGCCCGTACGAGTGGCAGAGTTCGGGAGTTCCGATCGGCTTGGGGTGGGCATCGTTAGCGCGCGATTGACCTTGCCCGTACGGCGCTCCGGACCAACTCTTCGGCCATGAATGCAAGAGTCGGGCGTCTCATCTTGGCTACCAGCCTGATCGGGGCCGGGTGTGCCGCGTTGAACCCCTCCCCTGCTTCCTCAGATGACGCGGCGGGTCGCCGGCTTCGATCCGGAAACCTGCACGATTCGATCACCGCACTCCTACGGCAGGGCGTTCGGGATTCGGCGTTCCCCGGGGCAATCGCCGTCGTCGGCACCAAAGACGGCCCCGTGGTCGTATCGGCGGTCGGGCAGCTCGACTGGCGACCCTCTCCGGCCCCAAGCGATTCGACCCTGTGGGACCTTGCGTCGCTGACCAAGGTCGTTGGCCTGACGAGCGCGATGATGCTTCTGGTCGAGTCGCGTGCTGTCGACCTGAATGCACCGGTTCAGCGCTATCTCCCTGAATTCAGCGGTCGCTGGAAAGAGGGCGTCACCGTTCGGCACCTGCTCACGCATTCGAGTGGCCTTCCGGCATGGCGGCCGCTTTACAAGGAGTCCGAAAGTCCTGCCGCAGCGATGGCCCTTTCCATCGCGACCGCACTGGACACAGCGCCCGGGATTCGCATGGTCTACAGCGACCTCGGCGCCATTCTCCTCGGCGAAATCGTCACACGTGTGAGTGGGCAGCCGTTCGGTGCATTCGCCAGGGAACGCGTCTTTGAACCGTTGGGCATGCGCGAGACGATGTTCCGGCCGGCTGACAGTCTTCGCGACCGGATCGCACCGACCGAAGTTGATCCGTGGCGACAACGCCATTTGCGCGGCGAAGTGCACGATGAGAACGCGTATGCCCTCGGGGGAGTGTCGTCGCATGCGGGACTCTTCAGCAGCGCGCGCGACCTGGTCCGGCTGGCGCGGATGTATCTCGATGGCGGCGCCATCGACGGTCGCCGCTTTCTGGCCGCCAGCACCATTGCGTTGTTCACTACCGTGCAGGACTCGACGCTCTCACACCGGGCCCTTGGCTGGGAAACGCCTAACGGGACGAATTCGGCAGGACGCCTGATGTCGAAGAGGGCGTTCGGGCATACCGGATTCACCGGGACGTCGATCTGGATGGATCCGGAACGCGGGATATTCGTCCTGCTTCTGACTAATCGCGTGAACCCGACCCGGGAACATCGTGGTATCACGGCAGTACGGGTCGCTGTGGCCGATGCAGCGATGGGGGCGGTGTTGAAATAGGGTCGAGGCTCGAGGCTCGAGGGAAGGGTAAACAGTGTCGCCGGCAGGTCGTTTGGCCCGACCCGCGTGGCTCGACCCTCGACCCTCTCTAAGAGGTTGCACCGCAAAGGTTAAACCGTCTTGTAGACGACCCGACTGACCTTTATCTTTCAGTTGCCGTTCAAGGCGATTCACAACGAGGAGATAGAAGTGAGCACTCTTCAAGAACCCGAGGTCGCGGTCGTCGTTACGGCTGGAGCGACCACCGAGGTGATGCGTTTCATGGACGCCGAGGGAGTTTCTCCTGATGTCGGCGGCCTTCGCGTCAGCGTGCAGCCCGGCGGCTGCAGCGGTTTCAAGTACGGCCTCCTCATCGAGGACCAGCCGGCGGACGATGACTTTGTCCTCCAGCAGGAAGGGTTCAAGCTGTTCGTCGACCCGTTCTCTGCTCAATACCTGAACAACATCACCATCGACTACGTCACGTCGATGCAGGGCTCGGGGTTCACGTTCAAGAACCCGAATGCCACCGGCGGTTGCGGGTGCGGACATTCGTTCACGGCCTGAACCCGTTCCGATGCGCGTAGTGGATCCTGGTGCTCGCCCCGCGAGCGCCGTCGGGTCCGAGGCCCGCGATCCTGCAGAGGAGCGCGGGCCTCTTTCCTTACCCGGTCAACCGGTCTCCGGCGAGGGCGCTGCGTCGCGCGAGCGCATCCCGACGTACGTCTACGAGGACCACGACACACTGGCGGTCGCGGCCGCACGGCGTATCGCCGAAGTGATCCGGGCACGCGCCGGC
>CAZSNV010000428.1:0-3552 GCA_964608035.1 uncultured Gemmatimonadaceae bacterium | reverse complement strand
ACGCTCTGCTCGGCGATCGCGACGCGGCCATCGCCGAGCCGCACCGCCCCAACCACGCCCGCGAGCTCGCTCGCCGGGTCGCCACCGCCACCGATATCGAGAGTCGGCATCGGCGTGACCGTCGCAGCGGCGGCCGTTGGTAACACATTCGTGACAATCCGAATCCCGGCGCTGTCGGATACCGTAGGGGGGGACGCCGTTCGCTGCGCATCTGCGCAGCTGGCGACGGCGAGGGAGAGAACGGCCGCGCGCGTGACGTTGCGGAATCGATGCATGATGGTCCTTCGTCGTGAGGGTTGACCCTGCGTTCCTGTTGGATGCGCGGACCCCCTCCGAGCGATGCCCGAACGGCGCGCGCCACCGATGGCGCAGCGAACCGGGACCGCGGCCGGCGACAATACACTCGAGGATGCGAGCAATGCGAAGATCACTGCTGGTGGTCGCAGTCGGACTGTTGGCGGCGTGCACACAGGTGGACTCCACGGAGTACTGCGTGGAGACGCGTTATGGCAAGGTGGTCAATCCACGCATGGCGACGGGGCTCAACCTCACCGTGCTCACCGACGCCACCTGCTTCACCATGACCGAGAAGAACTATCCCGTCGCGGCGACCGGCAAGGAGATGATCCCGGCGCAGACCCAGGACCCGATCACGGTCGAGGGCGACGTCGCTATCGTCTATAAGTTCGATCCGGCCACGATCTTCAAGGTCTTCGAGGAGAAGCGGACGCCGGAGTCGGCGGAGACGGAGATCGTGAACGCGATTCGGGAAGGCTATCGAAATGCGCTCGCGCAGTGGACGATCTCCGAGATCTTCGCGAATCGCGCTGCTCTTTCCGACTCCGTGCGGAATCACATCCAGCGGAAGATCGGCACGCGTGCGATCATCCAGCAGGTCTTCGTTCGCGACATCAAGGTGCCCGCCCAGATCGAGCAGGCGCGCATCCAGGCCGCGCAGCAGGCACAGATCCTCGACAAGGCGCTGAAGCAGTTCACGATCGACTCGGTCAACGCACGCGCGGTCGTCATGTCGGCGCAGGCATCTTCGGAAGCGACGCGACTCTCGGCGCAATCGTACATCTCCAATCCGAAGCTCCTGGAGCTCGAGATTGCCAAGGCGTATGCTGCCGGACTCAGCGAGGCCTGCAAGGGCGTCCAGACCTGTGTGATCGGTGGCTCGATCATGGACAGCTGGAAGCGTCCGTAGCAGCGATAGGCTGAGAAAAGGCAACAGGCCCTGCGTCGAGAGACGCAGGGCCTGTTGTCATCTCGAGATCACCGGACGAGCCCTCGCGACAACGGTCAGTCGCCGTTCGCCAAATGGCTACTCGCGATGTGGAGACCTGGTGGTTCGGTGGCTCCCTGACGTAGTGCGGTTACTCTATCGATTGCTATCGGATGACTTCCGCACCGCCTTCGTGCATGTCGTCCACGTGATCGGCTGGCCGGTCGCCGGATCCACCGCCTTGTCGCGCGGCATCGTCCGCGGATCCTCCGACGCGAGATACGCCAACATCGCGGTCAGCGTCGCGTTGTTCTTCAGATCGTCGATCACCACCTTGTCGTACGTGTCACGGTTGGTGTGCCAGGTCGTGCTGGAGTAGTCCCAGCCGAGCGCACCGAGACTGAACGACGGGGCGCCGTAGCAGATGAACGATGCGTTGTCGCTCCCGCCCCCCGACGGCGCCCCCGGGCCGCGGTAGGTGATGTTGTTGGCGATGGGCGACGGAATCTGCTGGAGGTAGCCCATGAGGACGGGGCCGGCGCCGGCGAGACCCGCCGGCGACATGTTCACGACGCGCCCCGTACCGTTGTCCTGATTGAACAACGCCTGCAGGCCGCTCACGATCTCCGGATGATCCTCGGAGAACGCGCGCGAGCCGTTGAGTCCCTGCTCCTCGCCGCTCCAGTGGCCGACCACGATCGTGCGCTTCGGATTCGGATACACGGTCTTGAGGATGCGCATCGCCTCCATCATCGTGATCGTGCCGGTTCCGTTGTCCGTGGCGCCGGACGACCCATCCCACGAATCGAAGTGGGCGGAGAGCAGCACGTACTCGTTCGGCTTCTCGCTTCCCTTGATCTCGGCGATCGTATTGAACACCGGGCGTTCTCCGAGCGACTCCGACTCCCCCGTGAGACGAATCCGCGGCCCCTGACGATTGTCGGCGAGGCGATAGACCAGCCCGTAGTCCTCGCAGCTCAGATCGAGCGTGGGAACGCGCTGATTCCAGCTGCCGAAGACCTTGTTGATTCCGGGGTATTGCGACCACTGCAGCGTGAGCACGCCGGCAGCGCCGGCCTGCTGAAGTCGCGTCTGCATCGCGCGATTGACCCGAGCCACGACCGCGTTGATGACCTGATTGCGGGCGGCAATCTCGGCCTGCGCCCCTTCCGGGGGTTGCGGCGGAATCTGCTCGCCCGAGATCCGAACCAGGCGCTGTTGCCATCCCCGAGTGACCGCCGTGCGCTCGTTCGCGAGTCGCTCGATCGATGCCGGCTGACCGAACTCTTCCCACTGTGCGGCCGAGCGACAGCTGACCTGCGCGGGATTCAGCATGACGAACTTGCCCCGCGCGCTCGGCAGCCACCGCGTGAACGCCGCGGAGTCGGGGACGTCGGGGAGGATCACTACTTCGCCTTCGACGGGCCGGCCGTTCGTGCCAGGGCTCCAGGCCAGCATCATCCCCTCCAGGCTGCGCGCGCGTGGCGCGATGAGGTCGATGTGCGAGGGGCCGCGTCTCCACGCTGCCCATGTACCATACTGTTCGGCGCGCGCGGGAATGCCCCAGCTCTGGTACCTCGCTATCACCCACCGGCTCGCGGCTTCCATGCCTGGTGATGCGGTCAAGCGCGGACCAATCGAATCGAGCAGCGTCTGCGACAGTTTCGCGACCTGCGACCTGTCCGTCATTCCCTCGTTCCAGATACGCCCGATCACCGTCTGGTCGGTCATCTGCATCGGCGCGCCACCAGCGCCGCCGCGGCCACCGCCGCGTCCACCGCGTCCCTGCGCGGCAGCGGGAAAAGCCATGCACCAGAGTGCAGCTACGATGATGAATGGCGTCATCCTTCGGATCATGTAGAGCTCCTGTCGAACGGTGAGGTGCCCGATGACGGCAACGTGCATCGGGCCGGGCGACCAGCGTGCTGCCGAGGACCGAGGCAGCACGCGTACCGTGTGCGATGCGCGAAAACCGTGGCGGGGTTGCCGCGGAGACCGTGACGCGCGGGGATGTGCGTCGTTACTTACGTGAAGATTTGGCAGCCGGGTCTGGCGTGCCACGCACGACGATCCGGTGGATCAGAAGAAAGACGCCGACGGAGAGGAGGATGTGAAGCCACCCTGGCGCCTCGAAGGCGACGGTGCCGATCGCCCAGATGACCAGCATGGCGATGGCCGTTGCGATGCCGAGATCCATGAATTGACGCGCCTCCATGTAGTCCGTAGATTGCTTTTGGAACGAAAACGTGGGGCGAAGAGACACACTTTTTGAGCCAACAAGTCCTTCGAGTGGGCGCGATAATCTTTGCTGACGCCATGCCCCAGTG
>CAZSNV010000427.1:0-3568 GCA_964608035.1 uncultured Gemmatimonadaceae bacterium | reverse complement strand
CGTCTCGCCGCGCTTGTTGAGCACGAAGAACCGGATGTTGAAGTTCGGGTTCCCCTTGGCGTTGAGGAGACGCCGCTCGACGGTGTTGGTCTTGATCCGCTTCAGCGCCTCCATGCCGGCATCCTTGGGCGACATGCCGCGACGCATGGACTCCACAATGAGGTAAGAACTCAAATTGAATAGGTTGGCCTCGCCGCGACCCGTGGAGCCGGCGGCTCCGACGTCGTTGTCGACGTAGAGGCCCGCGCCGAGTATGGGCGAGTCGCCGACGCGACCGGGGATCTTCCACGCCAACCCACTCGTGGTTGTTACTCCACAGATGTCGCCGGTGGCGTTGATGCCGTTGCAGTTGATCGTTCCCCAGAAGCTGCCTTCCGGGATCAGCCCGTCGCGGACCATCGAACGTCCGGCTTCGAGCGAGCGGTCGGCGAAGCCAGCGTCGCGTCCCGGCGACGGCGGCCTTCGGGCGGGGCTGTTCGGGTCGAGCCAGTGGTCAGGATCGACGCGCCGGCGCCATTCGAGCCACAGGCCGCGGGAGCGCTCGGTGTTCAGGTCGGCCTCGATCGTTATCCCCATCGCCCGCGCGAATTCCTGCGCTCCGCGTCCCGCGATCAGGTGATGGTCCGTGTAATCGGCCACCGCCCTCGCCACGATAGACGGGGTGCGCACGCCCTCGATGGCCGCCACCGCGCCGGCGCGCTTCTTCGGCCCGTGCATGCACGAGGCATCGAGCTGCACCACGCCTTCGGCGTTAGGCAGCGAGCCGTAGCCGATGCCGGTTTCCTCGGGATCCAGCTCGGGGATGTTGACCCCCTCGATGAGCGCGTCCAGCACATCCTTTCCTTCGGTGATCAGGCGAAAGGCTCGCTCGACGGCGTTGTCCGGGCCGCCGTTCCGGTAGTTGAAGCCCGACCAGTCCGAGATCACGACTGGCTTCACGGCGTTGCGCGCCTGGATCGCGGGCGCGGGGAACGTGACCTTCGGAGCGACGACTCCCATGGCAAGGGCGGTCGACGTCTGCTTGAGGAAGTCTCGACGGTCGAGGTGGTCTGGCGACATGTTCGGCTCCGTGTTCGCTTTACGCATTGGGCATCAGGCAACAGGCACCAGGCATCAGATTCGGGAATCAGGATCTGGAGTCCAACCTGTCCCCCGCCTCTGATGCCTGATGCCTGATGCCTGTTGCCTATTCAAACCATGCATCCAATAAACGCAAAATACCCGGCCGCCGGAACGATCTCCGCGGGCACAGACATCGGCCACGTCCACCTCAAGGTGTCCAGCATCGACCAGGCGCTCGATTTCTACTGCGGCGTCCTTGGATTCGAGCTGATGGCGATGATGGGCGACTCGGCGGCCTTCGTGTCGGCGGGAGGCTATCACCACCACATCGGCCTCAATACCTGGCACAGTCGCGGCGGCAGCCCTCCTCCGGCGCGTTCAACCGGCCTGTATCACGTCGCCATCAGGTTCCCATCGCGCCGCGATCTCGCGTCGACCGTCAAGCGCGTCCTGGACGCCGGAGTTTCACTGCAGGGAGCGAGCGACCACGGGGTGAGCGAGGCAGTCTACCTGGCCGATCCTGACCAGAACGGGATCGAGCTGTATCGCGATCGGCCGCGCGAGGAGTGGCGACGCACGGAGGAGGGTGCGGTGCAGATGATCAGCGCGCCGCTCGATCTCGAGGCTTTGCTCCGGGAAGCTGAATGACCGCTGCGAAGGCGGCTCCCTGGTACAAGGACATAACGACGGAGCAGTGGCGGGCACTCGCCGCGGCGAAGCTGGGCTGGATGCTCGACGCGATGGACTTCCTGCTGTACGTGATGGCCATCGGTCACCTGAAGGCGTACTTCGGCTTCGGCGATAGCACGGCGGGCTTGCTCGGAACGGTGACGCTGGTGACGTCGGCGGTCGGCGGAATTGTGTTCGGCATCGTGGCCGATCGCGCCGGACGGACGCGCGCGCTGATGGCAACGATTCTGATCTTCTCGATATGCTCGTTAGGAGCCGCAACGTCACAGACGTTGTGGCAGCTCATGGCCTGGCGCATCCTGCTCGGCTTCGGAATGGGCGGCGAGTGGGCGTCCGGAGCCGTGCTGGTGAGCGAGACCTGGCCCGCTGAGCACCGGGTGCGCGCGATCAGCATCATGCAGTCCGGCTGGGCGTTAGGCTACATCGCCGCCGCGCTGCTGGCGGCGCTGGTGCTCGATGTGATGGACCTCGGCCCTGAAGCGTGGCGCTGGCTGTTCGCGATCGGTGTCCTGCCGGCGCTGCTGACGCTCTGGATCCGGCGGAAGGTGAAGGAGCCCGAGGCCTGGTTGCGGCGTAAGGCGGTTGCGGCGAAACCGCGGAACGCGTTCGCGGTCCTGTTTGGTCCGGAATACCGCGGCAAAACGCTGCTGGCCACGCTGTTGTCCGCGTGCGTGCAGTTCGCGAACTGGGGACTCTTCTTCTGGCTGCCCGGCTTCCTGGCGCGGCCGGTCGAGCAGGGCGGGGCGGGCATGTCGATCGTGCGATCGGCCGGCTGGATCATTCCGGTGCAGATCGGCGCCTACATCGGCTACAACTCGTTCGGGTTCATCGCCGAGAAGCTGGGCAGGCGCCGCACGTTCATTGCGTATCTGGTGACGGCCGCGGTCCTGGTCCCGTTGTACGGCCAGATGGCGCGCAGTCCGGGCATCCTGATGGCGTTAGGCCCGTTTCTTGGTTTCGTCGGCTACGGGTATTTCAGCCTGTTCGGTTCGTTCCTCGCCGAACTGTTCCCGACCGACATCCGTGCCACGGGTCAGGGCCTGACCTACAACCTCGGCCGGGGACTCGGCGCGATGGCGCCGTACACCATCGGCTACGTGGCCACGCTCCCCAACGTCGGCATCGGGTCGGCGCTTGGGCTCACCTCGGCCTTCTTCCTCGCGGGCGCTGTCCTGATCATGTTTTTCGCGGACACCAGCAAGAAGCCGCTGGCCGAGCCGGCCTAGGCGAACCCGTCTCGCACTCACTGAATGTGAGAATCAGCTCGTACCTGTCGTTCGACGGTCAATGCGAGGCCGCGCTGCAGTTTTACGAGCGATGCCTGGGCGGGAAGATCGTGTATGTGATGACGTATGCTCAATCACCCATGGCGACGCAGGTTCCGCCTGAGTGGGGCGAACGCATCTACCATGCGACATTCTCCTTCGGGGAGCAGACGCTCGGAGCTGCCGATGCGCCTCCCGGGAGTTACCGGAATCCACAGGGTTTTTCGCTTACGCTCGATATCGATGCACCCGTTGATGCCGACCGCCTCTTTGAAAGGCTCTCTGAAAAAGGCACAGTACAGATGCCGATTCAGGAGACTCATTGGGCACGCCGGTTCGGAGTCCTCACGGACCAATTCGGCACACCCTGGATGATCAACTGTGGCACACCGCATGAAGTGCAGCCATGATCACTGGCCGGTGGGGTAAACCTTCGGAAGTCCTGCTCGACATCGTGGTCGAGCCGGATGGAGTCGTTCGCGGCGTCGCGAATCCCGGAAGGCAGGACGCGCCGATACGGCGCGGACAGTTCGATGCCGCCACCGGCGCGG
>CAZSNV010000426.1:0-3573 GCA_964608035.1 uncultured Gemmatimonadaceae bacterium | reverse complement strand
GGTATCCATGCCAGCCAATCTAATACTAAACACTTATCTGGTACAGGCCACTAGTCGTCGAATCCCGCTTCTCCATTCCCCGGATTGACGACCGCGCGCGAGGCCGGCGCCGGCGCGACGATACCTTCGTACGTCTCCGTCGGAATGCGGAATCCTGCCGCGAGCTGCGGCTCGAGATCCTTGTTCAGGACGCGCCGCGCGACGTATTCGCCGATGACTGGACCGGACTTGAACGCTTCCGCCGAGCCGCCGCCGGCGATCCAGGCGTTCGGAATGTCGGGATGCCGGTCGATGATGAAATTCCGCGAGGAGCTCTGCTCGTAGTGACACGCCCGGGTCTCGTTGAGCGGCATGTCCTTCATGAGCGGGATGCGCTCGGCGAGGAAGTTGCGCGCCCGCTCGACCGTGGCTGGATCGACGTAGCGATCGCTGAGGTCAGGATCCTGCTCTGGCCCGCCGATGATCTGTGGACCAGCCGGCACCGGAGGGAGCGGGCCCTGATTACCGCCGCCGCCCCCACCACCACCGCCGCCACGTCCGCCACCACCGCCTCCGCCACCACCACGCACACGGACACCGCGACTATCGAACGGCAGCGTCGGCCAGCCGGTCACGCCGGGGAAGTTGAAGCTCGGCATGTTCGGAAACTCGAATCGCGGGTCCCCGTGCGGAGTCGCGAAGTAACACACCCGCCCGATCGGCTGGCGCATCCGGGGACCGAGCAGTCCAGGGAACGTCTTGCCTAACCATGGTCCTAGCGCGAACACGTATTGTCCCGCCTTGACCATCTCACGGTTGTTGAGAATGACGCTTCCCATGCGACCGCCATCCAGTGGGCCGGGGTAAGCGCGGGCGACCACGACATCTCCGCCCATCTTCTGGAACACCTCGGCCACGCACTGGGTCGAGCGCCGTGCCCGCACGACACCGGCCTCCGCCTCGTACAGGCAGGCCGTGATTCCGCGCAGGTCGAACTGCGGAAACTCCTTTTTCGCGATCGCGACGTCGACGGACTCATGCTTGATGCCGTTCTTCACGAACAGGTCGCGCGTCGTCTTCGTGAAGTTCTCCCACTCGTTGCGGAAGATGAAATCACCGGTAGTAACGAAGAGGCGCATCTTGAGGTCGCGACCCCATTCATCGTCCCAGGCCTTCCAGCGCTGAATGGAGCGGCTGGCCCACTGCATCCACTGTTCGCCGTGGGGCCGGTCGCCGTAGGACGTGCGCACACCGCGCGTCTCGTCGCCTGATGTGGACCGCGAGTTCCCTGGCCCGTAGGCGTCGATCAGAACCACCGAAGCGCCGAGTTTCCGTGCCCAGTAGGCAGTCCATCCGCCGAATGCTCCCGCCCCGATCACCGCGACGTCGTACGTCTTGCCGTTGATCGCCGGCGACGGGTACGGCCGGTCGATGACCGGTGCCGGCGCCTCCACTGGCGTCGCCGCACCTAACGACGTCGCGCCGACGGCGATCAGCCCAGCCTGCGCGCCAGCCGTCTTGAGAAAGTCTCTGCGATGAATTTGATCGGACATTTCGACCGGTTTCAGCCTTCAGTTTTCACATTTTGCATTTTGCATTCTGCATTTTGCATTTTGCATTTTGCATTCTGTCCCTACTTCTTCGGCCACACCACGCCCTGCACCTTCGCTACCCGTCCCATCCCTTTATAGACGAACTTCTGCAACCGCTTCCCCTCATAAGTCTCGGTGGTAAAGATGTTGCCGCGGCTGTCGGTGGCAATGCTGTGGACCGCGAAGAACTGGCCCGGCTGCCTGCCGCCGGCGCCGAACTGGGTGAGGATCTCGAGGCTCTGCCGGTCCATCACGTACACCCGCTCGTTCTTGCCGTCGGCCATGTACAGGTACTTCTGCGCCGGGTCCTTCGAGAAGGCGATGTCCCAGACCGAGCCGTCGCCCAGCGTCTTCGGCGCGATCCGCACTTCCTTCACGAACTTGCCGTCCTTCTGGAACACCTGGAGGCGATCGTTAGGCCGATCGCACACGTAGACCAGGCCATCGTTGGAGGGTTCGGCGCAATGCAGGGGAGTGCGGAACTGCGGAATGAGCGCGGAATCCGGACTGTACGGGCCATAGTTCGTGTCCGACGGCACGTTCCCATAGGCGCCCCAGAAACGCTTCATCTTGCCGGTGGTCAGGTCGATGACCGCCACCCGCTTGTTGAGGTAGCCGTCGGATACGTACGCCTCGTTCGCCGCGTTATCGAGCGACACCTTCGCGACGCGGCCGAAGTGTTCTGTCGACTGGCTGTTCCCGGCCGTGTGATTCGGTTTCACGTTCTCAGCAGTCAACGGCACCGCGTTCGGCCTGCCGATCTGCATCAGCAGCTTGCCGTCGTGCGAGAATTTCAGAATGTGCGAATCGTTGGTGCCGTTGCCGCCGATCCAGACGTTGTCGTTCTTGTCGATCGAAATCCCGTGATTCGACCCGGGCCACACGTACCCTTCTCCAGGCCCGCCCCAGCTGTTCACCAGGTTCCCCTGGGGATCGAACTCCAGCACCGGCGGAGCCCCCTTGCAGCACTCGCTGGTCGCCGGGTTCGTGCCCGCGCCATTCTCGGCTTCGTTCATCGTGTCCTGCCGGTGCACGATGAAGACGTGATCGCGCGAATCCACTCCGACGCCGATCGCGTTGCCGAGCACCCACTTGTTAGGCAGGGGCTTGGGCCAGAAGGGATCGACCTCGAACATCGGCGCTTCGACCATCGGTTGCTGCGACTCGAGCGCACGTTGCGCCACCGCCAGCGTCACGACGGCCACGACCCAACCAAATGCGAGAACGACTTTTCGTTTGCTCATGAGGATTATCGCCGAGTCAGACGTGATCAGATCGCGAAGGTGATCTCAGATCTCCCATCTCCCATCTCATTTCGGCCACAGCACGCCCTGGTTCCGGCTGACGGCGCCGACGCCCTTGAACACGAACCGCTGCAGCCGCTTTCCCTGATCGGCTTCAATCGTATAGAGATTGCCCTTCGAATCCGTGGCCACGCCCGACACGGCCAGGAACTGACCCGGGTACCTGCCCCCTTCGCCGAAACTCGTCAGGTGATTGAGCGATGACCGTTCCAGGACGTGCACCTTCATGTTGGACCCATCGGCGACGTAGAGATACCGCTGCTGTGGGTCCCGGGAGAATGAGATGTCCCACACGGCCCCATTCGCCAGGGTATTCGGTGCGATACGGGCTTCGCGGACGAACTTCCCGTCCTTCTGGAAGACCTGGATGCGGTTGTTTTTCGAGTCGCAGACGTAGAGCGTGCCGTCACTCGCGGTTTCGATACACCGCACGCCCGAGAACTGCTTCGCCGGCGGATCGTTAGGTACGTACGCGGTCGGCGCGGCATCGTCCGGAGCGGCGCCGTAGGCTCCGAAGAACCGCTTGATGGCCCCGGTGTTCATGTCGACCACGGCGACCCGTCGGTTGCGCGACCCATCGGCGACATAGACATCGCCGGAGGCGGCATCAAACGCGAACGCCGCCGCGCCGCCGAACATCTCGGTGTTCGTGCTCGCCGCGGGGAACACGGGCGCCGCACCGCGGCCACCACGCCCAC
>CAZSNV010000425.1:0-3575 GCA_964608035.1 uncultured Gemmatimonadaceae bacterium | reverse complement strand
CCGTACACTCCATTCTGGCAAACCGCATCTCTTTTGCACAGATACAAGGGAAGGTAGAAGAGTTGAGGCCAAAAGAACGAGAAAACCGTCACCTGAACCTTTCCCCTTCCCTCGAGCCTCGAGCCTCAACCCTGTCCTCAGAGTGTCGCGCGGGCCCTTCCACGCGCTAACTTCGGGGCCCGCCCCCTGATCTGGCGTGGCGGAAGCGGCCGGATCCTGCGGCTGCGGCAGACCTCGAGCGAAGTGCTGATGAGTAAGCCGGTAATCCTGACAGTTGACGACGAACCGGACGTCCTGAACGCGATAGAGCGCGATTTGCGCGTGCATTTCAGGACCGACTACCGGATCGTCAAGGTCGGCTCTGGAAGCGAAGCGCTCGACGTCGTGCGTGAGCTGAAGCAGCGCGGCGCGAACATCGCGCTCTTCATGGTCGATGAGCGCATGCCAGGCATGACGGGGACGCAGTTCCTGATGGAAGCGATCCAGTTGTATCCCGCCGCGCGGAAAGTGCTGTTGACGGCGTACGCGGACACCGAAACGGCGATCACCGCGATCAACAAGATCGGCCTCGACCAGTACCTCACGAAGCCGTGGGACCCGCCGAGTGAGCGACTGTACCCTGCGCTCGATGAGTTGCTCGCGGAATGGGCCAGCAAAGTCCGGCCGGCGTATGAGGGCGTTCGTGTGGCCGGCACGGTGCTGTCCGCAGAATCGTTCGCGGTGAAGGATTTCCTGTCGAGCAACCTGTTCCCGTACCAGTGGATCGATCTCGAGAAGGACGCGTCGACTCGCGAACTGGCGAAAGTGCACTCGCCGGACTTGTCGCGACTTCCGGTCGTGTTCCTGCCTGACGGGTCGGTACTCGTTCAGCCCGACGTGCGGACCCTCGCGGAACGGATCGGGATGCAGCTCAAGCCGCGGATGCCGTTCTACGATCTCATCGTCGTCGGTGGTGGTCCGGCCGGTCTGGCGGGCGCGGTCTATGGCGCCTCAGAGGGACTTCGCACGATCCTCGTTGAGAGTCATGCTCCGGGTGGGCAGGCAGGGTCGAGTTCGCAGATCGAGAACTACCTTGGGTTTCCGAGCGGCGTTTCCGGATCGGAGCTTGCCCGCCGCGCCGTCGCACAGGCGAAGCGCTTCGGTGCCGAGCTTGTCTCGCCGCAGGAAGTCACGGGTATCCGGAGAGACGACCCGTATCGCGTGGTAACGCTCGCTGACGGCTCCGAGCTCTCCGCGTATGCCGTCATCCTCGCGCCGGGAATGGAAGTGCGGCGTCTCGACGTCCCTGAACTGGACCGCCTGGTCGGCGCCGGCGTGTTCTACGGCGCGGCGATGACCGAGGCCGCAGCGATTCGCGGGCAGGACGTCATGATCATTGGCGGCGCGAACTCGGCGGGGCAGGGCGCGATGTTCTTCTCGCGTTATGCGCGCAAGGTCACGATGGTCTTGCGCGGGACGTCCCTGGCCGCAGGCATGTCGCAGTACCTGGTCGACCGTATTCACGAAACGCCGAACATCGAAGTGCGGCTCAGCACCCGCGTCAGCGGGATTGAGGGCGAGGCAAGGCTCGGCAGCGTCACGCTGAAGGATACCAATACCGGTGAGTCGGCCGACGTGCCGACGTGTGGTCTCTTCATTTTCATCGGCACCTCGCCGCGCACACGCCTGGTGTCGGAGCTGGTACAACTCGATCCCCAGGGCTTCATCCTGACGGGACCCGATCTCATGGGTACGGGGACGCGACCGAAGGGATGGATGCTCGATCGCGATCCGTTCCCGTTCGAGACGAGCGTGCCGGGCATCTTCGCGGCTGGTGATGCCCGTGCCGGTTCCGGCAAGCGCGTGGCGTCCGCGGTCGGTGATGGGTCGGCGGCTGTGCGGTTGGTTCACTCTTATCTCGCAACGGTGTAACGGTGGCCGATCAGGAACTCGTCGAACGACTGTCTCAGGTGCGCACCATGAAAGGCGTGCCGCGATCGGAGCTCGAGTGGCTCGTGGATCATGGGCGCGTCGAATCGTATCCGGCCGGAGATGTTTACCGTCCGCACAACATTCCGGTCCCGGGCCTGGCCGTCCTGATCAAGGGTTCGCTGGCCATCCATGTCGAACGGCTGGGCGTGGCGCGCCGCGTTATGCAGTGGCACGCCGGCGACCTCACGGGAGCGCTTCCGTACTCACGAATGACCGTGCCGCCAGGGGATACGATCGTCCATGAGGACGTGGAACTCTTCACCATCGACAGGGACCATTTCCGCGAGCTTACCCGCGAATGTCCGGAGTTCACGACGATCTGCGTGCATAACATGCTGGACCGGGCGCGGCACTTCAGCGCCACCGGGTTCCAGGACGAGAAAATGGTCTCGTTAGGTAAGCTGTCGGCCGGCCTGGCGCACGAGATGAACAACCCGGCGTCGGCGGCCAGCCGGGGCGCGAACCGGCTTGGCGAGCAGATGAACGAGGCCGAGGATGCGGCCCGCGCTCTGGCGGGGGCGAAGCTGACGGACGAGCAGCTCACCGCGCTCGACGAAGCCCGCGCGATGTGCCTGCTGGTGCCCCCGTCATTCCTCGACACGCCGCTCGATCGATCGGACCGTGTGGATGCACTCGCCGACTGGCTCGACGCCAACGGTGGCGAGCTCGATCAGGCGTCGTCGCTTGCCGAAACCGCCATCACCGTGGAGGGACTGGATAAGCTCGCGAGCGCGATGAAAGGTGAAACCCTGACCGAGGCGCTGCGCTGGCTCGCCGCCACCTGCGCGATCCGCGCTATTGCGCACGAGTTGCAGGACTCGACGCGCCGCATCTCGGAACTCGTCGCCGCCGTAAAAGGGCACACGTACATGGGGCGTGCGTCTGTTCCGGAGCCCGTCAATGTCGCCCGTGGCCTCCAGGACACGGCTCGCATCCTGGCCAGCAAAGTGCGAGACAAACAGGCCACGTTGACGCTGGAGATTGAACCCGAGCTGCCGCCCGCGCGCGCGTACGGTGGTGAGTTGAACCAGATCTGGATCAACCTGATCGAGAACGCCCTCGATGCCGTCTCGTACGGGGGGGAGATCACGATCAGGGCTCGCAAGGAACTCGACTGGGTCGTCGTTCGCGTCATCGACAACGGGCACGGGATCCCGGAGGACATCAAGACCCGCGTCTTCGATCCCTTCTTCACGACCAAGGCTGTTGGAGAGGGCACCGGCATGGGCCTCGACATTGTCCGGCGACTCGTCTTCAACCAGAGCGGCGAGATCGATCTGCAATCTGAGGCCGGCCATACTGAATTCCGGGTCGCCCTTCCGGTCGCAGCCAAGACTCCCGCCAGCGTTGGGGCGGTTTGAGGGGTTGGCCGCACCGAAGAAAACCCGATAAATTGGGCGCATGGTGCGCGCTCCATTCATCCTCCAGTCTCCCTTCGAACCCGCCGGAGACCAGCCCAGGGCCATCGCGGAACTGACGGCGGGGCTCGAACGTGGTGATCGATTCCAGACCCTCCTCGGCGTCACCGGGTCGGGGAAGACGATGACGATGGCCCATGTCATCAGGAATCTTGGGCGCCCGACCCTGGTCCTCTCGCATAACAA
>CAZSNV010000424.1:0-3591 GCA_964608035.1 uncultured Gemmatimonadaceae bacterium | reverse complement strand
GGCTGCGGTTGGCGAGGTACATCGACGCCATGCTCGGGCGCTTCGGCGCCGGCGCCGCTGCCTTTGCTTCCGCCTCAGCACGGCAATCGCAGGGGTTGAGACTGCGACACTCGGGACAGCCCCAACACGAACTACAGCCGCTCATCTGTCCACAGCGGGGCGAATGGTCCTGCATTTTCGGGCTCCTTGGAGCGGAGGCCCGGGCGCTGTATCTTCCCGATGCCTCCGACTCCGGTCGGTTGGTCTTTCGGGGTCCGGTCTGCTCTGCCAAGGGAAGCCGGGCCCCGTCTTTTCGTACAGGAGAAAGTTACAGCAACCTGTAACGTCTGTCAAGCATCCTGTAAAACAGCTTGCTGTAACAGTCTGGCGGTATTACGTTCAGCGCGTGGAGATCCTTTCAACAATGCCCGCTCGATTCTGCCTCGATCGCTTACTCGAGGAGGCCGGCGTTTCGCAGCGCGAGCTGGCCCGCCGGTCGAAGGTGAGCCCCACCACGATCAATCGAATGGCCGCAAACCTGACGGCGCAGGTGAGCCTTCGGACCCTTGATGCCCTCGCGAAGGTGCTCGGGGTCGAGCCTGGCGATCTGATCGAGCGGAAGCGGGGGAAGTAGTGACACCTCGACAGGAAACCTCTACCGCTCTGCACCTCACCAGGCCGCCCGAACTTGGCCAGATCGTTCTCTATTCCCCAATCCTGCGAAACGATCAACCGCCTGCAACGGTAGTGGCAATCATTCACCATATCGTTGACCGGGAAAAGGGCATCGTTGATCTCACATTATTTCTGGATCCTAGCCCTCGAGTCGAGCACGATGTGCCACGCGAGCGTTGGCGCCATCGGGACGGCAATTGAGTCGCAGATCAGAGTAGTGGTGTTTGCTCGCGATCACGGGTCCGCTTATCTTCGCGACTCATGGCAGACAGCGACGACGGACCAGAGCACGACGCCCGCGGGTTCTTTAAGATCGGCCCTAAGGCGGTAAATCCCAGCGATCTCCTGGCGAAGTTCATCGGCAACACGCACTGCCGAGAGCCGGCGCCTGACGCGAGGGAAGCGCGGCGCAGCATGCGGCTTTACAGCGCCCGCGCTGCCGCCGCTCAACGTGGCCGCAAGGTCCGGCCGTGGGAATGCTGAACCGTTGGACGCTGCGACGCTCCAGCAGTACCAACGCGAGGTCATGCAGGCGAGGACGCGCCCCGAACTGGACACGCTGACTCGGCAGATCTGGCGGGCGCACGACCAGCCGGCGAACGCCGACTCCCTAGCGCAACTTCGGAGGGCGATCGAAGCCAAGCGGGATATTCTGAAGCGGAACGACCCGCGGTGAAACAGATGGCGGTCCGATCGTGGATTGTCGCCCTTTCGGTGACGGCGTGCGCTGGGCCTGGGACCGATACAGGGCCGCTGATTCCATTAACAATGCAGCAGGCGAGCTCCGCTCGCCTGCTGCGTTCGAAGCGAGCGCCGTCAGCTTCAACTCCTCGTTAGGGGGCGGGCGGCGAAGTCTTTACAAATGTGGTCGCTGTCGGCTTCACGCCCGCTTCCTGAAGGACAACCTCACCGTCGCGTGCCCAGATGTAATGTGGAGTTCCAGCCGGCGCGGTGTACGCACTCCCTTGAGGAATGGCGACCATCTTGGACTCATCGAACGTCTCGCCGAATCCAACGTAGAGTGTTCCAGACACTACAAGCGTGAAACGCTCGTCAGGATGTGTGTGAGGGGCTCCCTTCGTGCCTCGAGCGAAGCGAACGCGGAAAACGTACATGCCGGCCTCACGGCCGTCTCCTAGGAGAGTTATCGCCGACGCACCCGGGGTATGGGAGACAGCACGCCAGGCGAACGTGTCGGGAAGAATGGGCATCGGCCTTCCAGCCTGAGCGCCTGCGCGACTTCCGCTGAGGACGAAGACTATGAAACCAATGTTGAGCAGTATTCTCATGTGCGCCTCAGTCTGCGGAGAGGAACGAGAGCGACGACCGCCTAACTTGTTTTTCGACGTCACTCGACGCCGTCTCCACGCTACCCTCCGCAGTCGATTCCGGAAAGACCGCCAAGCCCGCCCCCGCCAGCAGATCCGCCGGACTCCGCACCCCAAGCCCTCCGCGATTCAACACGTGCGTGTACACCATCGTTGTCGACACGTCGCGGTGCCCCCGGAGCTCCTGCACCGTCCGGATATCGTAGCCTGACTCACGCGGCTGTTGTGGCGCGAATACTCTGGCAATCCTGCGAACCAGGCTGCTCTCAACCAACTTCGTGCCCGAATCGAAGCGCAACGGGCGATCATCGATCGGAATGACCCACGGTGAGCTAACGTCCCGCGAACGGGTCCGGCCGCCCCAATCGCTCGGCGCAATAACGACGCACGTCGTGATTCGTTCTCGATGAGTGCAGGAGCCCCTTGCGGACTGTTTCGAGTAGTTGCGCAGACATGTCCTGATGCAACGTCACCTGGTTGCGCCGGATCGCAGAGTCGACGACCCTGCTCTGCTGGATACACGCAACGCCATAATCGATGTTGGACTCGTGCTTAACGAACGGGTGATCGCCGGGCTGCAGTGTGACGGTTTTATCCGTGAACGTTTTCGAGGAGCGCATCATCGCCATAACGATGCGAGGATCCGGATCGGTCAGGATGAACCACAGATGCGCATCCGGCACGTGCGGCAAAGACATGTAGAGCGCTCTTCCCGCACAGACGAATTGCAGCAACCGATCATTTACTCCGTCAGCTGATGCATGAGAGATTCGGCCACCAGTGCACTTATAACCGATCGCACATCGTCGTCATCGTAGCCGGCGGCGCGCAGAATCTCCTCAATTTCAATCGGGATTGACGACCCCTCTGGGTCACGATACTCCGGCAGTGTGTGCGTGTATTTGACGAGATCCCACCGCGACCAATGACCGAACTCCGCGAAAATCTCGTCAATAATCTGCTCCTCTGCCGGCGACAGCTGATGCCCAGGAGCGTCGTCCCTTAGCACCACGGAATACCGATCGTCAGGCGCTTCAACGATGTGCTCCCGCCAAAACGAATTTTCGTGAGGCGACGGCTCACCGCGGATAAGATCGCAGGTCCGGCTCGGGACGGGACCCTTGTCCATCGAGACGTACCGATCGAACGTGATCGGCCTACCGAACCGCTGCAGCGCCGTGCGATCGGCGAGATAGAGCAGCTTCAAGAGCTTGAGATACGACATTCGCCCGCCGCGCAAGCGGAGGAACCGGGCCGCTGCTTGTGTGGCTCGATCCTCTCGGAAGGGGAGTCGCATTTCTGGCAACAATGTAGGTAGGCGCGTCAAGGGGGGCGACCGAAGAGTACTCGAAACGTACCCCATAGTTCTGACGCCCGCGGTAGCCAGCAGGTTGCACGCCAACTAGGCGGTGCGTCCTGCTTGGCGTCCAGCCTGGTCGCGGTTCGTGGTCGCGGTTCAGGCCAACAACTGGCCGAATCTGCGACAACAATCGGTTGGCAGTGATCGCGTCCAAGGGGTGTAACCGCTTGTAAACGCAACCGATTGTTGTCTTGCGATCCAGCAAGCCCGGCGCTTATCAGGCGTGCGCTCTAACCACCTGAGCTACAG
>CAZSNV010000423.1:0-3595 GCA_964608035.1 uncultured Gemmatimonadaceae bacterium | reverse complement strand
AAGCGCGGGGTGTACTGAACATCCAGCACGCTGCGCGGCCGCTCAATATCGATGGTGTGCTGGCCGAGGACCCGCCCAGGGAGGGCGGACATTACGACGACTCGGTCGGAGAGCGCGATTGCTTCCTGCAGGTTGTGGGTTACGAATACCGTGGTAGTTCCCGATTGCTCCACGAGCCCCAAGAGGTCTTGCTCAATTGACGCTCGCGTAAACGGATCAAGGGCTGCGAAAGGTTCGTCGAGAAGGAGCAGCGATGGCTTGTGGATGAAGACCTGAGCCAGCGAAGCCCGCTTGGCCATGCCACCGGAAACCTGGTAAGGGAACGACTGCTCGAAGCCGGCGAGACCGACGCGCTCGAGGAAGGCGACCGCTTCAGCGTGGCGCTGTTTCCGATCAATGCCACGGATCTCGAGTGCAAGCGCGACATTGCTCACCATCGTCCGCCAGGGAAGCAGCATCTCGCGTTGAAACATGTAGCCCAGATCCCGCCGACGGCCTGGTGACTGGCCTCCAACGCTCACGTCACCTGTGTAGGGCAGAAAGCCGGCAAGGACGTTGAGGATCGTCGTCTTGCCCCCGCCACTGGGTCCAACGATGGCGACGATTTCACCAGGCTGGACATCCATCGTGACTCCGGTGATTGCGACAAACTCGTTTGCCTCGCCCTCTCGCGGCGGATAGCTCACCCCCACATCCTTCAGCGAGAGACCGATGCCGCTGCTCATTCATTCACCAATGCGATGACCCGGGCTTGCGACGCTTCAACGCCGACGTACTTCAGCGGCAGCGCGATGAGGTCGACACGCTTGCCGACCAACTCGTCAATCTCGCCGCCTACGCCCTCGAGCAGGCAGATGCCATGGCGGAACAACGTTTTGTGGCCATAGCTCGGCGGGAAGCGCTCTGGGTCGAACTTCGCTGAGCCGAAGATGTCCGGTCGCAGATCCTTCCACTGACGGGACCGCATGAAGATGTGCTCGGGCGAAGGCAGGTCGGCGCCGACAAGGCGCACTTTGCGCTCGACCAGCCAGTCAATCCCTTCTTTGGTGAGCCCGGGCGCCTTGAGGATGTAGCGCTCTTCGTCCCAGTAGTGGTGGTGCCAGCCAGTGCGCAGAAGGACGATGTCACCCTCACCGATGGGCTCGGGTGACGCTTCGAGATCGTCGGGGCCAATCTCGCCCCACTGGTCCTTGGTCGCGTCAACTACGACGCAGGTTCCGCACAGTCGATCAAGCGGTATCTCGTCAATCGAGGCACCGTCGTGGTTGTAAAGCGCAGGTGCGTCGATATGCGTGCCGACATGGGCGTTGATGGTGATGTTGGTGGTGCGCAGACCATGACGCGAATACCAGCGCACGCTGGTGAACTCGACTGCAGGGTGATCCGACGACCGTGGAGTTCTTGGTGATAGCGGTTGCGTGAGGTCGTAGGCCTTGCGACCTGCTATCTGTGTTCGCATAGTGACCATGCAATCCTCTATGTGACTTGATCTACCGTAACCGATGCGTCAAGGCTGCGTTATGGAACTGGGCCGCGCACCATCAATCCAATCTCATAGATCGCGACTTGACCGTCGGCCGACTGCCAATCGACCTGCGCTGGAGGGTGGGTCCAGTGCGTGATAGCCCGCGCGACCTCGGTTCTACCCGGCAACGAGGAACCTCGCCGGGACGGGGGAAGTCCGCGGCGAGGTCCCCTGACATCGTGACTCAATGGTCCAGGACGCAAGTGCCTGCGGAAGTCTGTTGGCGGCACCTACCAGCGCTTGATGCGCTCCCTCTGCAGGTGACCAAACAGCGCAACTTCCTCTTCGGTCAAATCCGGCGTCGAGTTCAGCAGAGTCACCAGGTTGCGGGTCAGATCAGCTTCCTCGCCGATCATGTCGTTGGCGCCGCTGTCACCTTCGCGCGCCGCCAGTACGTAGCCGTCCGAGGTCACCACCAGCTCGGCGATGGCGGGCTCAGCAAACGGCGCATCGACGATGTAGCCGACGATCGCCGCCATCTTGCCGCTCTGCCAGGAAAGCGCGCCGGGTCGAGCTTGGCAATCAGCGAGGCGCGCAGGTCAGGGTTCTGGCTCACGCGCAGCAGTATCACCCATTGAAGAGGAGCGGTCGGTCGTCAGCTCTGCGCGCAGGCGGGCGGTGCCTGCTCGCGCGAAGGTGAGGGCGACCTGGGCTAGATCGAGCGGATCAACCGCGGCCCTTGCGACCTGAGCAATGACGGTGTGCTGGTCGTCGATGATCTTCACCTCAGTCTCAACGAGCCGCCCAGCCAGCCCGATGGTGACAACTAGAGTGCGAGGCTCTTGTGTCTGGCTGGCCTCGAGCTCAAGCGCCACGATGACTTCGGGCCCGCGACGGATCAGCGACGCGGAGGCGCTAGCGCCTTCGCTGCGCAACGCAGCTTCTTCCGCTCTCAGCATGGTTAGCACCAGCGCGCTGACGTGCTCGGCCACGTCGTCGCGGAGCGGTGGCGGGTAGATCGTGGCGCCGTGGGCGGACGAGGCCATGTCCTCGGGGATACCGAGCAGATGCGACACACCGAGATCCTCGTCGATCTGCGCCCAGTGGAGCGACTCGCCATCAGCGCGGATCTCGACGTTCGCGCGCTGCGCGGGCGTGGCGGCAGCGAGTCGGCTCGACCAGGCTGTCGGCACGCTGATCTTCGCTCCATTGGCTAGGTCGGTCACGATCCACTCGTCATCGACCGTCACCCCGACGGCGCGCACCGCGTCGGGCGGCGGAAGAGGCAAGGGCCGACCACTGACAGTGCGGCCGGGTTCGGTGAGCCAGTGCTGGCACAACGGACAAGCCAGTACACCGGAAAGGTCGCGTGGCGCTGCTTCCTGGCGCTCGTCAGTCACTCGACACCTCACCGCCGGCGCCCTGAGCGTCGACGGCGCGCGCATCGGTCTCGAGGCGCAGCCGATCGATCAGCTCCTCGAGCTCCGCCCGGGCCGTCACTCCCTCACCATGGTGATGATCGACCGCGTTGGCACCTCGCGCTGTCGCCTCCCAGGTGACGTCGTCGTCGGGCGTGTGACGGCCGACGTGGGTGACGCGCCAGCCGAGCGCCGTTGCCAGCGCCTCGGCGCGGGCCAGGGCCTCGCCGGCCTCATCGAATTCGGTCTGACGAGTTGTCGCGACATCGGTCGAGACGGCATTCTCGGGACCTTCGACCTCAAAGCGGCGCGCCCACTCGCGCGCGATGTACCAAGTCGAGCGGTCGAAAGAGTACAGCGGGCGGCTGCGAGCAAGGAGGGCGTCGCCCAGGCGCAGGACGAAACGGCCCAAACGTCGCGACACAACCGGCGGCAGCCAATCAGCGAACCGACCACTGAGCAGCGACGGGCTGGCGCCGACCAGCTTGGAGCCCATAGCTCCGATCAGCGGCCGGCGATAGTGAACATCGAAGATCGGCAGGTGCAGTTGGCGCCGGCGACGGATGAGCCGTTCGATGCGGGTCATGAGGTCTCGGGCGCGACGCGCGCCTGCCACTGCGCCAGCTCCTCTGGGTCCTGCCCGCCGATGAGCCAGGCGGCGTAGGCGATCGCCGTGCGCACCTGATCCGCTTGCAGCCCGTGCACGTTGGCG
>CAZSNV010000422.1:0-3599 GCA_964608035.1 uncultured Gemmatimonadaceae bacterium | reverse complement strand
GATCTCGATGGTGGGCGGACTGGACTCCACCGCGCGACGAAACGCGTGTAGCGAACCTGCCCCCGGGTTGCCGGCCCACGAGAAGACGAGTTTCGACGCGCATCCTGCCGCGATCATCTGGTCGAAGACCACGTCCGGCGTGAGGCGGCAGAGCGTCAGGCCACGGCGGCGCTGGCGGATGATCTCGTGAGCCGCCGCGAATCCGATGAGGTGTGTGAAGCCCTCGATGACCAGCGTGTCACCGTCGTGCACATGGGCGGCGATCGCGTCCCGCATGGGGACGACCTTCGTCATGTCGCGGGAGCGACGGCGTGCGCGTCGACGTCGCGCATCGTGCGATCGAGAGCGAGCGTGAACCGGTCGACGATGTGCGTCAGCTCGGCTTCGGAAACCACGAACGGCGGCGCCAGCATCGCGAGGTCGCCATTCGTGCCATCCGCGTGTCCCACGTTAGGCCAGACGATCAGTCCTTCTTCCTGCGCATTCCGCGTGAAGCACTCGGCGAAACGAGCCGAGCGCGGGAAGGGCGCGCGGGTCGCGACCTCGGCGACGAACTCCACGCCCGCGAGGAGCCCGCGACCCCGAACGTCGCCAACGCCGGGCAGCCGCCGCAAGGATTGCAGGCGTTCGTGAAACGTGACGCCCATCGATCGGCACCGATCCACCAGTCCGTTGCGATCGATGTGGTTCAGAACCGCGACTGCGGCCGAGCAGGTCACTGCGTGATGAGAAAAGGTCTGGGCATGCACCAGGGCGCCACTCCCGCGAGCGATCGGCTCGATGATCGCGTCGTGTGTGAGCACGGCACTTACCGGCGCGTACCCGCCGGCGATGCCTTTGCCAAGCGTGATGATGTCGGGAATAACGCCGGCGGCCTGTGAGGCGGTCCAGGTTCCGGTGCGGCCGGAACCACACAAGACCTCATCGGCGACAAAAAGGACTTCGTGCCGATCGCAGATTTCACGAACGCGTCGCAAGTAACCGTCACGCGGAACGCTGGCGCCGGTCGAGCTTCCACCGATTGGCTCAGCGATGAATGCGGCTACCCGTTCGGCTCCCTCTTCGAGAATGGCTGCCTCGAGTGCGTCGCCCGTGCACGCGGGGCAGTCGAGCGCGCCCTCACAGCCGCAACGGTATGCATAGGGCGCCGGGATCCGCTTCATCTCGATGAGCCATTCCGGCCAATGGGCTCGATACGCCTGTCGGGCCGACGCGGACAGCGCGAGCATCGTGTTTCCGTGATACGACGGATTCAGCGCGATCACGCGGTGCTTACCCGGCCGTCCGCTTTCGACCCAGTGCTGGCGCGCCAGCTTCAGCGCGGCTTCGGTCGCCTCCGACCCGCTGCCCAGGATGTAAGCGCGGTCCATGCCGGGTGTTCGCTCGACGAGCATGGTGCACAACGCCTCCACCGACTCGTTGGTGAACGCGGCACCGCTGACGTAGGCAAGACGTCCCGCCTGACGGGCCATCGCTTCGCCGATTTCCTGAACGCCGTGTCCGATGCTGGCGACGAACGCGCCGCCGACGGCGTCGAGGTACCGCTTTCCGTTCTCGTCCTCGATCCAGCATCCCTCGGCGCGCACGGCGAGGGGGAACGCGCGTGCCAGTGAGCGATAGAAGACCGGCGACTCGGGGTATCGGTGCACCTGGCGAATGTGGCCCTGTATCAGGCATCGGGGCAACTGGTGGTACGATGCAGAATTGGTGTTTTGACGAACATGTTCACAGCCTGGCACGTGTCGCAGTCAGTTGATGCGAACCGCGGGTTCGTCGAGTTCTGGAAATCGGATACGCCGGAGCGGACGGATCAAGCGGATCATGCACTAGCTGTGCAGAGCCCTCGGGGAGATCAGGCGGTGGAACTTTGGCTCGGGGCCGAAATGGAGCAGGAGGCCAATCGCAAGGTTCGTCGCTCGGAGGTAGTTATAGAGTTGGCGTGCCGCGAACGCCGGCAGGTTCTGGGTCGACTTGGCTTCCACAATCAACTTTTCGTCGACGACGAAGTCGAGCCGTTGCGACGTAAGGGTGATCCCTTTGTAGGCGATGTTGACCGACACCTCGCGGCCAACGCGATGTCCCCGAGCGAGCAGTTCACGTTCCAGCGCCAAGGCGTAGACGTGCTCGAGAAAACCGTACCCGAGCGTGTTATAGACGTCAAAGAAGGCGCCGATCACGGAACGTGTGAGTTCTTCCTCAATCAGCCCGCCAGGTCTCCGAGCCATGCCTGAACATCGCTTGGCTTGCTGGGATCCATATCATCATCCCATTGCCGAGGCCATCAGCGTAGCGCACTTGGCGGCAAGTCCGAGTATGGCCGATCCGCCGTATCCGTCCCTTCCGATAGATCCGAGTTCCTGACTTCGACGAATCTTGCTGAACGAGACTTTCTCATCGGTGCACTAGAGACAGGGTCGAGGCTCGAGGCTCGAGGAACTGAGGCTGGCGCTGCGCCAGCGCGTTTGGACACTGTTCCCAGTCCCACAAACACCACAATCTCACGATCATGAAAGTAGGCCTTGTTGGTTTTGCAGGTTCAGGAAAGACCACCGTCTTCAACACGATGACCGGTCTCCACGTCCCCGTTGGATTCGGCGGCGAGGTCCGGCTCGGCATCGTGCGCGTGCCTGACGAGCGCATCGATGCGCTGTCGAAGATCTTCAAGCCGAAGAAGACTACGTACGCCGAGATCAGCTTCTGCGACGTGCCCGGTGAGCATGGGGCCGAGAAGAAGGGATTGTCGACGAAGGCGCTGCAGCAGATCCGGGACCAGGAAGCGTTGTGTCTGGTGATCCGGGACTTCGACAATCCGGCGGTCGAAGGGAAACCGGACCCGCTGGCCGACCTGGAAGCGTTCCACACCGAGTGCATTTTCGCGGACCTCGAGCTCGTCGAGCGACGGCTGGGGCGCGCGGCCAAGGAAAAGGCGCCGCCGCAGGAAATCGCCCTCTTCGAGAGGTTGAAGGGCGAGCTCGAAGAGGGACGTCCATTGCGATCGGTTCCGGCATCGCAACTCGACCGGAGCCAGATGAAGAACTACGTCTTCCTGACCGACCGGCCGCTGCTGGTGGCGCTCAATCGCGACGAGTCGCGCGCGGCGCAGCCGATG
Source organism: uncultured Gemmatimonadaceae bacterium (assembly GCA_964608035.1). Classification (GTDB taxonomy): domain Bacteria; phylum Gemmatimonadota; class Gemmatimonadetes; order Gemmatimonadales; family Gemmatimonadaceae; genus JABWBJ01. Next base: position 490 of record CAZSNV010000422.1, on the reverse strand, counting down.
CCGGAGCCTCTGGTGGCGCGCATCGCCGAACTGAACGCGGCCGGCCTGAGCCTGTCGGCGAGCGTGGAGGCGGAAATCGCCGGTCTCGCGCCTGACGAGCAGAAGGCATTTCTCGACGACCTGGGACTCACCGAGTCCGCCCTGACCAGGTTCATTCGCGCTGCCTACGGACTGCTCGACCTGATTTCGTTCTTCACCGTGGGCGAGGACGAAGTGCGGGCCTGGACCATCCGGCGGGGCACGGCAGCGCGACAGGCGGCGGGTCGCATTCACTCCGACCTCGAACGCGGGTTCATCAGGGCCGAGGTGACCCCGCACGCGGTGTTCACGAAGTACGGTTCGGAGCACGCTGTGAAGGAGGCCGGGAAGCTGCAGGTCGAGGGAAAGGACTACGTCGTGGCTGACGGTGACATCATGCATGTGCGGTTTAACGTGTAGGCATCAGGCATCAGGCATCAGGCATCAGGCATCAGGCATCAGGCATCAGGCA
>CAZSNV010000421.1:0-3608 GCA_964608035.1 uncultured Gemmatimonadaceae bacterium | reverse complement strand
GCAAAACCTCCATCTCCGGTTCAAATCCGGACGGCGCCTCCATTCTTCCCTCACTAGATCGACCGGGTTCCCCTTTCCTTCGATATCGGGAATCTTCTACAATCACGGCCTCTTGATTCCTGCGGTTCCGCCGTTCATACGAAAGAGAAGGTGTTCCATGCCGCGACGCACGCCAGCTGTATTCGGATGGGGAGTGTTCGTGCTTCTGATCGTCGGCGGGGCCGAGTGGGTGGCCGCGCAGGTCTCAACGGCCCCACCCGCGCGGCGGGAGCCCCAGCGGTCGCTCGAGAACGAGCATCCCCCGCTGTTTTTCCGGGAAGACTGGAAGCTCGATCCGAATGCGCCGAACGTGAACAACGAGCGCGAGCCCGAGCATCCGATCGTGCAGGGCGACGTCGTGAATCCGAACCTGGAAGTGCGGTTGTACGGCCACAAGGAAGGCACCCGCATGGTCGACCAGACCTTCAATAATCACCTCCTGTACGTCATGACGCTGCTGTGCGAAGCGAACTGCGCGATTACACTCCGGCACAAGACCAATAACGTCGATTTGAGCGGATTGTCATCGATCAAGTGGCGCACCCGGATCAGCGGATTCCATTACCTCCGTCCCATCGTGAAGCTCGCCAGCGGACAATGGCTCGTGGGCGACAAGTTTTCGGCCGGCCCCGCCACGAGCTGGGCGGAGACACAGATCCAGTTGATTGACGTGCGCTGGCGGAATCTCAACATCGAAACTGTCACCGAAGCGCGCGACGGCTACTGGGTGGATTGGCCGGACCTGACCAACGTCGAGGAGATCGGCTTTACCGACCTGATGCGCGGCTCCGGTCACGGATCCGGCGGCGGTTCGCGCCTCGACTGGATCGAGGTCTACGGCAAGCCCGTTCCGCGCGCGGCGTCGAGCGCGACGGCGACGAGCCGCTAAACTGATCATGCGCGTTGACACTTCGCAGAAAGGTTCCAAAATGTCGGTTCCTTACCGTGGCGTGATGGTGGGGCTGCTCGGTGTGGCGGTCGGCTTCCAGCTGAACGCCTTCGCCCAGAACAGCCCGGCGCAGACCTGGCCAGACCCGGTGCCCAACCGGCAGTCGGTGGCGGAGAAGGACAAGAAGCCGGCTCCGCGGCGCACCCTCGCGGGGATGTGGGGCTCGAGGCTGGGCAACCAGGCGAAGGGCGTGCAGCTCAGGCCCAATGACGGCAGCCCCGCGAGCGAACTGCCCTACACGCCCCTCGGACGACAGATGTACCAGGCCCACAAGGCCATGGAAGGCAACGACGCCGTCCCGCCGGCCCAGACGAACGATCCGCGCGTGACCTGCGAGCCGCTGGGGTTCCCGCGGTACAACCACTACGATCTCGGTGTGCAGATCTTCCAGGACGAGCACAAGGTGGCCATCCTGTACAACTACGACAACCGCTGGCGCATCATCTGGACCGACGGGCGGTCAGTCCCGACGCTGCTGGACGGGGGCGTGGAGATAGACGGCCAGTACCGCGAGCAGCGGTCGATGGGATACTCGGTGGGGAAGTGGCTCGACGACTACACGCTCGAAGTGCAGACGGTCGGGACCATGCCGGAAGAGCGCGTGTGGCTCGACAACACCGGCCGTCCCATCAGCGACCGGGCGCGTGTCACGGAAACCTTCCGGCGCCTCGACTACGACACGCTGGAGTGGTCGGAAACGCTCGACGATTCGAAGATGTACACGCAGCCGTGGGAGACGATGAAGATCCCGATGATCCTGCAGGATCCGCGGACCGACGTCCTGACGCGGTACTGCTCACCGTACGAAATCGACGCCTACAACAAGGCTTACGGCGACTCCGCGAGCGGCAAGTAACCAGGGACAAAGGGAACGCACAATGAGAAACAGGCTGGTCATGGCGGTGAGTGTGGCGATCGTGCTGTTGGCGTCGGCGCCGCTGGGTGCCCACCACACAGGCTCCACGCTCCTGTCCGAGACAACAGTGACAATGAAGGGCGTCGTGAAGAGCTGGCTGTGGTCGAACCCGCATTGCCTGCTGACGATCGAGGTCAAAGGGGCGGACGGCCAGGTGGTGCAGTGGGTCATGGAAGCGCAGGCGCCCAACAGCATCTACCCGGCGGGCTATCGCAACAATACGTTCAAGCCGGGGGACGAGGTCACGGTGACCGCCAACCCGGTCACGAACGGGCGGCCCTACGGGAGAATCGCCAGCGTCGTGCTGGCGGATGGCTCGAAGCTTGGCGGAGAAGGCCGCGGCCGCGGCGCCGCCGCGCAGTAACGCATCACATCGAACGAACGGGGGGAAAGGCCCTGCCTTTCCCCCCGCCTCTTACCGCTTTTTTGCGGCGCCTGCCTTCGAGTCCTAGAAATCCCACTGCACGCTGAACTTGAAGAACCGCGCGAGCAGGATCTCTTCGGGGGTCTGCCACGAGTCCCATGCGTCGTTCTGCAGGAGCACCGCATTCGAGTTGAGGGCGTTGTAGAGATCGACGTTGAGCCGGGCGCGCGCGCCGCCGAAGCGCAGGAGCTTCGAGATGCGCAGGTCGACCTGGTGGAGCCGATCGCCGGCAAGCTCCCCTGCCGACCCCGAGTTGTCACCCTGGCTTAATGCGCCCGGCGACAACAGGTGCAGGTCGACGCTCGTTGCAGCGCCCGCCAGGTTGCGGCCGAGGCTCGGCGCCACTTCCGCCGGTCACCATGATCGTGTGATCGTGAAAGGGATAGGTCAGCTCCTCCAGCCCCCGATACACGCGCGGTGAGCGCGCGTAGAGGTCCGCCGGCACCTTCATACCCAGTGCCTGGTGTGGCCGGTCCGTGTTGTAGCGCGTGACGAAGTCGTCAAACCGGGCCTGCTGCTGGAGCACGTTCGGGGCGGCCGGTTTTGTCGCGTCTCGCTTCAGCGTCAGATGCATGCGCTCGTGCCGGCCGTTTTGCTCGGGATGGCCTGGCCGGATGCGTTCAATCTGAATACCGAGTCGCAGCCACCAGACGGCCAGCTTACTGAGCCCGTAGATCGCATGGGCCGAGGCGAACGGGACGCCATTGTCGGTCCGAATGACCTGCGGCAGCCCAAACTCCTTGAACGTCCGCTCGAAGACGGTAAAGGCGAATTTCTCCTGTGTCGTGAGCAGCGCCTCGCACGTGAGCAGGTAGCGACTGGCGAAGTCGGTGATCGTCAGGGGATAGCAGTACTTGCGATTGCCAAGAAGAAATTCGCCCTTGTAGTCGGCACACCAGAGCGCATTCGGGTCGGTCGGCCGGGAGAGCGCGGTCCCCGAGACGCGTGACCGCCGTCGGCGCCGATGATGCACCAGGCCGTGACGATCCAGCACGGCGTGGACCGTGCTGATGGCCGGCAGGTGTGGACCCGTGAACTGCTGCCGCAGCTTCTCCCGGATCTTGGGGGCGCCCCAGCCCGGGTACTCCCGCTTCAAGCGCACGATCGTGGCTTCAATGGGCGCCGGCAGCCGATTCGCCTGCCGGTGCGCGCGGTGGCTCCGATCGCTAAAGGCCTGGACCCCGCAGTCCTTATACCGGTCGGAAGATCTTGTAGCCCGTTTTGCGCGAAATGCCGAACTCGGCGCACAGCGGCGCCATCTTCTCGCCCTCGAGCAGGCG
>CAZSNV010000420.1:0-3611 GCA_964608035.1 uncultured Gemmatimonadaceae bacterium | reverse complement strand
CGCATGAACCGCGGAAACGCCGGCTGCGCCAGCCGGTTGTAGAACGCCTTGTACTGTGTGCAGAGGCCCGTCTGGGCGTTGAAGGTGCGCAGGATGTCCGCGATGGTCTCGACCCGACCCGCGCCGAGCGCTTCGACCAGCGCACACACCAAGCGTTGGGGCGTCACGTCCCGTAGCCGCCGGCAGTGGCGGCTCTCCCGCCCCCGCGCGGTCACGCTCGTGAGGCCGAGCGTCGCGCTCAACGCGACCGCGAATTTGGTAGCATGCGATTGGTTCAACGGGGGTCTCCTTTCGATCGGATACGTTCCTCATCCAACCGAGAGACTGGCAGGTCACCGTTGAACTGTGCAAGCCCCCAACACCCCTCACACCCGCAAGTGATCTGGAATCAACGACTTATAAGATCTTACCTATGAGCCAGAGCTAACGACTCAGTGCTGGAGGTTCAATGGTCAGCGTCAGCGCCATCGCCGCCCAGCTCGTTCCGGCGCACGAGATGAACTGCGACGCGCCGTGGGGGAAACCGCTCTCGAAGTAGCTCTGAATCGGATACGCGCGCGTCTGGACGAACCAGGAACCGTCTTCGAGCTGCGTCTTCAAGAGGAACTCGATGCCACGCCGGTAGACTGGATCCGTCACGGCAATGCCGCCCGCCTGATGAAGGGCCACGAGTACCTGTCCCGTCGCATAGGCGTCGCTGTCGAGCGTCGGTAACTGCGCCCATCCGCCGTCTGCGCGCTGCTGGGCTCTGAGCGCCGCGGCTGATGCGCCGATCGCCTCGGTGTGCCCGTCGGCCCATCGCAGACCCAACAGCCGATGGGTCCACTCTGACGTCGTCTCCGGTGTGGCTGCCGCCAGCCATGCGGCCGCTCGCCGAACGCGCAGCGCAACTTCCTCTCCACGCCCTTTCGGAGCGAAAAGGCGCACAACGCGCAGCGTGAGTGCTGTGGCGGCGATGTCACTGTTGGTCGGGGGACGCGACGTGATCGTACGCCATCGACCGTCGGTTCGCTGCATGCCCAACAGTGCGTGCACCATCGCGTCGGTCGTCGCGTCGGCGGGTCGTCCATCGGCTGCGAGGCCAAGGAGGGCATAACTCCCATTGAGAGGCATGTTCGGAAACGCGTCCTTGCCCTCGCGCATCGGCTCGCGCCGCTCCGCAAACTGCGCGAGGGTCAGGCCGGACTGTTCGCGCGCGACGGCGTCATCAACCGCGAGCCCACGCTCGCGCGCCAGTCCCACGGCCATCCCCGGCAGCGCCTGGTGGTGGCACGAGACGCAGCCCTTGGACGTCGCCATCCACAGCGGGCCGCTCTTCTGAAGCAGGGGCAGGGTTCTGTCGAGTGCGCGCCTCACGGCGCCGGGTCCGCCGGCATGCGCCGGCATGGGTCGAACGGCTGCCCGCTCGCGTCCATCGGCCGTATTGGACGCTCTGGCGCCAGCGTCCTTCAAGAGCGTGGCGACCACTGTTTCCCCGTGCCGTCGCGCTTCTGAGAGCGGCGTGCGGCCCTCTTCGTCTGTCGCGTTCACGTCAGCCCCACGCGCCAGGAGCAGCCTGACCAGCGCGGCCTCCCGGATCCCTTCCCGGCGAGTGGCCATGAGCAGGATGTCAGGGCCCATAGTCGCGCCCCGCGTCAGGAGCAGATCGACGATGGCGGTCTCCCCGGCCCGCACCGCTCGGGGCAATGGCGCACCCGGTCTCCCCTGCATGGCATTCAGCTTCGCGCCCTGGTCCAAGAGGAGCCGTACGGCATCCGGATTCCTGCTCTCCGCCGCCCAGACCAACGCGGTGACCTCGTTGTTCCTCTTCCGGTCGGCTTCCGCCCCTTTCGCCAGGAGCAGCTTCATGATCTCCACGTCCCCGAGGTCGGCTGCACGCATCAACGGCGTGGTGCCGGCGAGATCATTGGCATTCGGATCGGCGCCCTTGTCGAGCAACACCTTGACACTGGCGGCTGCACCCGCGTACCCCGCTGCGAGGATCAGCGCCGTGGTGCCCGACTTCGCCTTCGCGTGAACGTTCGCACCGCGGTCCAGCAGCAACGTCACAGTCGCGGCGTTCGCAACTGACCGCATCAACGCCGTTGCGCCAACCTCACTGCTGGCGTTCACGTCGGGGTCATGGGCCAGCAGCGCCTTCACGACCTCAGGTCTCGCGTAGAAGGCCGCGTGCATCAAGGCGGTGGCGCCCTCGCGGTCCCTGGCGTTGGCGTCTGCGCCTCGCGCCAGTAGGGCGGCCACCACGGGTGTATCATCGCGGCGGATCGCTTCAAATAGCGGATCGCTCGCACCGGCCACCAGGACCTGACCCGAGGCACCGATGACGACTGCGCACATGAAGATAGCAACAGACAGAGCCAGGCGGAGGGCGACATGCTTCATGGGATCCATCCTTTCGCACCACTCACGGTAGGCGGGACGCCGCCGGGAGTCTCAAGGGGACCCTCACTTTCGGTTCGATTCCGCCAAAGAAAGTTCAAAGAGGCTTCAAACAGTGCCGGTAAATAGGCCGAGCGGGCGGTGTTACCAGTTCGGGCCCTTCCGAATCGACACCGCGGAACGCCTCCTGCGGAAGGACGGCGCGGTCCTGCCGCTCACACCCAAAGCCGTCGACACGCTCATCGCGCTTGTCGAAGGCCGCGGCCGTCTGGTCGAAAAAGACGACCTGATGAAACGGTTGTGGCCCGAGACGTTCGTCGAGGAAGCCAACCTCTCGAACCAGGTGTCGCTGCTGCGGAAGGCGCTGGGCGATGACACGGCGGAGCCGCGATATATCGAGACGGTGCCTCGACGCGGCTACCGGTTTGTTGCGGATGTCGTGGAGTCGGGCACCGCGGCGGAACAGTCGGAGAGCACTGAAAGCCCGGTGCGGCCCGTGATGCCGTCCTGGACCGCAGCGACGGCTGGGATCCTCGGCGTGCTGATTGCGATCGCGGCCGTCACGGCCTGGGTGACGTTGCGTCCCAAAGACGATGCGCCGCTGATTGCGGCGCCGCTGAAGATCACCCGGCTCACGGCGTCAGGGCAGGTGAGACACGCGGCTATCTCGCCCGACGGGAAATACGTGGCTCACGTCGCGCTGGACCCGGTGGGTCAAAGCCTGTGGGTCAGGCAGGTGGCGTCGACGAGCCGCGTCGAGGTGGTATCCACCGCCGATGTGAGCTATGTCGGGCTGACGTTCTCCCCTGACGCCAACTTTGTGTACTACGTCCTCAGGGAGCGAGACCGCCCGCGCGAGGGTGCCCTGTACCGAGTGCCCGTGCTCGGTGGCGCGTCTCCCCCCCACAAAGTGCTGACGGACATCGACAGCCCGATCGCCTTCTCCCCGGATGGCACCCGCATGGCGTATGTCGTGTCCAGCCAGGTGAAGGGACAGAGTGCCGTGATGATTGCCAACGCCGACGGCAGGGCCGCCTACGCGCTGGCCACGCGCAAGACCCCTGACGAGTTCGCGTGGGCGATGGCGGGACCGGCATGGCTGCCGGATGGACAAAGCGTTGTATCCGCCGGCGTCAGCACCGACAGCAAGGGGCAGCACGGCTCCATCATCGAGGTGCGCATAGCCGACGGATCGCAAAAGCGGCTCGGGTCGCACCGGTGGCATCAGGTGG
>CAZSNV010000419.1:0-3624 GCA_964608035.1 uncultured Gemmatimonadaceae bacterium | reverse complement strand
GTGGCGATGCTCGAACGCGTCGATCTGGGCGTCGGCCGGATCCTGGCGGTCCTCGACCGGCTCGGCATCCGTCAGAACACGATCGTCATTTTCACCAACGACAACGGCGGCGAGTGGTTGTCGCGCAATACGCCGCTGTTCCACCATAAGGGAACCGTCTGGGAGGGTGGAATCCGCGTGCCGGCAATCATCCGCTGGCCGGGCCGCATTCCTGCCGGCAGCGTGTCGGACCAGGTCGGGATCACGATGGACCTCACCGCCTCGATTCTCGCGGCGACCGCGACACCAGCTCCTTCCGATGCGCGCCTCGACGGTATCAACCTCTTCCCGGTCCTCGAGAAACGCGCGCCGGTGATCGAGCGAACGCTCTACTGGCGAATCGTGGGACCTCGTCCTCAGCAGGCAATTCGGTCGGGCGACTGGAAACTCATGCTGGATGGCGGAAGGGCCCTGCTGTTCAACCTGCGAACGGACATCGGGGAGCGGAGCAACGTGATCGGACGGCACTCCGATATCGCGCGCCGTCTCCGGCCCCTGCTGGCCGCCTGGCAGGCGGAAGTCGACGCCGAAGCGAAGTCCGGAACGTCGCGGTAGAAGAAACCCGCTACTCGGCGTTAGGCGCCAGGTACGCCGATCAGAAAAACGCGCGGAAGAAATCCACGACGATGTTGCCGGTGTCAACCAGCAACACGTGGTCGCCGGCGATAAACCAGATCGTTCCGTCGCGAGCCGGGAGTCTGACCAGGAGCGCGTCAGGCATGCGCGTCCGCGCAATTCCCGGAGGCATCGGCTTGCCGCGCGCGAGTTTCTTCGCGATGCCCGGGGGCAGCGGTTTCAGTTTTCGCGATGGATAGCCGTAATACTCGCGAATGAGGTGGATCTCCACGCCGGAACTGCGCGCGTAACTGACCCTGCCGGCGGCATTCCGGCCGCCACCCTTGCCCTTCGCTTTGCCTGACTGCGCTTCAGCCGGAACGGCCAAGGCCGGAACGGCCAACACGATCATCAGGGCCAAGCCCAACCGTGCGATCATCGAGCCTCCCACCATGGGTCCGTCGAAGTACCCCCGTCACAGAAAGAGGAGCCGGACTGACCTGTGGCAGACATCGCCGGCTTTCTACGTTTCCGGACCATGTCGCAGAGCGTCCGATTCGCCGATAAATGGAAGACCCGTCGCCGCACGGCGCCCGGTCGCCTCGAAGTCATTCCCGACGTCGAGAGCCGTGAACTCGGCAACCAGAGGGACATCCTCGTTTACCTGCCCTCTTCCTACGACAAGAGCGACAAGCCGTACCCCGTTCTCTACATGCATGACGGGCAGAATCTGTTTGATCCTGCGACGTCGTTTGCGGGCGAGTGGGGCGTCGACACCGCGTTAGCCAGGGCGCCACGCAAGGGTCGCCGCGCGATTGTCGTCGGGATTCCGAATGCCGGCATCGAGCGGATCCGTGAGTATTCGCCCTTTGTCGACGCCCGTATCGGTGGCGGGCGTGGCGACACCTACCTCGATTGGATCGAACAGACCGTCAAGCCGATGATCGACGCCCGCTATCGGACCATGCGTGGACCCGAGGGCACCGGCATCGGCGGTTCGTCGCTGGGTGGCTTGATCAGTCTCTCCGCTTTCTTCCGCGCGCCGGCGCGTTACGGATTCGCCGCGATAATCAGTCCGGCCCTCTGGTTCGGGGACAGCCAGATCTTCCGCTTCGTCGAGTCGGCGGGGTACGTTCGCGGGCGCATCTATCTGGATGTCGGCACGCGTGAGGGCGAAGGCACGCTGGCCAACGCCCGCCAGATGCGGGACCTGTTGCTGGCCAAGGGCTACCAACGCGGAAAGGACCTGATGTGGGTGGAGGACAAGGGCGGGATGCATAACGAGGCGTCGTGGGGGCGGCGGCTGCGCCGGGCGTTGCCCTTCCTCCTGGCGGGGACCTGAGTGGGCACGCGCATGCCGGGTCAGCACCGCTCGTGGCACTCGCCGGCGATTGGCCGGACGATGCACGTCCGCTGGTTCGGCGAGGGAGGCGCGCGCCTGCTCGCCTTCCCGACCACCATGGGCAACCATAACGAATGGCCCAACCGGTACATGCCCGACGTGCTCGGCGAGCACATCGAACGCGGATGGGTCCAGCTCTGGTGCCTCGATCACAACCACGACCTGAGCTGGTACGACAAGGACGTCCATCCCGGTCATCGCGCCTGGTTGCACCTGCAGTACGACCGGTACATCCGCGACGAGCTGCTGCCGTTCAGTGCCTCGGTGAATGCGAATCCATTCGTGATGGCGACGGGCGCGAGCTTCGGCGGGTTTCACGCGATGAGCATCGCCCTGCGCAATCCGACGCTGTTCAGTCGCGTCATCGGATTGAGCGGGATGTACGACATCAAGGGAATGACGGGCGGCTATTCGGACGGCAATGTCTATGCCTGCAATCCGTTCGACTTCATGCAGCACGAACGCGATCCGCAGCGACTGGCTGCGTTCCGTCGCCAGGACATCATCATCGCGATCGGCCGCGGTGACCCGAACTACCAGGAGAACGCGGAGTTTTCAGCGTTGTTGTGGAAACAAGGGATAGGAAATGCCTTCAGGGTGTGGGACGGCCATGCGCATGATTGGCCGTATTGGGAGGAGATGATCGTGCGATATGTGGGGGGGCATGACTGAGACTGAGACTGAGACAGGGACGGGAGACGGGTGACGGGCGACGGGAGACAATGCAAACGCCTGCAACCGCCGCGCCTCGTCAGGCTCAATCGCGCCGGAGGGCAGAATGACGCGCTCTCTCCCGTCACCCGTCACCCGTCACCCGTCGTTCACCAGAAGCACCCAAATCGATGACTAAGAGAGTTGGTCTGTTTGTCGGGAGAGAATGGAGCTGGCCCCCGGCGTTTATTGAGGAGGTCAATCGTCGCGACAAAGGCGTCGTCGCCGAGTTCGCCAAGGTGGGCGGCGAGTTCTTCGACGCGCCCGTGCCGTACGATGTCCTCATCGACCGGATCTCGCACGAAGTGCCGATGTACCGGTCGTACCTCAAGAAGGCGGTGCTCGACGGAAAGACCGTCGTCAACAACCCGTTCATGTGGACGGCGGACGACAAGTTCTTCGGCGCCACGCTGATCGCGAAGCTCGGGCTCGCCTCACCGAAGACCGTGCTCCTGCCTAACAAGGACTACGTTCCCGGCATCATTCCCGGCGAAAGCCTGCGCAACCTCAGGTATCCGCTGGACTGGGGCGCGATTCTCGACTACATCGGGCTCCCGTGCGTCCTCAAGGACGCGCATGGCGGCGGGTGGAAGCAGGTCCATGTCTGCCACTCCCTCGACGAGCTGATCCATCACTACGATCACTCGGGACTCCTGACCATGATCGTCCAGGAGTTCATCCAGTGGGATCAGTTCGTGCGCTGCCTCTGCATTGGCCGCAAGGAAATCCTCCCGATGAAGTACGACCCGCGCGAGCGAAAGTACCTCGTCGAGCACGAGCATCTCTCCCCGGAACTCGGCGCCCGCATCGTGAAGGATGCAACGACGATCGTCAACGCCCTCGGCTACGACATGAACTCGATCGAGTTCGCCGTGCGCGGCGCCGTGCCGTACGCGATCGACTTCATGAATCCGGCG
>CAZSNV010000418.1:0-3628 GCA_964608035.1 uncultured Gemmatimonadaceae bacterium | reverse complement strand
CGGCTTCTTGGAGGTGCTTGATTCGGCCGAGCCAGTTCGCCATCCGGTTCCAACTGGCGCGGTTCTGGTCCACCAACCTTCGCTCACGCCTGCCAACGAGAGCGTGAGCTACGGTTGGCAAGCCACGCGAAGGTTGTCCACCAAGCGAGTCGCGTCCTGACAGGTGAAGGCAGAACGTTGACGATTCTGCACACTCCAGTTCCTTGAACCGCGCAGAAACTGATCGCACGATTGCGCCAACCCTCAAGAATCCTCGGACTATCTGCCGCATTCAGACGGTAATTGGTTTGCACGTCGGGAGACGTGTCCTTCGCTAAGCGCTTCGTCTACGTCCTGAAAAGCCGTTTCCAACCTACGCGCTACTACACGGGCCTGACATCTGACGTGGCGGCGCGTCTCGCAGCGCATAACGAAGGACGTTGTCTCCACACAGCTGCGGGCCGACCATGGAAGGTCGACCTCGTCGTGGAGTTCGCTGACGAACAGCGGGCCATCAGGTTCGAGCGATACCTGAAATCTGGCTCCGGTTGCGCATTCGCGCAGCGTCACTTCAGATGAAGGCCGCATCGCTCAAACGTCGCAAACAGATCAAAGGCGGCACCACATCGGGTGCATTGGAGCTTTAGAGATCCACTCGGAAAGAGTCTCCCACTGCGGCGCAGCCCGCCGTCCGAGGAGGAAGAGACTCCCCAAGGGTCTCCTCCCGTGTCTCTTCTGCCACTGCGATCGATACTCAGAGTTCCGGCGTAGAATCAGCGCATCTCAGCAGTCAATCACGTCATGGACCCCGACAGATGGCAGCGAATCTCGCGGCTCTATCACGCAGCGCTTGAACGCCCTGTTGATGAGCGGCGCGCCTTCCTCGACGCCGCTTGCCGCGGCGACGAGGCGTTGCGCGGAGAGGTCGAATCGCTCCTGGCGAACGAGGCGAGCGCCGAGGCTTTCCTCGTGGCGCCCGCTGCCGAGGTGGTGGCCGATCGGCTCCTCCAGAATTCACAGGCGCTGCACGGCGGACTCGAGCCGGGAGTCAAACTAGGCAGCTATCAGATCGACCGGCCACTCGGCCGCGGGGGTATGGGTGTTGTGTTTCTCGCGCACGACACGACCCTCCATCGTCAGGTGGCCCTCAAGGTCCTGGGGTCGCCAGCCGATGGTGAAACGGCCCATGCGCAACTGCTGCGTGAGGCCCGCAATGCTGCCGCGCTGAATCACCCGAACATCTGCACCGTCTACGAAGTCGGCGAAGCCGACGGCTGCGCGTTTATCGCAATGGAGTACGTCGAAGGACGCTCCCTGCGCGATCGGCTCGACGAGCGTAGCCTGCCGCTAGACGATGTTCTCCGGTACGGCATCCAGGCAGCCGACGCGCTGGCGCACGCCCACGACAATGGCGTCGTCCATCGCGACTTCAAGGCAGCGAACGCGATGATCACCCGGGACGGCCGGCTGAAGATTGTCGATTTCGGGTTGGCTCGGCGGGGCGACGCGCTCATGGCGAGCGCGACGACAATGCCGTCCCTCCTGCCGGCGGGCGTGGCGGCGGGGACGCCCTATGCGATGGCGCCTGAACAAGTGCGCGGCGATCCCACCGACGCGCGCACGGACATCTGGGCGCTCGGTGTCCTGCTGTACGAGATGGTGACGGGCGCCACACCATTCAACGCCGCGACGATTCCTGAGCTGTTCTCATCGATCCTCGGGGATGCGCCCAGGCCGTGGCCGGACGACGTGGCTGTCGATATCAGGTCGGTGATCGAGCGGTGCTTGGAGAAGGAGCCCGGACGTCGCTACCAGGATGCAGGCGAGGTGCGCGCGGCGCTCGAGGCGATTCAGGCGGGCACGGTGCCGCGGTGGGCTCACTGGCGCGCGCGAGTCAGGCGACGCCCTTGGGTGGCGCCGGCGGCCGCGGGGCTCGCTATCGCCGCGCTACTAGTGGGGGTGAATGTCGGCGGCGTGCGGGAGCGGCTGAGTGGAAGCCCACCCGCTGCCGATCCGATCAAGCTGGCCGTGTTGCCCTTCGAAAACCTGACGGGCGATCCGGAGCAGGAGTACTTCAGCGATGGCTTGACGCAGGAGATGATCACGCAGCTTGGTCGCCTGCACCCGCAGCGCCTCAGTGTGACTGCGCGCACATCGTCGATGCAGTACAAGAACCGCGATGCCCCGATCGATCAGATCGGCCGCGAGCTCGGCGTCGACTATGTGCTGGAAGGGAGCGCGCGCAGAGACGGCAGCCGCGTGCGCATCAGCGCCACGCTGATTCAGGTCCGCGATCAGACACAGCGGTGGGCCGATAGTTTCGACCGCGAGTTCGCCGGCATTCTGGCACTGCAGAGCGACGTGGCTCGCGGCGTCGCCCAGGCGCTGGCGCTCACGTTGGCGCCCGAAGAACAGGCGCGCTTGGGAAGCGCTCGTCCCGTCAACCCAGAGGCGTACGAGGCCTACTTGAGAGGTCGCAGCCACCTGGAGAAGCTGAACCGCGCGGAGCTGGACCCCGCAATGCGGTACTTCGAAGCCGCGCTGGAGAAGGATCCAACGTACGCCCTCGCGTATCTCGGCATCTATCAAGTCTGGGGCACACGGCAGCAGTTGGGGGCGACTCCTCCCAGCGAGGCCGCGCCGCACATGAGGGCGGCGCTGGCGAAAGCCATCGAGCTGAACGCTCTCGAGTTGGACGAAACGCGTCCGGCGGCGCATTACGCCCTGTCTGCGCAAGCCAGGACGGACTGGGACTGGACGGGCGAAGAGGTGAATTTTCGGCGCGCCATCGATCTCGACCCCAACTATGCGGAAGCGCGCGCCTTCTTCTCGCTCTCCCTGCTCCGCATGAAGCGTCCGGACGAGGCGATGACGCAAATTCAACGAGCGATCGAGTTGGACCCTTTGAACGCATTGATCCAAGCGATCTACTGCAACCTCCTCGTGCGGGTTCGCCGCTACGACGAGGCCATCGTCCAGTGCCGCAACACGCTGAAGACCGCGCCAGACTCCAGTGTGGCGCTCACGGGCCTCGGCATGGCGCTCCATCATACGGGGAGATACAAGGAGGTCTTGGATCTAGAACGGATGCGCGCAGCGCGCAGCGGCGATCGGGAACTCGATAAGGCCTTGGCTCTCGGCTATGCCGAAGGGGGATATCGAGACGCCATGCGCCGAGGCGGCGACGTGCTTGCGTCGCGGTCGACCCGCGACAGAAACGAGATGCCGATCGCTCGTTTCTACCTGCGCGCCGGCGAGAACGACCGAGCACTCGACTTGCTGGAACGAGGCGTCGAAGCGCGCGACCCCAATCTGCCCTCCATCAGCGACAATCCCGACGTCGACCCCCTGCGTGGCAACCCGCGCTTTCAGGATCTGCTGCGGCGGATGAAGCTTCCGAGTTGAGGCGGGTGATGCAACTCAGGAGATTCGTCGCAGTGTCTCGAGTTGCTGCAGCCAAGACGCAATCTGGTTCCAACTGGCGACGGTCTGGTCCACCAACCTCCGCTCATCCCGTCCTCGCGGAGGTTGTCCGCCGAAGCCGCTTCGCGGCGAAGGCGGACCTAATGACCGACCGCTATTTCTTTTCGGTGCCGGAGTCGATGATCTTGCTCGACGAGTTGGCCGCGTCCACCTCACCTTCGTGACA
>CAZSNV010000417.1:0-3629 GCA_964608035.1 uncultured Gemmatimonadaceae bacterium | reverse complement strand
GAGCACAACCTTGCCAAGGTTGGGGTCGCGGGTTCGAGTCCCGTTTCCCGCTCTCTTCAAGATCTGAGATGGGAGATGTGAGACCTGAGACAACTGCTTTCCGATCAAATTGGAGTTGATCGGAAGTGGCAGTTTATCTCACATCTCCCATCTCCCATCTGTTGTATTGCGGGGGTGGCGAAATGGCAGACGCGGGGGACTTAAAATCCCCTCCGGGCAACCGGTTGCGGGTTCGAGTCCCGCCCCTCGCATGTTAGCGCAGAGCGTAAAGCGCAGAGCGCAAAGGACAGTCGAGACGAACCAACGGTCCACTAAAGCCGGGATCCCGATGATGCACGCTTTGCGCTTCGCGCTCTGCGCTTTGCGCTGATGTCAGAGTTCTATTCCCTCCGCCGGAACGCCATCACCGACATGTCGGCGTTTTTCGGCTTTCTCTTCGGATTCCTCGGCTCTTCGCCGTTTGCGTGGCCCTACCTCCAGGTCGGATTCCAGACGCAGGAGATCGTCAAGGGCTTCGCCTGGTTCATCGCCATCACCTTCGGCGCCGGTGTAGCGTTAGGCATCATTGGACTCGGCGTGGGACGGATGCTCGGTTCCGTCTGGGAGGGAGGACATCGCGTCGTCCGCCGCGCCAGGGGGCAGGAGTTCGCGATCGACGCGGCGCCGTCCGGAGTGCTGCGCCTGGATCCCCCGATCATTCCGGCCATGGCGCGCGGCGGTCCTGCGGACATCGCCTCGCCGGCCATTCGTTATGCGGCCGGCGTCGATGCGCAGCACTTTGCCGACCTCATGGCCAGATCGTCCGTCGACCGTCCGGAGCTGGCACGGCTACAGCAGGCGATGAGGATCACAACGAACATCGGCGCCTGGGATGGCTCTCGGCTCGTCGGGGCGATGCGGTTGCTCAGTGACGGTTACGAATGGACCGTCGTGACCGACATCATCGTCGATCCCGAGTACCGACGCCGAGGGATCGGCCGGGAGTTGATGCAGCGTGCAGCGGGGATGGCGGCTGGCAAGTTTGCGGTGGCGCGAATTCCCCCAGGAACCGAAGGCTTCTTCCGACGCCTGGATGCGCTGCTGCCGACGTATGACGGATTCGTGCGCGGAGCGAAGTCGAGGCTGCAGTGAACTCGAGACGACAGGCTCGAGGGTCGAGGCTCGAAAGTAGTGTCCAGTCTGAAGCCCGGTCAGGGCCGAATCGTCGTAGCCGTCGTTTCGCCAATCTTGTCGGCCAGGATTGCGCTCAGCGTGACCTCGCCGGCGCGAGGCGGTCCACCGTACGTCGGGGTGTGCAGATTGACATCGAACAGCAGTCGGCGGCTCTCCCCAGGACGGAAATGGATCCGGCCGTAGGTATCGCTGGTGTCAAGGTAGCCGCAGCCCAGCTCGGACCAACGAGGCTCTGACATGCTGGCAATGACGAATCCCACCGCGCAACGCGCCCCCCCGAAGCGCTCAGCGCGCACGAAGACATTGCCATTCGCTGGGTTGTGCACCCGAACGACAATGGTGGCCTTGCCTTCGTGCTCGATGAGCGACGGGGCCAGCGGATACATCACGGCGTCAACTTCCAACACGTCGATCGAGACTTCAATCGCCCCAGGAAGTGAAGGAGGCGGCGGACAATCCCCTCGGCAGATCACCTCAGCGCTGCACCTCTCCCGAAAATACTCCTTGGGATGCGACCCGGTCCGCAGGATCGCATGTAGCATTTCATGCCTGACGAGTGCCACAAACTCCCAGCCGTCAGCGATGGCTATGCGGTTTCCGGATGGGAACCATGCTCCAGCGGCTGTCTCCCCCCGCACCGTAAGGTGACCGACGGGCACCCTGAACCAACTGACGGCATCGAACGATGTCTGACGTCCGCTGCAGCTCTCCACTACGTTCCACCAGACGCGGTATTGAGGCGGCGGCGCGACCGCTATCGCAGCTGGCGGAAAGTCCGGGTCAAACAGACCGTCGCAACTTGCTGCGGCCAGGCAGCAAATCAGAACGTGACGCAGGCGTGATCGCACCAGGACAATGTCGCGGTAGGCTGGAAGTCAGCCAAGTTGTGAAGCGACGCTGAGCGAACGGAATTGTGTGTCGCGAGTGAAGCGAAGACGGCACGCCGCTTCAGAGCGACGTTGCGCGTGGCTCGTGATTCTGCAGATCTACCGCACACGACTCAGCGAGGACGACTATGAGCTTTCGTGTCCTGGTCGCGATCACACTGTCTGCGCGAATCGGTTCTGGCCAGGCAGGCGGGACACCAATGTCCTGCGAAGTGGTTGTCCAGCCGTCCGACAGCGGTTCGGGTCGGTTCGGCGACGTAGCGGAGGGCCGTGCCGGTCGACTGGCCTGGACCGATGGGCGTCCGGGGCAGTTCCTCGTTCGTGACGCGCATGGCACTACTCGAACGGTCGGCCGGCGCGGTGCCGGCCCGGGTGAATTCGAGCGCGTCAGTCTGCTCGGCTGGTTAGGCGACACGTTATGGGCCAGCGATGGGCGATTGCCTCGCGTGCAGCTCTTCTCTGACACGGGCAAACTGCATCTGGTGCTGACTGCCACTCCCAACGTCTCGTGGATTCCCAGGCCAGGTGGACAATTCGTCGGTCTAGGGGCGATCCCGTTGGGGCATCCGACGATGCCGCCTTTCAGGGTTCTTTCACAGCGACCCGGGGAAACGCGCCGCGATACGATCGCGTCGTTCGCGCAGCCAGACATCGAACATTTCCAGCTCCCACCGGCGGGAGCATTGAATCCACAGCCCTTCGCGCCGCGGACGGTAGTAGCTTCGAGTCCCGACGGGTCACGCTTCTGCGGCGCACTTCCGGACCAGTCGACGACGAGCATACGGTGTTTTGATGATCGGGGTCGAACTCTCGTGAGCACGTCACTCAGGCTGTCCCCCCGGCAAGTGACTGACGCGGTCTACGACTCGATGATTACGCTATTCTCGCGTGGGCGCGGGCGCACTGTGGACGGTATGCGCGCGTTGATCAACCGGCCGCGGCAACTTCCGCCGGTCATGGCAATTCTTGTTGACCTCGGTGGCGCGACCTGGCTGCGGCGTAGTCACGATTACGACCCAGTCGCGCACTGGACGCGTCTTCGTCCCGACGGCTCGGTGCGCGACGATCTCGTGATCCCAAAGCGCTATCGCATCATCCGGCCCGATGGCGACACGTTCTGGGCCGCGCAGGCGGACAGCGACGGCCTGGAAACGCTTTATCGATGCCGTATGCAGACCCGCTGATACGCCGGCGGCAAAACAAACGGGGGACGGAAGCATGTCGCTCCCGTCCCCTGTCCCCCGTCACGACCTACTGTGCAATACTCTTCACCACCGGATACTTGATCCCCAGCTGATCGAGATACGTCCGGAACTTCGTCGGGTCATAGTAGAACTTCCGCATCTCGTCGCGGTACTTCGCCATGATGTCGGCGTTCAGCCAGATTGCCGGCTTGTCGTTAGGCCCCAGGAAGGACGTGTATTTCGTCTCCTTCGTCTGGACGTCGCGGAAGTAGGACCACGCATCAGTCACCACCTTCGGCGTGAGCAGAATATCCAGCAGCGTCATCGCCTGGACCTTGGCCCCGGCCACGCCACCCTTGTGCGCGATCGGCGTCGCCATCGAGAT
>CAZSNV010000416.1:0-3663 GCA_964608035.1 uncultured Gemmatimonadaceae bacterium | reverse complement strand
GCAGGATAGCGAGTCGATAGTAGAGATCTTCGCGAAAGCGCCCCTCGGCAACCTCTCGCTTGAGATCATGATGCGTCGCGGCGATAAGCCGAACATCCACCTCGACTTCCTGCGTGCCGCCGAGACGACGAAAGCGCTGATCTTCCAGCACCTTCAGCAACTTCGGCTGCAATGCCGGCGCGAGATCACCGATCTCGTCGAGGAACAACGTTCCGTGGTTGGCGACCTCGAAAAGGCCGCGCTTCTGCCCTTTGGCATCCGTATAGGCACCCTTTTCGTGGCCGAATAGCTCCGAGTCGAGAAAGGTCGCGGTGAGACCGCCGCAATTCACCTCGACGAACGGTGCCGCCGCACGCGCCGAGTGCTGATGGATGAGCCGACTGATCCACCCCTTCCCAGTGCCAGTTTCGCCGGTCAGGAGCACGGGAGCACTGCCCGCGGCGAATCGCTCGATGTAACGCGCGACGTCGCGCATTCGCGGAGAGGCGTCCACCGAAAGGAGTGAGCACGGCGAAGAGGCCTGCGCGCTGAAGTACCGGGCCTTTCGGCGCAATTCGGCGTTCTCGTACGCCCGGTCCAGTGCCGCTTCGAGGTGCAGCATGTCGGGGGGCTTTTCCAGAAAATTCTCGGCGCCGAGTCGCATCGCCTTTACGACAAGGGCGACGTCGCGCTGTCCCGTCAGCATCACGACCGATGCATCCGCATCCCGTTCCCGAAGCATCTGGAGCAGCTGCAGGCCGTCCACGCCAGGCAGCCCGATATCGAGTAGGACCACATCGGGATGGTCGCCGTCGTAACGCTCCAGGCAGGATCTGGCGTCCCCGGCGGTGGACACCTGCCACCCCGCGGTCCCGAGCAGGCGAGTTAACGAATTTCGGATCCCTTCCTCGTCGTCAACCACGAGCGCCGACCGGCGCACCCTTCGCACAGCGCGCGCTTCATCTGACGTCACGAGCTCACCTCTCACGGGGAACGCTCGCCTGACACGAAGCGGAATTGCTTGAAGGCATGCGCGAGGGTCCCACACAAGGACGCCCTGACGCGCGGGCACGCAATCAGGTGCGAATCGTGTACCTCGGTTCCTCGGAGACGTCGAGTCAGACTTCACTACATCGCCATGTGACGCAACTTCCTGTGGACAAGGGCCTTGCGTCGCTCACGCAGCAGGACGCCGTGATGCGAAAGCGGTAGCGCAGCAGATCCCGTGGTCACATTCCTGCGCGGTACGCACCCACCGTCACGCTCGATGAGCGCCTCCACAAGGGTGTACGTAGCCGGCACGCTTCGCACCGCGGTAGGGGGGCAACCATGTGGGAGGCGTCCGGGCCGCTCGCGGAGCGTGCGGACGCTTGTGTGGAGTATTCGCTATTGAATGGGCACGACCATCAGGAAACTGGTGGCGTTCGATGAGGAGCTGGAGGAGTGACGGAATCGATGGATTATCGGCCCCGGGAGGAGCGCCGAGGACGGTTCGGTTTGATCAGTGCAATCAGCATGATCCGTGTCCCGCCGTATCCGTGTTCATCGTAGTTCCCGTAACCAGATGTTCCGGAATCGCACCGGATGCGAATGGTCCTGAAGGAGGATCGGCAGTTTGTCGGCGTGTGCTTCGTATGGCGGCCTCGCGTAGTGCGCCGTTGGGCCGCTGAGCGTGACGTGATCCTGCACAAGCACGCCGTTATGCAGTACGGTGATCGTCGCGGGGCGCAGCAACACGCCTGACGAGTCGAACCGGGGTCGGTGGAACACGATGTCGAACGACTGCCACGCGCCTGGCGGTCGTGACGCGTTGACCAGGGGCGGAAATTGCCCGTAGAGCGAACCAGCCTGGCCGTCCGGATACGTCGCGTTTCCGTACGAGTCGAGCACCTGGACCTCGTATTTGTTCATGAGATAGACACCGCTATTGCCACGGTCCTGACCCGTGCCCTTCGCTGGATCGGGGGCTGCCCACTCGACGTGCAACTGCGTGTCGCCGAACGAATCCCTGGTCAGCAGGTTGCCCGAGCCGGGACGGACCTCGAAGTAGCCATCGCGCACGATCCAGGCGGCAGCGCTGCCATTGAAATGCCGCCACTTCGAGAGATCGGTTCCGTCGAACAGCACGATCGCATCTTTCGGCGCCGGTACGGGGAGCGCCCCTGGTCCAGGATCAACGACGGCCGGATGTGGGCGGCCGGGGGAATGAATCGGCCACTCCCTGCTCGGTTGTGCATCAGCGCTCCCGGCCATCAGGACCGCCGAGCACAGAAGCCTAACGATGATTCGGTCCATGAGAGCCTCATCCAGAACGATTCAGGAATCGGGGCGCGACTCAGGCCCGCCGGGTTTGAACCGGAGGATCAAGCGTACGCCCCGCTGCCACGTGACGAACGCATAACCCCACTGTACCAGAACGCTCAGCCGGTTCCGGAACCCGGCCAGGTACAGGATATGCACGAACAGCCACAGGAACCACGCGGGCACGCCGCTGAACGTCAGCCAGGGGAACTCCGCCAGAGCCCGGTAACGGCCGATGACCGCGAGGTCTCCGTGTGTCTTGTACCGGAAGGGCTTTCGTGGCCTGCCCCGGAGTTCGTCGGCGATGTTCTTCCCGGCGCGATGTCCCATCTGTATCGCGCCCTGCGCGACGCGTGGCACCGGCTTGCCGCCTGGGTTGTTGACCACGGCCTGGTCGCCCACGACGAAGATCTCCGGGTGACCCGGCACCGAGAGGTCGGCGCTGACACGAACGTGACTCGCCTTGTCCACAGAATCCGGAAACGTCTTCGAGAGCGATGAACCGCGATTGCCCGCCGCCCAGAACACGGTGCGCGAGGCAATCTGTTCGTCGCCGAGGTGGACCACGCCCTCTCCGATCGCCGTTACGGGCGTGTTCAGTCGAACGTCGACGCCCAGCGAGCGCAGGTCGCGCAGCGCGCGCTCGGAGAGATGCTCCTTGAATGCCGGCACCAGCCGAGGGCCGGCTTCCACCAGGATGATTCGCGCGGTCGCCGGATCGATGCGCCTGAAGTTGCGCCGCAATCCTTTGCGCGCGATGGATACCATGATGCCCGCCAACTCCACACCGGTCGGACCACCACCGACAATGACAATCGTCAGGTGTTCGAGTCGCTCCGCGTCGCTCATGGTGAGTTCGGCGCGCTCGAATGCCGAGAGGAAGCGGTTGCGAATCTCCAGCGCGTCCTCGAGGGTCTTGAGCCCCGGTGCTGTGGGCTCCCAGTCGTCATGTCCGAAGTACGCGTGACGCGAGCCGGCGGCGAGGATCAGGAAATCGTAGGAAATCTCCGAGCCATTGTTGAGCCGCAGGCTGCGCCGCTCCGCGTCGATCGAAGACACATTCGCCGCGAGAACGGTCGTGTTGCGTACTGACCGCAGGACCCAGCGGATCGGAACCGCAATGTCACTCGGCGCCAGCGCGGCGGTAGCGACCTGGTAGAGCAGCGGCTGGAAGACGAAGTGATTGGATCGGTCAATCACCGTGATGTCGACCGGAGCGCGGCGCAGCGCTTTGGCAGCTTCGATACCGGCGAAGCCGCCACCAACGATGACGACGTGGGGCCGGGCGTTTGGGGCCAGAGGTCAGATCTCCGTGGTCTGAGTTCGCACCGCCGAGTCACGAGTCACGAGTCACGCGTACCGATTCACGATTCCCGAGCGAGA
>CAZSNV010000415.1:0-3698 GCA_964608035.1 uncultured Gemmatimonadaceae bacterium | reverse complement strand
GGACAGCTCCTACCTCACCTACATCGCCAAGGAGAAGCTCGGCCTGCGGCCGCTGGTCTTTCATGTGGACGCCGGGTGGAACTCGCAGGCGGCGGTGAACAACATCGAGAAGCTGGTCGACGGGCTCGGCCTGGACCTGTTCACCGAAGTCATCGACTGGGAGGAAATGCGCGACCTGCAGCTGGCCTTCTTCAAGTCCGGCGTGCCGCACATCGACCTGCCGCAGGATCACGCGTTCTTCGCCACGATGTACAAGTTCGCCGAGAAGCACCGCGTCAAGTACATCCTGACGGGCGGGAACTTTTCCACCGAGTGCATCCGCAATCCGCTGGAGTGGTTCTATTACGGCACCGACCCGGTGCAGATCCGAGACATTCACGGGCAGTTCGGCACGCGACCCCTGAAGAACTTCCCGATCTCCGGCGTGCTCCGGCACAAGGTCTACCTGCGGTATCTGAAGGGCATCCGCGTGGTCAAGCCGCTCGACTACGTGCCGTACGTCAAGGAAGAGGCCATGCGGTTTCTAGTGGAGAAGTACGGCTGGCAGCGCTATCCGCAGAAGCACTTCGAGTCGCGGTTCACCAAGTTCTTCGAAGGATACTGGCTCCCGACCAAGTTCGGCTTCGACACGCGCCGCGTACAGTTCTCGAGCCTGATCGTGACCAAGCAGATGACGCGGGAGGCCGCGCTGGAGAAGGTCGCGCAGCCATCCTGGGACAAGGATACGATCGCCGAAGACTTCGAGTACGTGGCGACCAAGCTCGGCATCCCGGTCGAGGAACTGCGCGGCTACCATGCCGCGCCGAACAAGTCGTACCGGGACTACAAGTCGCAGCTCCGCATGTTCCTGCTCGGTGCGCGGGTCATGAGCTGGATGGGGCTCGAAGAGCGGGTGAGGAAGCGTTGATCGCCATCGTCAACTACGGCTCGGGCAACATCCAGGCGATCGCCAACATCTACGGCCGGCTGGGCGTGCCGTGTGTCGTGGCGTCCCGGCCCGATGACCTCGACGGCGCGAACAAGGTGATCCTGCCCGGCGTCGGTGCGTTCGACCAGGCCATGAACGAGCTAGACGCGTCCGGCATACGCCGCGCGCTCGACACCTGTGTGCTGGAGCAGAAGAAGCCGATTCTGGGCATCTGTGTGGGCATGCAGCTGCTGGCGAAGTCCAGCGAGGAAGGCCAAGCGACGGGGCTGGGCTGGATCGACGCCGAGGTCAAGCGATTCGACCATTCCACCGTCGGGCAGACGACGCAGCTGCCGCACATGGGCTGGAACACGGTCGAGCCCGCCAGGGCCGACGCCCTGTTCGACGGCGTGGAGGTGCAGAACGGGTACTACTTCCTGCACTCCTACTACTTCTCGTGCCGCCACCGGGACGACGAGTTGGCGTCCACGGACTACGGCGTGCGGTTCACCTCCGCCGTCCGGCGGGACAACGTCTATGGCGTGCAGTTTCACCCGGAGAAGAGCCACCAGAACGGTGTGCAGCTCCTCAAGAACTTCGCGCTGCTGTAAGCCACGATGCTGCGACCGAGAATCATCCCCTGCCTGCTGGTCAAGAACAAAGGACTGGTGAAGACCGTCAAGTTCGCCAGCCCGAAGTACGTCGGAGATCCGATCAACGCGGTGAAGATCTTCAACGAGAAGGAAGTGGACGAGATCGTCGTGCTCGACATCGACGCGACGGCAACGCATGCCGAGCCGGATTACGTCATGATCCGGAATGTCGCGGCTGAGTGCCGGATGCCGCTGTGCTACGGCGGCGGCGTCCGCACGGTCGAGCAGGCGGTGCGCATCATCAAGGTGGGCGTCGAGAAGGTGGCCATCAGCGCCGCCGCCGTCGCCGATCCCGGCCTCGTCTCGGCGATCGCCAGGCACGTGGGGAGCCAGAGCGTGGTGGTGGTGCTGGACGTGAAGCGGGACCCGAAGTCCGGCCGGCCCGGCGTCTGGACGCACAACGGCACCCAGAACGCGCAGAAGGATCCGGTGGCGTTTGCCCGGCAGCTCGAGGAGCTCGGCGTCGGCGAGATCACCGTGAACTCGATCGACCAGGACGGCGTGATGAAGGGCTACGACGTCGAGCTGGTGCGCAGCATCCGGGACGCAGTCGCCGTGCCGATGACCGTGCTCGGCGGCGCCGGGAGTCTGCGCGATATCGAGGCGCTGATCCGGACGTTCGGCATCATCGGGGCGGCCGCGGGCAGCCTATTCGTCTTCAAGGGAGTATACCGGGCCGTGCTGATCAACTATCCCCCGCGCGCCGAGAAGCAGGCCCTCTATGCTGGTGCGCTCGCGAGGGGGCAGGCGTGAAGCAGATCCTCCAGTCCCTCAAGACCGGCGTCACCGAAACCGCCGATGTGCCGAGCCCCGGCGTGAGTCGTGGCAGCCTGCTCATTCATACCTCCAGAACGCTCATCTCGGCCGGGACCGAGCGGATGCTGGTGGAATTCGGCCAGGCCAGCATGCTGGACAAGGCGCGCCAGCAGCCCGACAAGGTGAAGATGGTGCTGGACAAGGTCCGGACCGACGGACTAATGCCCACGCTCGACTCGGTGCGCAACAAGCTCGATCAGCCGTTGCCACTGGGGTACTGCAACGTCGGTGTGGTGGCCGAGGTCGGGGAAGGCGTGTCCGGGTTTGAAGTGGGGGACCGGGTAGCCTCGAACGGCAAGCACGCGGAAGTCGTGAGCGTGCCGGTCAACCTGTGCGCCCGCGTGCCCGACAGCGTGTCGGACGACCAGGCGGCCTTTGCGGTGCTCGGCGCAATCGCGCTCCAGGGCATACGGCTGGCGCAGCCGACCCTCGGTGAGGCGGTGGTGGTGACCGGGCTCGGCCTGATCGGCCTGATGACCGTGCAACTGCTGCGCGCCCACGGCTGCCGGGTGCTGGGCGTCGATTTCGACCCGGCCAAGCTCGCGCTGGCGCGGCGGTTCGGCGCGGAGACCGTGGATCTGTCCGCGGGTGGGGATCCGGTCCTCGCGGCGCAGGCATTCTCACGCGGCCGCGGCGTGGACGCGGTGCTGGTGACGGCGGCGACGCAGAGCAACGAGCCCATGCATCACGCGGCCCTCATGTGCCGGCAGCGGGGGCGCATCGTGCTGGTGGGCGTCGCCGGCCTTGAATTGTCGCGCGATGACTTCTTCAAGAAGGAGCTCACCTTCCAGGTCTCTTCATCCTATGGTCCCGGGCGGTACGACCCGAACTACGAGGAAAAGGGCCAGGACTATCCGGTGGGGTTCGTGCGCTGGACCGAGCAGCGCAACTTCGAAGCGGTATTGGACATGATGGCCGATGGGCGGCTGGATGTGACGCCACTCATCTCCCACCGGTTTTCCATTGAACAAGCGGCACAGGCCTATGAGCTGGTGTCGGGTGCCGGGCGATCGCTGGGGATCCTGCTGCAATATCCCGGTTTTGCGAGTGGCCCGCCCGCCCGCACGGTCTGGTTGCCGGCGTCCGTCGCGGCGCCAGCGGCATCCGGGACGCGCGCGCCCGCCGTCAGCTTCGTCGGATCGGGCAACTACGCGACCGCGGTGCTGATTCCGGCCTTCAAGGCGGCCGGCGCGCGGCTGCGCACCGTGGCCTCCAACAGCGGTGTCACCGGCCTGCACGCTGGGCGCAAGTTCGGTTTCGCGCAGACCACGACCGATACGCCAAGTGTCTTTGCGGACGCCGAAACGGATCTCGGACGCGAA
>CAZSNV010000414.1:0-3727 GCA_964608035.1 uncultured Gemmatimonadaceae bacterium | reverse complement strand
GCTCGCCCTCGGCCTCGCGGACGTACGCGAACACGCCGCGCGGCGCCGGGAGCGTGCGGTAAGTCCCTACGCGCAGCGCGGGCGAGCCGCGGCGAAGCCAGATGAGCCGGCGGTACAACGACAAGAGCGATCCAGGATCCGCGCGCTGTGCCGCGACGTTCACCTCGCGCAACGCGTTGATGAACTTGGTCGCGGTCGGAAAGTCGGGCTGGTCGGACGGAATGATGTAGCCGCGCGGGTCGCGCAACTCCGGCCGGTGCAACTCGGCCCACGCCGCCTCTTCATTGGATACAGCGCCGCCACCGCGACCGCCCCGGCCACCGGCGCCCCCAAACCGCGACGCTACCTGCGCCAGACGCTTCGGATTCGTCGTCCAGGTATCCGTGCTGCCGCGGGTAATAGACCGCTTACCGGCCGAGTAGATGTTGTACAGCAGTTCCTCGCGCATTCCGGCGGCGTAGTTCAACACCGCTCGGTTGAGCGAAATGGAGTAGTCGACGCTCTGCCGGAAATGCCACTCCTGCGGCGCGATTGGATACGCCAGGTCCGCCGAGGGCAGCTGCCGGTTCATGACCAGCGGAATCCGCTGCGGCGTCGGGTTGCCGATCATCTCGGTCAGCAATGCGATCACGTTGTGGAACGAGGCCGTGTTCCGAATCCCGCCATTCCACCACCCATCATACGGCCCGCCGGAGCGCATCGTCGCCCCCGGCTTCCCCTCGGCCGCCAGCCGGCTGTGCATCGCCGCGCCTAACGCCTGATACCCCAGTACGACGATGGGATCGAGGTTGTAATTGTACGGATCGCGCAGCGGTGGCGACCAGAACACCGTGCCCGCCGGCCCGCTCTGGTGATGGTTGTACAGCACCTGCGGCATCCACTGGTGATACAGGACGCGGCTGATGTTCTCGGTCTCGGCCTGCGTCGACATGAAGAAGTCGCGGTTGTTGTCGTGGCCGATGTACTTCTGATAGAGCCGCGGCGCGCCACCTGTGCTGCGCTCGGTCGGAGTCGATTTGCGCATGTACCAGTCGGCCAGCAGGTCGTTGCCATCGGGATTCGCGTGGACGAACAGGATGACGATGTTGTCCAGGATGCGCATGGTCTCCGGATCGGTGCGACTCACCATTTGGTAGACCATCTCGCCTAACTGTTGGGCGCCCAGGACTTCACTTGCGTGAAGTCCTCCATCGATCCATACCACGGCCTTGCCGTCGCGGGCGAGCGTTCGTGCTGCCTCGTCGGTCAAGCCTTCCGCGAGCGCGAGCCGCATCGAGGCCTGACGGTACCGCTCAAGACTTCGATGATTCTCCGGCGACGTGACGATCGCCATGAGATGCGGGCGCCCTTCAGCCGTCTTCCCGATCTCCTGCACGATCATGCGGTCCGACTGTGAATCGAGCTTCCGCCAGTACGCAGCGATCTGCTGGTAATTGGCCAGGAAGTAGTCGTCCCCGAAGTTCGCGCCGAATTCCTCTTTCGGTGTCGTGATGCGCGATTGGGCGCTCACGGTTGTGCAGGGGAGGCCGATCAACAGCAGGGCGAAGAAGAAACGCTTCATCTCGGATTGTCCTATCGAAGTTGCTCGAGGCGGAAGGCCAGGTCTCGTTGCTGGTCGCGGAGTTTCTCAATCATGGACCGCCGCGATCGGAGGAGGAAGAACCGCCGCGCATCGCTCCACGCGGATCGCCAGTGTTCGCGCACCTGCAGGCCTGTTATCGCGACGACGGGCACGAGCACCAATGTGAGCAACGCACCCGGCCATCCGAAGGTTGTGCCTGCGACGATCACAAGCGTCAGCAGCCAGATGGCGTACAGCACAATGCCATAGAGCAGCTTCCACGTTGAACGGACGACCTGCTCGGCCCGAAGTCTGTTCACGATGATCCCGGTCAACTGGTAGGGGATCCAGAAGAGCGCGGCTCCGACAACCGCGAGCACGATTCCGAGCGGCATCAGCAGGTGAAGCCGGCGTGCCGCCCATCGCGCGCCCCTTCCAGTTCTTACGTCGGCGGCGAGGTCCGACGGCCGGAGGCCAAGTCTCGCCAAGCGTCGATCGTGACGCCTCACGTCGTCGGCTAGTTCGAGTCCTCCCTCATCACCCCGGGCTCGCACGCCGGCCAGTACACTGGTCGTGAATTCCATCCGTGCCAGTCGCTCCGCTTCGCGGGACGGCGTTCCCCGCTCTGCCTCCCAGATTCGCACCGCGCATTCTACGAGGGGGCGATCTTCCCACGAATTCAGGTTGACCGTCACAGCGCGCAGTGCGTCGTCGATGCGGGACGTCAACTCCCGCACCGCGATTGCATCCTCGGGTCCGCGCGTCGCGAGGTCATCCCATTGCAACGGCGCCCCGCGGACCACGAACGCATCGGAACGAAACGTGTCCTTCTCCCTGAATGAGAGTCCGACCGGAATGATGGGGAACGCGCGACCCGTTTCCTCGGCGGCACCGAGTGCAATGCGCGCCGCTCCAGTGCGCAGAGGCTCCATGGCTGGTTCGCTGTGGGTAACGCCTTCGGGAAAAATCCCGACGGCTGCGCCGCTACCCAAGGCTCCGAAGACTGCCCGAAATGCGTCTTCGTTGTGAGACATAAGCGTGGGGTCGTCGCTACGGCGATAGACCGGAATCGCCCCAGCCGCCCTCACCAGCCAACCAATCTTCCGGTCACTGAACAGCGGCGCCTTGGCCAGGAACCGAACCGGCCTGCCAGCCGAAGCCACCACTAACGTCGGATCCAGCAACGAGTTCGGATGATTTGCAACCAGCAGGACCGGGCCCTTCGGCGGGACAGGAGCGCCCGCAAATCGTACCCGGTAGTAGATCCGGGCGGCCAAACGAGCCAGGACAGCGAAGACCGGCAGTAACCACACGATAAGCCCCGTCTGGCAGGATTAGCTGGCGGCGTAACCGGAGATCCCGCAACCAGCACTCAGTCTCAGAAAACAGCACACAGCACTCAGCGCGCTGTCTAGCGACCCCATCCCTCTCCCGGAAGTAGTACGGAAAAGCGCCACCGCGGGCGTATTCCGTGTTTTCCGGCGATGCCAAACCTTTCACCGCCCACTTTTTGCAGTTGAGTCCGACGAATTCAGCCTAGAGGTACGCATGGAGCGAGCGAAGGAACAACTCCCTCCCATGGACGCGACCTTCCTTCTGCAGCGCGCGGGGGCGGACGATTCCGTCACTGTCGATGCCTTCTCACGACAGTTGCTCGCTGCAATGTACGGATTCCGCGACGGAAACTTCGCGGTGCGACTCCCACCCGATCTAACGGGCGTCGAAGGGAAGATCGCCGACGCGTTCAACGACCTCGTCACGCTCGCCGAGCGACGAGCGCGTGAAACCGCGCGAGTCTCGCACATGGTCGGACGCGAAGGAAAGCTCAAGCAGCGCATGTCGGTGCCGGGCGCCAGCGGTGGCTGGGCCGATGAAGTCAACGCGATCAATACGCTCATCGACGACTTCGTCTTCCCGACGGTTGAAGTGACGCGCGCGGTCGGCGCGGTCGCCAAGGGTGACCTCGGCCAATCGATGACGCTCGAAGTCGACGGGCGCCCACTGGAAGGCGAATTCCTCAGATCGGCGCGGCTGGTCAATACGATGATCGACCAGCTCTCCGTGTTCACGTCGGAAGTCACGCGCGTCGCGCGCGAAGTGGGCACGGAAGGCAAACTCGGCGGACAAGCGCAAGTGCGCGGCGTGTCGGGCGTGTGGAAGGACCTG
>CAZSNV010000413.1:0-3750 GCA_964608035.1 uncultured Gemmatimonadaceae bacterium | reverse complement strand
GCGTGATTCCGTTTGTCCTCTTCGGCGTTCTGGCTCAGTCGCTCGGAGGT
Organism: uncultured Gemmatimonadaceae bacterium; assembly: GCA_964608035.1. GTDB lineage: Bacteria > Gemmatimonadota > Gemmatimonadetes > Gemmatimonadales > Gemmatimonadaceae > JABWBJ01. Next base: position 3,700 of record CAZSNV010000413.1, on the reverse strand, counting down.
GGTGATTGGGCCGCGGCGCTCGCGTCGGTGGTTGTTCTCGCGGCAGGCGCGGCCTGGATGGCGTTCCTCATGCGCTGGCTTCGCAGTGGCTCGTCGGCGGTATCTGGCGGGTCGGGCTGAAGAACGATGCGGGCGAGCCTGTCTTCATGACGCTCGCCGATCTCGTGCGTGCCGTGGTCGATCAGGTGCGGCCCGAGAATATCGACCCAGCGGCTACGACGGTCGCAAGCGAGGGCCCTGAGGTTGAGATCGTGATCGTCGCACACCGTGACCTGGGCGGGGTCTCGTTGGTTGCCTGGACAGACACACGAGGCGCGCGACTTCTGTGGGCAGACGTTGGCGATCTCTCGAGGCACGACGACCTAGACCTCGGCGTCGTAGTCGAATCGATCTCGTATGACGGCGACTGGCGCGCGCGCCTGCGAGATTCATTCGCGGCCGAGCTGCGCCGCCCCATCCGCCTTCAGGGCCGAACAGGATGGCTCCGCGGTCCTCGGGTGGAGTGTTCGATCGTGACCGGGGGCAGAGACCGTCGAATCGGAGTCGTGCGGCTCCCGAAGAATCAAGGTCGCACCGGGACCGAGATGACAACCACGCTCGCTGGCGGGTCACGACCGTGGTTCTCGGTGCCGCCCGCCATCACGCACGCGCGTTAGATCTCGTTCGTGTGGACCTTGTGGATGCGGGGATCGCTGCGCGACGCAACCCACATAAGGATTCGTCCGGGGCATTAGTCAAGACTGCTGAAGAACCATGTGTCGCCAGTTCAATTCTGGCCCTCGGCACAGAGTTAGTTTCCTAGCGAATTCGAGAAAGGCATGCGTCCGCGCTGACCCAGCGCGACGTGTGAACCAATGTGCGTGTTAACGGGGCTACCCTAGAGACGCGTTGAGTGGTAGTGGGTCAGTTTTGGTATCAGCCCACTCCGCGCGCGGACCAGGGGGTGGTGATCCGGCGCGCCGTACCCTCCTCGCGTTCGGTATGGGCCGGGCGCGGAGGTAGGGGATGGTTTGGAAGCGCGTTAGGTGGATCGCCGGGGGCGTCCTGCTTGTGCTCGGACTGTTCGATGTGCCCGATCAACTTCAGAAGGTCCGGGACGCGATAAGCGTGGCCGCTGAGTGGGTGAGTCAGCACGGCCTCGACCAAAACGGTTGGCGCTGGGCACTCGTCATCGTCGGTGCCCTACTTGCCTTTGGTCCCGAGGCTATTGACCGAGGGCGAGACTTCATCGGTAAGCGTCGAGGCCAATCCAAGAAGATGGCGATGACGACGACCGAACCCATTAGCAAGTACCTGCCAGCGTGGGCACTCCCGTCTGTGACCCCGTCACTTCCGCCGCGAGTGTTTGTCGGCGACGGCGTCACGCCGAAGTACCTCATCGACCTTTACAACACCGGCAAGACCACGATCCAAAAAGAAGCGAACGTTGCCAACTTCATCGGCAAGTGGATGAGCGTTACCGGAACCGTCTCGGACATCAACTCCAACCCACCGGGTTTGGAGTTCGCGGAATTCAAGGGGCCGATTCTGACCATGTTGGACATGTGGTTTGACGACGACTGGAAGGACCGAATCGCTGTCCTCGCACACGATGCGAAAGCGAGGGTTGAGGGACAGATAGATATGGTCAACGGGATATCTGTGCGACTCCGCCATTGCCTGGTAGTCCCGCTCACGCAGGACGTTCCGTGAGTCCCTTGTACGTCAGCACATCCGAGTTATGCGGCGCTGGACCGTACAAGAGGACTCAGCAGACCAAGCAATTCGTCGATAGACCAGATGTGGTCCGCCACTCCAGCGGCGACAGCCGGTGCTGTGCCGAGCCGACGAGCTCTGCTGCGAGGTTTGCCTGCGCCAGTACCTCGTCGCTAAAGCTCCACCCCTTGGCTCGCCCGGTGGGGAGTCGAACAGTCCGCCCCGTTTAGAGCCGACCCCCAAAGCGCGACACCGCCGGTCCTCAAATCAGCCCGCCAGCTGAATGGGTTGCGCGTAGCCCGGCGATAGCAGGCTCTAAGTCCGGACCGCGATGTGCTAGCGCGTGGCCAGAGTGAGTAACAAGAGTCCGATGATGACTGCCAGCATGACCGCATTCGTGGCGGCGAGATAGGTTACAAACGGGTCCCGCGAGCTGCCGGCTCCTCCCGTTGGCTGTGTAGGCAGACGATTAGGGACGACTAGCACGCGCGATTCCACGGCGAATTGGCGGCCACGAACGCGAGGGGCGAAGAATCCTTCAAGAACGGCCGACAGTTGTTTGCTGAGTAGCTCAAGCCCATCCACAAAGTCCTTCCACTTGGCGATCAACTCGAAAGCGGCGCCGAGCGCGATGATGACCTCAACGCTTCCGCGAAGAATCCGCACGTCTAAGACCGTGAGTTGACCGCGAGCGCCGGCGAATTCCCCTACCGTCGTGATAACTCGAGCTCGAAGCACACTCGTCTGTTCGATCGCGTAGGACCAGAGTTCCTCGTCGGGTAGCGGTCGGGCCTGCTCGTTCAGCAGCCAAGCACTGAGGTGGATCTCCGCTACGGGGTAGAGCCTCGTCTCCCGCAGCGCGTTCCTCACTTAAGGGAGTTATAGGCTACTTACCTGCTACCAGTCGATACGTGCTCGCTCGATACGTATGGAGAATCCGACTACCGCGAACCGGGTCAGCCTTGTGAGCGATTCCTGGCGACGCTGCATTGAGAAGCTGCCGGCGTCAGCGCAGCGAGCAACGTCGTGACTACGTGCGTTGACGGCAGGCCGTTGTCGTCGTAGGTTGACCCGGTGAAGTCCGAGGACGTGATGATCCGGCTCATCAAGAAGTACGGGATCCGCCGAGCAGTGATGCTCTACGGCGCGGCGAGTGTCGCCGCGATGGGCGGATGGGACCTCATGGTCGGTGACGACGCGTACAGCCGCCAGGGCGTATGGACGTGGAAGCGGGATCTCGAGGCAGCTGACATCGATTCGGCGGCTATCGAGTGGAGCGGGTTCGACCAGAAGATTGGCCGGAACGCGGTCGAGACTCTGCAGCTCACGAAAGAGAAACTGCGCCGGAAGAACGCCACGAAGGCTGCGCGCGCACTCCGAGGTCGCGCTTCTACCTAGCTTCGGCGGGTCAAGGGCTGGCGGCGGCGGGAGCAGCCGACCGGAACCCTTGAGGCGCGCGCGACCGGAGCCTTGTAGAGGGCCGACGCCACGGCGAATGCCGGGGCGGCGGCCCTCACTGTTCCGGCCGCACACCCTGGGTCTACGTACGTTGACAGTACCCGGCCGCCGCTCTAGCGTGCCGCTATGCGGCGTCTACGTACGTTGACAAGGCGGAGAGGGCACGGACCCTGTAGCACAGTGCCCTCTCATAAGAGGGCGTCGTGATTCGAGTGCTCGATGCCGGAGTAGACACGCTGTATTGGAGCGCCGCACCCGAGGTCGGCGGCTGGTATACGGAAGCGGTCGAGGCCAAACAAGCCGCAGCGCGCGAAGGCGGTCCGTCGCCTTGGCGTGAGGTGCGCGGGTATTCATTCGAGGTGCTCCCGCACGGAATGGGGATGTATCCGTTCGTCGCTCGTTCCGCCGAGCTCGACGTACGCATCACCGACGCGCGGCACATTCCGAGCGTGTTCGTTCAGCTGCGCGCTTCGTTCATCCATTCGCTCGGCGTGGAAGCGGCGGCCGCGGAGTCTGTGGTGATCGTGTCGGAGATCTTCGGATGGGA
>CAZSNV010000412.1:0-3808 GCA_964608035.1 uncultured Gemmatimonadaceae bacterium | reverse complement strand
CATCCAGCTTGGCGACGCCGAGGCGGTGCCGCGGCTCTCTGACCTGTATGCGGCCCTCCCAGCCATCACGGGAAAGATCGAGCTGGAATACGAGGGAGAGCTGGTCGGCGCCGCGTCGATCGCGCGCGAACTGATCCGCCGCGCGGCCGAAGCCACGTTCCGCGCCCGCGCCGGAGGAGCGAACACTGACGAGCCGGTGATGTGGTTCGACGAAGGCGGCGCGCTCCAAGTCGCCGATGAAGTCGACACGACCTCCATGTACGACGCGTTCAAGACGGTCCCGGGATTGGTTCCCCTCGTGCATCGGGTAGGCCTCGCCCGCGACAAGGACGAGGCTGCGGCAGTGGCAGCATGCGAACTCGTGCTCGAAGCGCTCGTGGCTCGACGGAAAATCTCGCGTTCCGACGCCGGGCAGTATGGTCGCGCGCATCCGGAGGGACGCCGGCGCCCTGATCAGGACCTGTTTGGCGGCGGCTTGAGTGCCTGACGTCGGTACACGTCGCAGTGCAGGATCGGCGCTGGCCACCCAACGGCGGGCGACTGCCGGAATCGTCGTGCGGCGCGCGACACAGAAGGACCTTACCCCCATTGTTGGCCTGCGGCTGGCGCTGCTCCGCGAGGAGAGCCGCAATCCGCTGTTCGCCAATCCTCATCCCGGCGCGGCCCCGCGCGCGCTTCGCCTCACGCGCGCCGAACTCGCGGCGAAGGACCAGGTCATTCTCGTCGCGAAGCGGGGCCGTGAAATCGTTGGTGTGCTCCGATGCCGCGCCGTGCGACGCACGCCGCTGGTCGCGGACTCTCGTCAGGCAGTCGTGACCACGGTCTACGTGTTGCCGGCCGAGCGTCGACGGGGCGTGTTGCGGGCGTTACTCGGTTCCGCCGACCGATGGTGCCGCCGGCATCACCTGTCCGGGATGCGGCTGCAGGTCGCGCTGAGCAACGACGTCGGGCAGAAAGCCTGGGCAGCGCTCGGCTTCAAGCCCGCCGAACTTCTCCTGATTCGCGCGATCCCGCCGGACTGACATGCCTGCCATCACGATGACCCGGCTCTTCGGATCCGGCGGCAGTGAAGTGGCGCGTAGAGTCGCCGAGGCACTTGGATGGCGGCTGTTCGACGGCGCCTTCGTCGACGGTATCGCCAAGGGGCTTCGAGCGACGCCTGCCGACGCCCGGGCCATCGATGAGCGAGCTCCATCGCTTGCCGAACGTCTTGCCGACGCGCTGGCACTGGGCGGAGGCGAAGTCGTGTCGGCGGCGCTCTCGACTCCGATGCCGCCGACGGAACAACGCATCGCCGAGGTGACCCGGGAGGTCATCGAAAGGGCGGTCGCGCGGGGGCCGGCGGTCATTGTCGGCCGCGGGGCGCAGGCATACCTGGCGGCGCACTCGGACGTGCTTCACGTGCACTGCTACGCACCGCATGACGCGCTCGTCGAACGGACTATGAAACGCGAAAGTCTGAATGAAGAGGAAGCGGACAAGCTGGTGAAGGCGAAAAACCAGCAACGCGAACAGTACGTGAACCGGATGTTTGGCCGCTCCTGGCTCGCGCCGGAGCACTACCACATCATGCTCAACACGGCGTGGCTGGGTCAGGATCGCTGCGTCGAACTGGTGCTCGACCTGGCCCGCGAACGCTTCGGCGCGCGGCCGGTCACCGGACGCTGAAACCAGCTCAGTCTCAGAGTTCCCGCACCTCCGGGTACTTCCGCAGCAAAAACCAGGCGAATACCAGCATCCCGACCGCGGCGCCACTGATCGCCCATTGCACGCCGATCAATTCAGCGACGGCGCCAGCCGAAAACGCGCCGAGCACCTGCGGCAATCCGACCACGATCATCGAATAGATCGACATCAGCCGGCCGCGGTACTCGTCAGGCACCATCGTCTGCAGCATGCCATTGGCCATGGCATTGTTCACAATCATGAGGAACCCGGTTGCCAGCAGAATCGGATAGGCCACCGCCGGGTGCCTGACGAACGACAGAATGAGCAGCAGGATGGCGTAGGTCGTCGCGGTGCGCGCGACCAGCGGACCACGCCGGATATGGAGCCCGGCAGCGGCAAGGGCCAGCGCGCCGATCAGTCCGCCGATGCCGAGAATTGACAGCATCACCCCATAACCGCCGGGACCAAGACCCAGCCGGTCGCGCGCGAGCACCGGCATCAGCGCGATGTGTGGAATGCCGAGCACGGAGAACGCGGTGACCAGCTCCAGGAGCGCGCGGACCGGACGATCCCGGCTTGCGTAGCTCAACCCCTCGCGGATCAGCTGGAGCGGAGGGCCGGGCATGCGCGGCGCCTGCCAGGGCGGGAGTCGAACGCGAGCGAGTCCAATGAGCACCGTCAGGTAGCTCAGGGCGTTGACCGCGAAGCACCAGGCCATGCCCGCGTTTGCGATGATGAAGGCACCAATCGCGGGGCCAACGATCCGCGCCAGATTGAATCCGCTCGAGTTAAGCGCGATCGCGTCACGCAAGTCATCGCGTCCCACGAGATCGATCATCATCGCCTGACGCGCCGGAATCTCGACGCTGGCCACCGCGCCCCCGAACAGTGACAGCGCGATGAGCCATCCCACGGAGACGTGCCCGGACCACGTGAGCCACCAGAGCAGCACGGCCTCGAGCAGCAGGAGGGTTTGCGCGTAGCTCACCAGCCGCAGCTTGTTCGACCGATCCACGATCACGCCCGCGTACAGCGAGAACGCGAGGATCGGGAGCGAGCCCGACGCCACGACAATGCCAACAACGAACGCGCTGTCCGACAGGTCCAGCGCCAGCCACCCGAGCGCCATCGACTGCATCCAGGAACCGACCAGCGACAGCGTCTGCCCGATCCAGAACGAGCGGAAGTTCCGGTGCGTGATGAGCACGCGGAACGGGTTGAACCTGGTGAGGGCGACCATAGAGAATTCTAGTCCGAAGTCATAGGTCAGAGCTCAGAGGTCAGAGCTAGCCGCGCCCGGCCTGACCTCTGAGCTCTGACCTCTGAGCTATCTTCAGGTATGCGCTCTCACACGTACTCCCGCTTTGTCCCGGGCGACGGAGACGCGGTTGATCTCGAAGCACTGCTCGAGCAGCTGGCGGATTTCCTGCTGCAGTCAGGGTTTGCCGGCGGGCCCATGTCGCACCCGTGGTGGGGAGACACCGGCGATGAGGCGGATCGATCCCTCGAAGCGCTCAAGCGCGCCATCCTCGAAGCGCTCATCGAGAGCGGTCAGTTCACCCCGGAGATGTTGGCCGCGATGCGCGGCGATGGCGACCCGGATTCGGAGGCGCAGCTGTCGGCCCTTCTCGATCGGCTCGTCCAGCGCCTGGTCGACCAGGGGTATCTCTCGGTGCAGGCGCCGCCGCGGGTTCTCGATGCGCACCAGCCACTCGAGGGCAAGGGTGGCATCGCGCAGGCCGCCTCTCGGGACGTCCAATTCCATCTCAACGAAAAGGGCATCGACTTCCTCGGCTACAAGTCGCTGCGGCACATCCTTGGATCCCTGGGAAGCAGCAGCGTCGGCAGTCACGACACGGCCCAACTTGCCACGGGTGTCGAAGCCGACGCCGCCAGCAAGCAGTACGAGTTCGGGGACACGCTCAATCTCGACGTGAACGCGACGCTCGGCCGCGCGCTGGCGCGGACCGGCTCCATCGCGTTTCCGCTCGATCTCGATTATCCGGACCTGATGGTGCATCAAGCTGAGTTCCGGTCCTCGTGCGCGACCGTGCTGCTGCTCGACACGTCGCACTCGATGATCCTGTACGGCGAGGACCGGTTCACGCCGGCCAAGAAGGTCGCCCTCGCGCTGACCCAT
>CAZSNV010000411.1:0-3842 GCA_964608035.1 uncultured Gemmatimonadaceae bacterium | reverse complement strand
CGCCAACGTGGACCTGGTGCGGAAAGGCGTGGGCAGCGATTCGCGCATCGGGCCTTCATTCCTGTTCCCGGGACCCGGCTACGGTGGCTCGTGTTTCCCGAAAGACGTGAAAGCCATGGTACAGACGGCTCGGCGGCAGAAGACGCCGCTGCTGGTGCTCGAGGCCGTGGAGTCGGCAAACGACCGCCAGAAGCAGCGCTTGTTCGAGAAGCTTTCCGAGGCGCTCGGTGGAGAGTTGTCCGGGATTCGAGTGGCGGTGTGGGGCCTTTCCTTCAAGCCCAACACGGATGACATGCGGGAGTCGCCGGCGCTCGCGCTGATCGATTCTGTGCTCAAGGCCGGAGGCAGTGTTGTCGCGCACGATCCGGCCGCAATGGAAGAAGGGAAGAGGCGTCTTGGGGACAGGGTTGGCTTTGCCGCGACGAATTACGAAGCGCTGGTGGGCGCCGACGCGTTGGTGATCGTCACCGACTGGAACGAGTATCGCCACCCCGACTTTCTGCGGATGAAAACGGCCCTTCGCCGTCCGATCGTGATTGACGGGCGCAACCTCTACGCCCCGGAAAAGCTCTCCGCGCTCGGGTTCACGTATCGGTCTTTCGGAAGGGGCGCATGAGAGTACTCATCACAGGCGCCGCAGGATTCCTGGGGTCTCATCTCGCGGACCGGTTTGTCCGTGACGGCCACAGTGTCGTCGGACTCGACAACTTCATCACCGGCAATCCGGACAACATCGCCCACCTGATCGGCAACGAGCGATTCGAATTCATCCGTCACAACGTCTCCACGTACACGTACGTCGCGGGTGAACTCGAGGGTGTCCTGCACTTTGCGTCGCCGGCGAGTCCGGTGGACTACCTGGAGCACCCGATTGCGACGCTGAAAGTGGGAGCCCTTGGGACGCATAACGCGCTGGGGCTCGCGAAGTCGAAGGGCGCGCGGTTCTTCCTGGCTTCGACATCCGAGGTGTACGGCGACCCCCTTATTCATCCGCAGCAGGAGTCGTACTGGGGAAACGTGAACCCCATCGGCCCGCGGGGCGTCTACGACGAAGCCAAGCGCTTTGCCGAGGCCATGACGATGGCGTACCACCGGTACCACGGCGTGGACACGCGAATCGTCAGGATCTTCAACACCTACGGCCCCCGCATGCGTCCCCGCGATGGGCGCGTCGTTTCCAACTTCATCGTCCAGGCCCTGACGGGTGAGCCGCTCACGATCTATGGGGATGGGTCTCAGACCCGTTCCTTCTGCTACGTGTCGGATGAGGTCGAGGGGATCTACCGGCTCTTCATGAATGGGGATTCGGATCCGACGAACATTGGAAACCCGAATGAGTTCACCGTCCGGCGGTTGGCCGAACTCGTGGTCGAACTCACCGGGACCCAATCCCCGATCGTGAGCCGGCCGCTGCCCGTCGACGACCCGAAGGTCCGCAAGCCGGATATCACCCGGGCCCGGACCCTACTTGGCTGGGAGCCGACGGTCGAACTGCGCGAAGGGGTCAAGCGGACCATCGAGTACTTCAAGTCGGTGCTGGGATAGGGCGAATCCGTCTGTCGCCCCACCGTCGGCGGCAGCGACCGATTACCTTTAACGGCTCGCTGGAAGCGCCGTACTGGCAATCGCTTCCGCTCATGAACCGACGTCTTATCGACGGGTATTCAGCCACCCGCCATGCCCTTCACACGCAAGCACGTTTTCGTAGCCGGTGCGGCGCTTTTCGCGCTCGCCGGCTGTATGAGGACGTTCAACCTCCGCCAGTATCCGAACAACGAGGCACTCTACGCCGGCGGGGTCCAGCAGCTCCAGCTGAAGAAGTGGGACCACGCGGTTCAGATCTTCGAGAAGCTGACGCTGGAGCTGCCTGCTCGTGATACGCTCCTGCCCGCTTCTCATTTTCATCTAGCCGAGGCGTATTCCGCGCGTGGCGAGCACCTTCTTGCCGCGCAATCATACGCGCGTCTCGCCGAAAGCTTCGCGACGGATTCCCTGTCGGACGATGCGCTCTTTCGCGCCGGTCGCGAGTACCAGGCCTTGTGGCGTCGCCCAGTACTGGATCCGCAGTACGGCGGTGAGGCGGCTGCCACGTTTGAACTGATGCTCGGGTTATATCCCGACAGCGAGTGGAAGGATTCCGCGTCGAAGCAGCTTGGCGTGCTCCAGGAGTGGTTCGCCACGAAGGACTACGAAAGCGGAATGCACTACATGCGGCGAAAGGCGTACGACTCCGCGATCATCTACATGCGCGATGTCGTGACCAAGTTTCCCACCACCGCTCGCTCGCGCGACGCGCTACTCCGCCTCGCCCAGGCGTACGAGGCGATCAAGTACAAGGACGACAAGGCAGACGTGTGCAAGACATTGAAGGAGAAGTATCCGAATGACCCCGAGGTCGCGGCCATTTGCACCCCGGTAGTCGAAAAGCCGGTGGTGCCGCAGTCCCGATAGGTCGTGCGGCTGGCGCTCATGGGCGGGACCTTCGACCCGCCGCATGTCGGACACCTGCTGGCGGCCTCGGACGCCTGCGACCATCTGCAACTGGACCGGCTCGTTTTCGTGCCGGCCTCGCAACAGCCGCTCAAGCAGCATCATGAGTCGGCACCTGCCGACCACCGGCTCCGTATGGTCCAGCTCATGGCCGAAGGGGATTCCCGCTTCGAGGTCGACGAGATCGAGATCGAGCGAACCGGCTTATCTTTCACCGTGGACACGCTTGACGAGTATGCGCGCCGCTTCCCCGATTCGGAGCGCTTCTTCCTGCTCGGAGCCGATGCGTTTGCACTACTCGATCAATGGCGGGACGCACAGCGAGTCGTCAGCCTGGCTCACCTGGTTGTGCTGACTCGCGTTTCCGGGCAGGACGCCGGCAACGCCGAGCCGGGCCTCGTGACCGTCACCGACAAGGTGCGGGCGATTGGTGGTGCGTCCGCGGCGACGCCACGCGTGCTGGACCAGCGTCGCATTGATGTTTCGTCAACGGAGATCCGCGCGCGGGCGCGCGCCGGACAGCCGATCCGCGGCTTCGTGACCGAGGCCGTCGCGCAGTACATCGCATTCAACGGTTTGTATCGATAGAGGCTGGCATGGTGAAGATGTTGTTGAGCAAAGTCTTCGGGTCGCGTCATGAGCGCGAGCGGAAGCGCGTGCAGCCGATCGTCGACGAGATCAACAGTCATGGCGAGCGACTGCAGTTATTGACGGAGGAGGAGCTGCGGGGCCAGACGGCGCGGTTTCGCCAGATCATTCACGAGCGCACGGACGAACTCGAGCGGCGCATTGCCGAGCAGAAGGAACGCAAGCGGACGGCGAAGGATCCTGCCGAGCGTGATGCCGTGGATGCCGAACTAGGCGGCGCCGATGGCCGTGGTGGTCTCGAGGGCAACCTGCGCGAGATCATCCGCGACGCGCTGGACGAGATTCTCCCCGAGGCGTTCGCGACGGTGCGCGAGGCGGCCAGACGCCTCCTGGGCACCACCGTGTCCGTCACCGAGCGCGACCTGGTGTGGGACATGGTGCATTACGATGTGCAGCTGATCGGCGGCATCGAGCTGCACCTCGGTCGCATCGCCGAGATGGCGACCGGTGAAGGAAAGACGCTGGTCGCCACGCTCCCGCTCTATCTCAACGCACTGCCGGGCAAGGGCGCACACCTGGTGACGGTGAACTCGTACCTGGCCCGTCGCGACGCGCAATGGATGGGGCACGTCTACACGTACCTGGGGATGACCGTCGGTTGTCTTGACGACACGCAGCCCGGGACAGCCGAGCGCCGTGCCGCATACGAGTCCGACATCACCTATGGCACGAACAACGAGTTCGGGTTCGACTACCTCCGCGAC
>CAZSNV010000410.1:0-3846 GCA_964608035.1 uncultured Gemmatimonadaceae bacterium | reverse complement strand
ATCGGCTACCGCGTCAGAGCCGCACGCGAGGCGAAGGGCTGGACGCAGGATCAGCTCACCCAAGGACTCGGTCTGAACGACCGGCAGTCTGTTTCCGATATCGAAAACGGCAAGCGCGCGCTCAAGCCGGATGAGTTGTTGGCGCTGTCCGATCTGCTGGAGCGAGACATCGAGTTCTTCATCGATCCATTCGCCGTTGCTGGCGAAGCCCAGTTCTCATGGCGTGCCGCCCCGGAAGTACCCGAGGACAGCCTCGACGGATTCGAGCTGAAGGCCGGTCAATGGATCGGCCTGCTACGCTGGCTGCGTGAGCAGCAAGACAGTCGGGCGAGCGTGCTCAAGCGTGCTTTGCGTCTGTCGGCGCAGTCCTCATTCGAGGATGCCCAAGAGCGTGCCGAGAGTCTGGCGGCCGAACTTGATCTCGGCGTCATCCCGGCCGAGACTTTGATCGACAAGATCGAGCGCGAGCTCGACATTCCTGTGCTGTTCGTTGACACGGTGGAAGCCAACGATGGCAAATCCATCTCGGGCGCGACCTGTCACCTCGAAGAGATGGGGGTCATCCTCATCAACCGGAATGAGACCGAGGCGCGTCGCTTCTACGATTTGGCGCACGAGCTTTTCCACGCGCTGACCTGGGATGCGATGAAACCCGACCACCGGGAATCGAATTCCTTCGAGGATCGCGGCAGGGGCAAACGTATCGAGCAGTTGGCGAATAACTTCGCCGCCGCTCTGCTGACGCCGCGCGCATCCCTCAACAAACTGATCGACGGCAGTGGCCTCGACGACATCGCGCACCTCTGCGAAGTCGCAGCGCTCCTGCGAGTCGCGCCGGTGGCGCTGGCGTGGCGACTGTTCAACCTCAAGCTGATCGGTGACGACACCCGTCGCAGTCTCTCCCAAGAGAAACAGCGGCCATCAGTGTCTGCCCCACCCAAGCGGTTCTCGCTCTCCTTCGTGCGCATGCTGCACGAGGCGCTGGAAAATGGACGGCTGTCGGCCCGCAAGGCCGCCAAAGCCATGGGTCTGGGACTGGGTGGTCTGACCGAGCTTTTCGCTCAGTACGACCTCGCCGCACCGTTCGAGCTTTGAGGTGCGGACCGTATGCCGAAACCCCGCGTCTTCGCTGAAACCAATGTCATCCTCGAGGCGTTCCGAACCAGTTGCTGGACGGCGATCAGCAGCCACTTCGCCATCGAAACCGTCGAGAAGTGCGTCGAGGAAACGCTGACCGGCAACCCCGGTGATCCTCGCCATGTCTCGGTTCCTGCGACAGATCTGAAAGCAGGTCTCGCGGGCCAGCATCCGGTGGCGCGCAAGGAGCTTGCGTCGCTGGTGCTCGCCCATCCTTCCTGCGGCACGCTCGACGATGGCGAAAAGCACCTGCTCGCGTGGCTACTCGCCAACAAGCTGCTGCCCTCGGCAGTCATCGTTGTCACCACCGCCGACAAGGCGGCATTGGTGGCATCGCACGGCCTCGGCTGGCTTGACTGTGCGGTGTCGCTGGAGGATCTGGCACGCAAAGCCGGAGTGGGTCGCGCTAACCTCGATGCGCTCGCGTTGCAGTACCGGGAGGACTGGCTGTCGAGCATCAAGACCAAGATTCGGATGGGCATCCTGCCGTAACGGGGGTGGGCACATTTCCTGGAACCGAGAAGAATGACCAAAACGTACAAGAACATTCCTCCCTGCGCCGCTTCGTCGAAGTCGCTCCTGTCGAGGCCCTTCGGAAACTCCTGACTGAGCATGGCGGCGGCGAGAACGCTCAAGCGTTCGCGTCCATCGAATGGCCAGGCGAGAAGTGGCCCCGCAAAACTGAACGCGGCGATAAGTGGACGAGCTTGCTCCAATGGGCGAGGACAGAGCCCGGCTTTGCGCGCTGCAGTGCTATCGACAAGTCATGGCCGTAAAAAATGTTGTCGCCAAGCACGAGGGCGCATTCATTCGTGCCGATGAAATTTCGTCCGATCAAAAAAATGCCTGCTTCGATACCGTGCTCAAGATCGATCTTCGGCTTCCAGCCCAGGCTGCGACGTGATGACCGAGTCGCGCTCGGGGTTGAGCGTGACAGCGCCGACGGGAGACCGGTTGCGCGTGCCGCCTTCCAGCGCGGCGACGCAGCGCTCGTAGGCGAAGCGGGTCGGGTTGTGGCTGCGCGAGTACTCGAAGCCCCGATGCACGCCCGGGCTGGATTGCACGTACGTCGAGGTCGCGTAGATCGGCGTCATCACCGCGCCGGTGCTGGGGTCGGGGGACTGCCCGGCGTGGATGGCGAGGGTAGCGAGGCCGAGCTTGCCTGATGGGGTTGTTGTCATGGGAGCGCGACGATGCCGAGGTGTTTACGGATGTGCTTGGCCAGGATGTCGTCGATCTCGCGGTGGCGCGGGACCGGCTGCTTCTGCCCGGTTCCGGGATTGATGTAGATATCGTGCCGGCCGCCATGGCGCACCAGTACGCAGCCGGCAGCCAGCAGTTGACGGATCAGTTCGTCGCGCTTCAGAAGGCGATGTCCTTGATCTCGTAGCGCGCCGGGACATCCTCCAGAAGGAGTTCCCGATAGGCGTCGCGCAGGTTTTCTTCGAGCTCTTCGACCGATTCGCCCTGGCTCATGATCTCCGGATGATCGACCAGCCGGCCCAGCCAGAAGCGCTCGCCTTTCCAGTACACGATCTTCAGGTGTGCGTTCATGTTCAGCCTTTGCGCCGATGGTTCCTGGCGCAGCGGAGGCGAGCTCGGCAGCCCGCGGGCGGGTGGAGAGTGTACCCTCAGGGGGGGAACCTGTGATTGTCAGATAGTTTCCGAGCGATTTTGGAGAGCCAAATGGACGCGGCACTCATTTCGCAGCACTCCGCGCCACCCCATCCAGCAACTTGATGAAATTCCGCTTCGGCTTGAACTGCACACGCAGCTCCGCCAGGTAGTCGCCAAATTGCCGTGACTGGCTCTGCGCGTTCATCAACCCGCCCATCTTGCGGATCAGCTTGATCGCCTCATCGTAAGCGGCGTTATTGGTCTGCTCGACGATGGGCGGCACCACGCGACGGTAGAGGCTGACGGCGTCATCGGGGCGTGAAGATTCGAGCTCCCCGGCCAGAGCGATCAGCAGATGCCGGTCGCAGATGCCTTCGTGGGCGGACTCCCAGGCAGCGTCAAGCTCTTTTTCCCACAACGCGATTTCCACCCGCAGCGAGTAGTTGGGTGTCGACGGCTTCGGCTTCCAGCGACTCGTTGTGCTTGCCTCGCGTGCGATGACCTCGGCGGCCCTTGCCAGTGCCCGGTCGCGCTGCTCCGGCCACAGGCCGAGCTTGCCGGCAACATCGTGCAGCTTCTTGTAGTGTTCGAGAATCGGTCGCTCCTCGAACTGAATCCAGGTCAGTTGCAGCGCCTCGTCATTACGCTCGCGCTTGAGGTACGCCGCCACCAAAAAATCCCGTAGCCGGTTGTCGGGCCGATCAGGAAAAGCCTTCAGGCCGCGTTCCGCCCATTCCAGCGCCTTGTCCGGCTGCTTCGCCTTGGTCCAGATTTCGGCGATGTCGAGATAGTGGAAGCAGGACGAAAGATCCCGCGACTTGATCGCGACCAGTTCCTCGACGTCGCCGCTCGCCTCGGCCAGGCGCTCCATGATGCGGGTGATCGTTGCCCGGTGGGCATCGTAGCGATCCTTCGCGTCCCGTGGCTTGAGCTTGCGCCATTCGGCTTCCGCCAGTTCCCGGTAGCGACGCAGGCCTTCCTTGCCAAGGGCAACGCGATAGGTGGTGGCGTCGAAGCTGCACAGGCTGAACGGTAGCGTGGTCTCGAACCGGAACAGACGCTCGGCCAGCCCGGCCGGCTCGGGTCGGGCCA
>CAZSNV010000409.1:0-3877 GCA_964608035.1 uncultured Gemmatimonadaceae bacterium | reverse complement strand
GGGCGAGCGGCGCCACCCCGACGAGCGCCGCGATTTGCTTGCGATTGAGCTGCCCGAGCTCGGGCAGGTCCGCCAGCAGGGTGCGGCTCAGGACGGGACCGACGCCTGGTGCGGTGCGGAGCAGATGTTCTTTCGCCCGCCAGACCGGGCTCCGCTGGATGGTGTCATCGAGATCACGATCAGCGGCCGCGATGCGGCGCTCCAACCAGCGGATATGTCGGGTGATCTCTCGACGGATGGGCGCCGCGGCATGCTCCAAGCGATTCCCCTCGGCGGTGAGCATGTCGAGGAGTTGACGGCGGCGCGTCATGAGGGCGTCGAGTTGCTGCAGCACCACATCCGGCCAGGGACGAGGAGCTGGGTGCACCCGTTCGGCAACGAGGGCGAGGCGCTGCGCATCCAGGCGGTCGGTCTTCGCCAACTGGCCCGTGGCCTTGGCGAAGTCACGCACGTGGCGCGGATTTGCCACGACGACCGGGAGGCCGGCCGTGGCCAGGGCCGCGACGAGCGCGGTCTCGTAGCCGCCGGTGGCTTCGAGCACGATGAGCCCCGGCGCCAGGGCTCGGACGCGGTCGACGGTCGCGGTGATGCCGGGGGCATCATTCGACGCCGTCCATGGCGTGCCGTCGGGACGGCACGCGACGACGAAATCGGCGTTCGCGATGTCGATGCCGACGCAGGTCGCGCTCGGTGGCATACGGGCCTCCATGTCACACGGATCCGTCTTGGCCCGGCCTTGCGGATGCGGGGTCTCGCCCCCACGCAACTGTTCGGGCTCGCGGACGAGACGCCGACGACGCCCACGCTATCGTGCGGTCTGGGTGACCGTAGGAAACATCGAGCTGTCGTCGGCGGATGGACGGGCACTGAATAAACCGTCCTGAATCAAGATACAAGGACGCATTAGGAGGGTCGGCGGCAACATAACGTCCCCTTCTCAGACGTGGCCCCTCCACCTCGCGGAGGCCCGGACACCGTGACACAGAGTGACGGACGGCTTATTTTGCTACCATCGCGGCCGCATGGACAGCGCTCCGGCCGCGCCCCTGACGTCTGGCCAGTTGATTGGGCCGTATCAGCTCGTCGAGCGCATCGGCTCCGGCGGGATGGGCGAAGTCTGGTCGGCGCGCGATACGCGGCTCGACCGGATGGTCGCGCTCAAGTTTTCCTCCAGCCGGTTCAGTGACCGGTTCGCCCGGGAAGCGCGCAGCATCGCCGCGCTCAATCATCCGGGCATCTGCACGATCCATGACGTTGGTCCGAACTATCTCGTCATGGAGCTCATCGAAGGGGTCACCCTCGATCGAGCCATCCCCAAACATGGGCTGCGCCTTGCGGAAGCGCTGAGATATGCCGTCGAGATTGCCGACGCCGTCTCCGCCGCGCACGCGCAGGGCATCGTCCACCGCGATCTCAAGCCCACGAACGTGATGGTCACGCCCAAAGGGCGGGTGAAGGTGCTCGACTTCGGGCTGGCGAAGGGCGCGGTGTCGGGGAGCCTCGAGGGCGCGCCCGATCAGGATGCCGCCACCGCCATTGCGACGCCGACGACGGGGCAGGGCGCGATCATCGGGACTGTAGCCTACATGTCGCCCGAGCAGGCACAGGGCCTGCCGGTCGATGCGCGGTCCGATATTTTCTCGTTCGGCGTGCTCTTCTACGAAATGCTCACGGGCGCCAAGCCGTTCGGCGGGAACACGACGGTCGCCGTTCTCGCGGCGGTGGTGAATCAGGAACCGCGCCCCGCGCGCGAGATTGCCGACTTGCCACCCGAGGTCGAGCGCGTGCTCGGCCGTTGTCTTCGCAAGTCCGCGGACCGGCGCATCCAGACGATGGTGGATCTGCACGCCGCGCTGGTCGATCTCAAGGAGGAGTCTGACTCGGGGAAGCTGTCCACGATCGGCGCGCCCGCGGCCGCTGGTCCGTCGAAGCGTGTCGCGTGGGTGTGGCCGGCAATCGCTGTGGCGGCCGTCATCGCGGCCGGCGCGGCGTGGTGGGGGCTGCGCAGTACGCCGCCGGCACCGCAGCTGACGAGGACCGTCAAGATCACCAACTACACAGGCGCGCAGCGCGATGCCGCCTTGTCGCCCGACGGCAATCAGGTGGCGTTTTCATGGTCGGGCGAGAGAGGCGGGAACTGGGATATCTACGTCAAGCTCATCAGCGAGTCCGAGCCTCACCGGCTCACGACTGATCCCGCCATAGACCGTTTCCCGGTCTGGTCGCCCGACGGGACGCGCATCATGTTCCGGCGCGGCGACGCGGTGTACACGATGTCGCCGCTCGGCGGCTCGGAGCGCAAGCTCGGCGGCGGACTCCCATTTCCTCCCATGCTTCAGACCGGAGGCCAGATGTCGTGGTCGCCCGACGGGAAATGGCTCGCGATCCCATCGCAGGCTGGCATCGTCGAGTTGCCCGCAGACGGCGGCGAGCTGCGCGCCGCCACCGCGACGGCTTCGGCACTGGAGAAACACTACAGCCCTGCGTACTCGCCGGACGGACGGACACTCGCTTACTTTCAATGCGGCGCGTCGTCGGTGTCGTGCCGGATCATGTTGCAGCCGCTCGGCGCCGATGGCAGACCAGCGGGCGCGGCGCGACAGCTCTTCGAGAAGCCGTTCCGCGGGGGCGCGCTGACCTGGACTCGTGACGGCCGGCGTCTGATCTTCTGCGCCTCTCCTCACAACGGCGCCAATGGCGTGCTGTGGCAGGTGAACGCGAGCGGCAGCGAACCGCCGGCGCGGCTGGGGCCTGGTTTCGAGGCGACGCTCGGCGGTGTGTCGCTCGCCGGCGAGCGTCTTGCCTTCTCGGTCTCTTCCGGCGGCGGGCAAACCTGGCAAGCGTCGGAGGGGCAGCCGCCTCAGCCGCTCATCCGTTCGGCGGCGTGGGACTTCAGCGCGGAGTTCTCACCGGATGGACGCCGTGTCGTGTTTCAGTCCAACCGGGCCGGCGAGGGCGATCAGACCTTCACCGCCAATGCCGATGGCAGCGACGTCGTGCAGCTGACCGGCAAGGAAATCCTCTACGCGTCCAATCCATCGTGGTCACCTGACGGCAAGTGGGTGGTCTTTCCCAGTCAGCGCGAGGATGGCAACTTCGACATCGTCGTGATCGATGCCAGTGGAGGTCCGGTGCGGCGGCTGACCACCGGCAACAACAACCTCACGCCGAGGGTTTCGCGCGACGGCAGCCGGATCTGGTTCGTGAGCAATCGGACCGGACGCAACGAAGTCTGGAGTGTGCCGTTCGCGGGTGGTGCGGAAGTTCAGTTCACCCACGAGGGCAGACGCTCGCCGCAGGAGTCGCCGGATGGCAAGACGCTCTATACCATCGATGCGAATTTGAATCTGCAGGCGCGAAGCACCGCCGGCGGAGCGGATCGACAGATCCTCTCGCGTGTCCAGGCGTACGCTGCGGTCGCTGATGGCTTCTATGTCGTGCCGGCATTCGCCACTGGCGAAACGCCCAAGCTGCATTTCGTGGATCTCTCGGGCCGCGACCGGTTCATCTCGGACGTGCCGGCCCTCTTTCTCCAGGACCGAGCCTCTGTCAGCGTCTCTCCTGACCGCCGGCGCATCTTGTTCACCTCGGCGCCGAGCTTGAACACCGTCATCCAGATGGTCGAAGGCTTCCGCTAGGGCAGTTCCTTCACCGCGATGTTTCGCCAGCGCCAGAATCCGCCAGGCAGCGCGCGATCGCCGCCATGGATCTGAATCGCGATCATGCCGTCGGTCGCGCCGCCCGCCGCGTGGTTGGCGGTGTCTCTCCAATCGCGAACGAGCGCGCCGTTGATCCAGGCCTGGATGTCGTCGGGCGCGCCCGAGAGGATCGAAGCGAAGATGAGCAACGAGATCCCGTTGCCGACGCCCCGCTTGGT
>CAZSNV010000408.1:0-3880 GCA_964608035.1 uncultured Gemmatimonadaceae bacterium | reverse complement strand
CCATCGGCGCCATGGCCAGGCCGGCGCCATTCACGCAGCATCCGACATTCCCATCGAGTTTGATGAACGTCAGGTTTGCCTTCCGGGCCTCGACCTCCGCCGGCTCCTCGGCACTCTCGTCGCGCAGCGCGGCGATGGCGGGGCGGCGATCGAGTTCGTTGTCATCGATCACCATCTTGGCATCGAGAGCGACGACTTCTCCGGCGGGTGTCACCACGAGCGGATTGATCTCCGCCAGTGAACAGCCGCTTTGCACGAACGCTGTGTACAGCTGCTCCATGATCTTCGCTGAGGAGCGAGCTTTAGCGAGCTCGCCGTATAAAAAGAATCCAAGGCGCATCGCCTGGTACGGCTGCAAACCGTATCGCGTATCGACGGGCAGCTTGAGGAGCTTCTCCGGCGTTTTAGCCGCCACTTCCTCGATGTCGATACCGCCGGCCGGACTGACCATGAACACCGGCTTTCGACTCGCGCGGTCCATGATGATGCCGACATAGGCCTCACTGGCAATGTCCGCCGCTTCCGTGACGAGCACTTTCTCCACGGTCAGCCCCTTGATCTGCATGCCAAGGATTGCCGCGGCCTTCTCGCGCGCCTCGTCAGGGTTCCTGGCGAGCTTGACCCCGCCGGCCTTCCCGCGACCGCCGGCGTGGACCTGCGCCTTGACCACGACCGGCTTGCCGATCTTCGCCGCGATATCGCGCGCGGCATCAGCCGTCGTTGCGATCTCGCCGGCCGGTATGGGCACGCCCAGAGCGCGGAGGATCTCCTTCGCCTGGTATTCGTGGATGTTCACTCAATCTCCGCGGTATCGTTGTGTCGCCGCCCGAAGTCGCCTTGCAAAACGGGCCGCGCAAGCTAATTGGCTCGGTCTGTGACGATCAAGGCGGCGGCGAGCGCAGCAGACGGCCGAGCGCTTCATACGCGGCACCGACGCCAGCCCAATCTCCTCGTCTCATTGCTTCGCGCATGGCCTCATACAACACGCTGACACGTCGCCGGAAGTCATCGGGTGTCATCGGCACATCGGTCACGACGGGGTTCGGCAAACCAGCGGCATCCATCAGCGTCTTGCCCGTTCTGGTGCCTTCCTTGCCCCGGATTGTTGCAACAAGCACCAGCGGCGTGCCATCCGGACGAACGACGTACTGCGTTTGCACCGCCACAAATCCGTCGCTCGTTGGCAGGATGCGTATCGCGCCAGCCAACGGCCGCGTGGCGCGCTCACGAGCCTGGAAGGAATCTGATGCGGCTTGCAGCTCGGCCGACAATCGCGACCAGCGGATTCCGGGTGCGGATCCCCGGATCCACCGCAGGCGGAAATCAGATCCGCCTGGCGACAGGAGCACTCCGCGCAACTCCTCGGTCGGGTCGAGCAATGGAATGGCGATCGAGATGGTGTGCGTGGCGCGATTGAGCCAAGGCGCGGGATCGGTCGGCGAGTAGAGCGAGTCGCCGCCGACGGACGGCAAACGCGCGCGGGCTTCGAACTCGCCGCGGAGGCCGGACAACGCCAGCGCCTGCGCCACCAGGAGCGTGCCCTCGGGTGCCGGCGGCAATCGAGTGAGCAAACTCATGTCGAACGCGGTCGGGTCGCTGAACAGCTCTGGAAACCGGAGCATCCATGACTCGGCCATCGGTCCCGCGCGCGGTGAGGTGATTGCCGTGACGCGGCCGGTATGCGCGTTTACGATTGCCACGCCCGCGTGCTGCACATAACGCACGTCGGTGCCGTCCAGGCGCAACGGGCTGCTCAGCGGATACCAAGTGGACGTCGCGTACAGGTGAACCGCCCAGAACACGGAATCGCGCCAGACCATTGGTGTCACGCGCCGACCCTGCGCCAGGAACGGGTACAGATGTCCGACACGCTCGCGCACATCGCGGCGCAGAAGGAGGCGTACGGGGGCATCCCGTCCCCGGCTGCTCAAGAGCGACGGATTCTGCAGGTGCCAGGCGTGCGCCAGCCGTCCGGTGAACGAGTCCAGTGATCTGGCGACCACGCGCCGGCCCGTGTCCGAAAGCACGAAATACGTCGTCGCGGAGTCGTGAACGAGGACACCCCGAAGCGCCTTCGCCGTTTCCGGATCATCACGCGACACCGGTGCGCCACGATCGTCGGTCACATCGGCGGCAACGCGATTCAGTCCCCACACTGGGAGCGAATCCGCGGTCTCCGGGCCCAGCGGTTGCTCGAGCACAAACGCGACCAGCCGGCCATCCAGTCCCTGCCATGCCAGCGAGCCGTTAGGCTTCGCGCCCTGGCGTGGCCCTCCGATCACCTGTCGGATCGCTTCGCTATCCCACAGCGATGCGCCGCGGACCGCTTCAGCGAACGAGGGCGCGTCGGCCAGTGTGGCGCGTTCGATCGCGTCGACCGCATACGCACGCCGTGAATACGCATTGCGGATTTCCCGATACGATTGCTCCTGCGCTTCCGGATCCGCCGCCACGACGAAACGACCACCGACCGCCGGGAGGACCTGGCGCACGGTGAGTGCAGCCAGGAGCATCACCGTGATCGTCACGAACGCAACCCGGGTCTGGCCGATCCATCCGGTCCAGGTGACGAGCATGGCTGATGCTACCGCGAAAATAGCCAGCGTGAGGTTCGCAGGAATGCCGACGCGATGATCCACAGCCGACAGCGCGCCGAGCGGCCCGGTCCCCTCGTGAAGAAGACCGAACGCATCCAGCCGGTAGCTCCAGGCCAGCAGCACCAGCAGCACCCCGGAAAGCACCGAGAGATGGCGGCGGACATGGCCACTCACCTGGAGCTGACCGGCGTCCCACCTCAAGCTGGGCGTGAGCGCGTAGAGGAAAACCACCAGCAGCGTGATCGCCAGGAGCCCGATCATCGCCGAGACGTGCGCGGCAGATTCCAGTGGCAATTGATACAACCACGTGCCGAGGTCCACGCGGAAATACGGATCGGTTTCGCCGAAGGGAATGCCATGGCGGATCAGTTCAACCGACATCCAGTCGTCATGCGGCAGCGCGAACACGACGCCGATCACCCCCGACAGGATCAGGACCGACCGGTTGAGGATCCGCGCCGAGACCTCTTCGCTGAACTCGAGGTTTCCAATGCGACGAGGCAGGCGCAGCGACCGGACCGACCGGCGCACGGCATACAGGTTGGCAAACGCGAAGATGCTCGCCGCGATGAACGCAGCGCCGCGTAACAGTCCCAGATCGACTGCCTTGGCCCACCAGAGGCGCGTGGCGCCCTGAATCGCGTACCACTGATAGTCCACATACCAGGCGGAGAGCACGCGACCGGATAGCAGGACGATCGCTATCGCGACGATGCTCAGGATCAGCCAGCGACGCGCCATCTCAGGGCTCGACGCCCTGCAAGCGAAGCCAATCCTCCATCTCGCGCTGAATGGCGTCGAGACGTTCACGCGATCGGGCTTCGTACCGTGTGACCAGCACCGGCTGCGTATTCGACGCGCGAATCAGGCCCCAGCCGTCGCCGAAGAGGACGCGCACGCCATCGACGTCGATCACGTCATGGATGGAGCGGAAATGCCGCACCGCCCTGTCGACGATGTCGAACTTGATCTCATCCGGGCAATCGACACGAATTTCCGGCGTGGACTCGAAGTGCGGAACGTCGCTCAGCATTTCCTCCACGCTCTTCCCGCTGGCTGCAACAATGCGCAGGAGTCGTGCCGCTCCGTACAGTGCATCGTCGTGCCCATAGAAGCCCTCGGCGAAGAACATGTGACCGGACATTTCACCGGCCAGCGGCGCGTTCAGCTGCTTCATCTTGTCCTTGATCAGCGAGTGCCCCGTCTTCCACATGACGGCCTTGCCCCCCGCTGCCTCGATAGCGTACGGCAGCGCCTGCGAGCACTTCACGTCGAAGATGATG
>CAZSNV010000407.1:0-3915 GCA_964608035.1 uncultured Gemmatimonadaceae bacterium | reverse complement strand
GGAACGGGGTGATCCACCGCGACATCAAGCCGGAGAACATCCTGCTGCACGACGGGCGGCCGATGGTCGCTGACTTCGGGATCGCGTTGGCGGTCAGTGCTGCCGCCGGTGGCCGGATGACCGAGACAGGGTTGTCGTTAGGGACACCGCACTACATGAGTCCCGAGCAGGCGACGGCCGAGAAGGAGATCTCAGCCCGCTCCGACATCTATTCGATTGGCTCGGTGTTGTATGAAATGCTGACCGGGGAACCGCCTCACACCGGCGGGTCGGCCCAGCAGGTCATCATGAAGATCATCACTGACCGGGCGCGGCCGGTGACAGAGCTCAGAAAGTCGGTGCCGCCTAACGTCGCGGCGGCAGTCGCGAAGGCCATCGAGAAGCTTCCAGCGGACCGGTTCGAGAGCGCGAAGGCATTTGGTGAGGCGCTCAGCAACCCGTCGTTCGTGTTGGCCGGCGCGAACCGCTTTGCGCCTGTGAGTGCATCACGCTGGCAGCAACGCGCGATCGTCCCGCTGGCCGCTGTCGCCGTGCTCGCAGCCGTCGCCGCAATCCTGGGCTGGTTGCGCCCTGCGCCGTCGCGTACCGTTGCACGCTACCATCTCGGCCTTCCCGATTCGGCGCCGCTCAGCGGAGCGATAGCGCGGATCGCGGCACCACGGGACGGTTCATGGATCGTCTACCGATCGGGCGCCCTCTTTGAACCCACGAGTGGGCTATGGGTCCGGAGACGCGACAATTTGGCGGCCACGAAGCTGGCTGGTACCCAGGGCGCACAATCGCCATTCGTCTCGCCTGACGGTAAAACCATCGCGTACTTCGCCAGCAATTCACTCTGGACTGTTCCGTTGGCCGGAGGGTCGCCAGTCAAGATTGCTGAAGGAACCTTCGGCGAGAACGGCGGCTCATGGGGTCCCGCCGACGTCCTGTACGTCGATGGACCCGGCCCTTCGCCGCTGCATAAGGTCCGTGCCACGCCAGGAAGTGTCCCGGAGCCGTTCACTCAGCTGGACACGACCGCGAACGAAACTGAGCATGCGTCACCGGAAGTCCTGCCAAGCGGCAAGGGAGTGATTTTTGTCATCCGCATCGGCGGATACGAGACCTGGGAAGTCGCAGTTGCCGATGGCAGGACGGGGGCGCATCGTCGATTGACTCGTGGTGTCTATGCGCGGTACGCGAAGTCCGGGCATCTGCTCATCGTGACTGCGTCGGGCGTACTGACGGCGGCGCGGTTCGACGAGCGAACGATGCAACTTCGCGGCACGCCAGTGCCGTTAGGCGACAAGGTGGGACTGCGCGGCTTTTTCAGGACGGCAGACCTCTTGATCTCAGACGATGGCACCCTGATGTACGCGTCCGACGATTCGTGGCCGGGCGGCAACAGCGGCGAACCGATGTGGGTCGCGCGTGATGGGCGCGCGGTGCCCGTCGCTCCGGGATGGACCACCGCCGCGCTTTTTCCCGCGCTTTCACCCGATGGTCGGCAGCTGGCGCTCTCAATCCGCGACGAAATCGGCAACCTCCAACTCTGGGTTCGAGACCTGGAGCGGGGAACGACGACCAAGCTCACGCATCGCTTCGCCATCAACTGGCGACCGTCGTGGCAGGCAGACAGTCGCAGCCTGATGTACCTGTCTACGCGGACAAGGCTCGGTGAAGTGTTACTGAGGCGTCTCGATGGCTCCGACGACGATTCGCTTGTGCTCACCAGGCGGTCGGAGATCTCCGAAGCCATGACGACAGCCGACGGCCAGTGGATCGTCTACCGGCAGGGCGCCAACGCGGTGTCGGACCTGTATGCCAGGCGACTGTCCGGCGATACGACACCAGTCGCGCTCGCGACCGGCGAATTCCTCGAGCGGAATCCGGAGGTGTCGCCGAATGGCCGATACCTCGCCTATGCGTCCAATGAGACCGGCCCAGTCGAGATATACCTTCGCCCGTTCCCTAACGCGAGCGCAAACAAGTGGCTGGTCTCCACGACGGGGGGCATGAATCCGCTCTGGTCGCGTGATGGCAGGGAACTCTTCTATCGCAATGGTAGCGGCGACCTGGTGGCCGTCGAGGTGACAGCCGGTACGCCACCAATCGGGCGCCAACGCGTTCTCTTCTCTACGCTTCCATACATCTTCCCGCCTACGCATCGGTCGTACGACGTAGCACGAGACGGGCGGTTCCTGATGGTACGGTTGGTCAACATCGCCGATGCGGCGAGCGCGCCGCTCGTCGTGGTGGAGAACTTCTTCGAGGAACTTCGTCGGAAGGTCCCGGAATGAGCACGAGCGGTCTGAGGGTCGGCGACCGCTCGGTAAAGCGATTGTGCCCATCATATCCGATCAGATATACTCCTGTATGAATGCAATCCGGACGTTGCGTGAGCGGGCTGCCTTGACGCAGGAGGCTCTTGCACGCGCGGCGGGCACGTCGCAGCCCACAATCGCCGCATACGAAGCGGGCAAGAAGAGCCCCACGCTGGATACCGTGCAACGCCTGGCCAAGGCTGTGGGGTTCGAATCCGAAGTGGTATACCACCGCCCGCTGACGCGCGAGGACCGCCGTTCGCTCGAATTGCATCGAGTCATAGCGGCCCGCGTCGCCGACGATCCGAAGAGGTTTCTTGCGTTGGCGCGCCGCAACCTCACACGGATGCGCGCGCACCGCGGCCAGGCAACGCAACTACTCAGGGAATGGAACGTACTCCTCGACCGGCCATTGTCCGCGCTGCTGCCCGTGCTCACGGATCCCGGGGAATGGGCGCGCGAACTGCGCCACGTGACGCCGTTCTCGGATGTGCTATCGGCCGCCGAGCGCACCGCGACTTACCGCGCGTTCGCCGCCGCGGAACGGCGGGCCTCGTGAGGCGCGACCAGTTTGAACACGCGATCCGCGCCGCCGCCGCGGTTCTTGGCACGCGAGATGTGCTCGTTATCGGAAGCCAGGCGCTTCACGCGAGCGTGAACGGCGAATTGCCGATCGAGGCCGCCCGCTCGGTGGAGGTTGATGTGGCGGCGATGCAGGGTGATCCGGATGGAACGAAGGCGGATCTGATCGATGGCTCGATTGGTGAGGCGTCGATGTTCCATTCCACGTTCGGCTACTACGCTCAAGGCGTTGTCGAGTCGACCGCGCAGTTGCCTGCGGGATGGCGCGACCGCCTGGTGCGATTTGAAACGCCTGCGACCACCGGGGTCGTCGCCTGGTGCCTGGAGCCCCACGACCTCTGGATATCGAAAGCAATCGCCGGGCGCGAGAAAGACCTCGAGTTCTGCAGAGCCCTGGTCGAGCGTCGCCTGGTCCAGGGTGAGCAACTCCGTGACCGGCTCGCGATGGTGGCAGGTCTCGATGACAGGGTTCGCGCCGCGGTGCGGGCCCGGATACCGTCCTGAAACGTGCCAGCAATCACCGAACGCCTCTCCGCCGCGCTCGCCGGTCGCTATCGCATCGAGCGGCACCTCGGCGAAGGCGGCATGGCGTCGGTCTACCTGTGCGAGGACCTGAAGCACGACCGGAAGGTCGCGCTCAAGCTCCTGAAGCCGGAGCTGGCCGCCGTGTTAGGCGCCGAGCGGTTCGTGCAGGAGATCAAGACGACGGCGTCGTTGAGCCATCCGCACATCCTGCCGCTGTTCGACTCGGGGACGGCCGACGGGTTCCTGTTCTACGTGATGCCCTTCATCAGGGGCGAGACACTACGGGACAAGCTCAATCGCGAGACACAGCTCGGTGTGGACGAAGCGGTGCGCATCGCGCGGGAAATTGCTGACGCACTGGACTACGCGCACCGGAACGGGGTGATCCACCGCGACATCAAGCCGGAGAACATCCTGCTCCACGACGGCCGGCCCATGGTGGCCGACTTCGGGATCGCGCTGGCGTTGAGCGCCGCCGCCGGCGGGCGGGTGACGGAGACGGGGG
>CAZSNV010000406.1:0-3916 GCA_964608035.1 uncultured Gemmatimonadaceae bacterium | reverse complement strand
GATATCGACTTCGGCGTCCGTCAGTTCGCGTCCTTCCGCCCAGGCAAGGTGCGCTGGCTGGCTGAATATCAGGAGCTTGTTGAGCGTGTATACACTAAGTCCCTGCACCAGTTGCAGGCCTGCTGCGAGCCGCACGCCGCTGAGCAAACTCATTGCCTCATCGAACGTGAGACTGCGCGCAAAACGCAACGTGCCGTACGCGCGCCACAGCTTGTCCTCGATAATATAGCCAGCGTCGCGCCACAGGACCCGACGCGCTTCCTGTTCGCGCTGGATGACGTGACGCACGACGTTCGAGAGATGGTCGACCAGTTCCTCTTCCGAACGACCCAGGGTCGTCTGGTTGGAGATCTGGAAGAAACTGCCCAGCACTTCACTGCCCTCGCCGTACAGCCCACGGTACGTCAATCCCATCTGCTGCAATCCAACCAGCACTTTCGGGATCTCCTTCGTCAGCACGAGCCCCGGCAAGTGAATCAGCACCGACGCCCGCATGCCGGTGCCCGTGTTCGTGGGACACGCCGTCAGAAAGCCGAACTCCTTGTGGAACGAGTACGGCACTCGTCGCCCAAGTTCCTCGTCGAGCTGTGAGATCGCCGCCAGCGCCGGTTCGAGCGCGAACCCGGACCGCACGGTCTGGAGACGCAAATGGTCCTCTTCGTTGATCATGACGCCTACCCCGTCACCCACGTAAACCGCGGCGCCGCCGCGCGCGCCCGACGAGGCCTCGATCCCCGCCAATTCACGGCTGATCACATGGCGCTCGTGGAGTAACCGGCGATCGTCTATGTCCAGTTCGTCGATGCGAACCAGGATGCCACCGCTTAACGAGGGTACCGTGGGCACGGCATCGCGGACCTGCGAGAGGATCCGGAGCCGCTCACCCTCGCGCGACCGGCCGGTGAACGCGTACCCCTCGACGTTCCGCGCCAATCGCACACGCGTGCTGAGCACGACGTCCGCCTGGTCGCCGGATGCGTCCAGCCAGGCCAACCCGCCGTCCGGAAGGAGCGAGAGATCAAACATCACTCCAATCCCCTGATCTGGTCGCGCAGCTGGGCCGCCGTTTCGAACTCCTCCTGGGAGATCGCGCGCCGAAGCCGCTCGCGCAGGTCGCCTAACGCCGTCACCTCATGCAGCAGGTCCGGTGGCGGCGCGTCGTACTGGCGGCCGGCATGCTTTGCGTTTCCATGCACGCGACGCAAGAGCGCCCGCAAGCTCTGGTCGAACGTGTTGTAACAACTGGCGCACCCCAGCCGTCCCGACTCACGGAAGTCCGCCAGGCTCATTGAGCAGAACGCGCACCGGATCGAGTCGACCTGCGCCGCCACGGCCTGCGCCTGCACCGCCGGCAGGTAGTCGGCGATCATGTTCTTCAGCGGCGTCGTGATCGAGGTCTCGATGCCACGCTCCGCGGCGCAGCGCTGGCATAGATGCAGCACATTCACCTCGCCCTTCACCGCGTGGGTCAGGGTCACCGTCGCATCCCGTTCCCGGCACACATCGCACAGCATCAGCCAACAACCCCCTGGACGTCCGCTTCCCGTAGTACACCGTTTTCGAGGTGTAGTGCGCGATCGGCGCGCCTGGCGAGTGACCGGTTGTGCGTGACGACCACCATCGCGATCTCCAGGTCGCGCGCCAGCATCGCCAGCAGGTCGTGCAGCAGCTCCGCGTTGGCGTGGTCCAGGTTCCCCGACGGCTCGTCGGCGAGAAAGATGGCCGGGTCGAGGGCAAGCGCCCGCGCCACGGCGGTGCGCTGCTGCTCGCCGCCTGACAACTCCGACGGCCGGTGGTCCACCCGATGGCTGAGTCCAACGCGCGCAAGCAGCTCCTGGGCGCGGGCCCGCGCCGGCGCAGGATCACGACCGGCAATGCGCAGCGGCATCATCACATTCTCGAGCGCCGAAAACTCGCGCAGCAGGTGATGGAACTGGAACACGAAACCGACCGCGCGATTCCTGATCGCCGCCAGGTCATCGTCCGACCTATTGGACATCGACTGTCCTCCAATCACGACTTCGCCGCGGTCCGGTCGCTCCAGCGCGCCGATCACGTGCAACAGCGTGCTCTTCCCGGCCCCGCTGGCTCCGACCACCGCGATCATCTCTCCGCGAGCCACTGCCAGGTTGACGCCATTCAACACGGGGACGACGCCACCGTCGCCGCCGCGAAACGACTTCACCAGATCGCGCGCTATCAGGACACTCACCGGGCCCGCCTCCGACTTGCCATCTGATCCACTTGCATTTGGACTCCTGGCCCGGCTCCAAGCCACAACCAGACCAGCTCAGAGCTCTGAGCTCTGAGCTCTGAGCTGCCGTTACTCATGGCGGATCGCTTCCAATGGATAGAGTCTCGCAGCCTGAATGGAAGGGTAGAGCGTCGCGATGGACGCAATGAGGATGCTCACCACGATCGTCAGGATGATGTCCGAGACTTCGTTGAACGCCGGCAGGTGGTCGATGAAGTAGATCTGCGGGTCGAGCGGGATGAGTTTCCTGGCGCCAATAAGGGTCGATACCACCAGGCCAAGGGCGACACCTAACGCCGTCCCGACCACGCCGATAGTCAGTCCCTGCAGGAAGAAGATCTGCCTGATGGACCGGGAGCGCATTCCCATCGCTTTCAGGATGCCGATTTCCCGGGTCTTGTCGGCCACCACCATCGTCAGGTTACTGACGATGTTGAAAGCGGACACGAGGATGATGAGCCCGAGGATGACACCCATGCCGAGCTTCTCGAGCTTGAGCGCCTGGAACAGGGAGCTGTTCTGTTCCTGCCAGTCCACGGCGCGATAGGGGTAGCCCAGTTCCTGTTCGAGCTTGTCCCCCACTTCGGAAGCGATCCAGCGGTCCCTCGTTTTCACTTCGATTCCTGTGACCGCGTCACCCACGCGCGCGAGCTCTCGCGCTGCGTCGATGGCGACGAACACGTAGTTGTCGTCGTACTCGAACATCCCGGTCCTGAAAATGCCGGTGACCTCGAACTCGACGGTCAGGGGAATAATCTGTCCGGTGGACGCCGACACGTCCTCGGGCGCAATGGTGGTGATGGAAAGCTTGTCGCCCAGCACAACGCCGATCCGGCCGGAGAGCAAGTCACCCACAACGACTCCATGCGTCAGTGCGTCCGAGGACGCAAACCGGAAGTCACCCTGGATCGCCTGCTGGCGGATCGCGGTGACTTCCACGACGCCTCTTCCCTGGGGCTCGATGCCGGAGATAAAAGCAAAATCCGGAAAATTCTTCCCTGACCGAACCAATCCTTTCGTGTGCACCCACGGCGCCGCCGCGACGACTCCCTCGGTCTTCTTGACCTTCTCGAGCGTCGCTCGCCAGTCCGGCATGCTCATTTCGGTGCCGAACGTCAGCAGCCGCAGATCAGGGCTTCCAATAAGGATCTTCTCGCGCAAATCCCTCTGCAGCCCGTTCATCACCGCCATGACGACGACCAGCGCGCTCACACCCACGACCACGCCGCCGATCGCGATGAGACTGATGAACGAGAGAAGGCGCGACCCACGACGCGCGCGCAGATACCGCATCGCGATCGTCATTTCGAGTGAGCGCTTCATTCGGGCCTCATCGTCGGGAAGAGGATGACATCGCGAATATTCGCGGCCTCCGTGAGGTACATGAACAGCCGGTCGACGCCAATACCTACACCGCCCATCGGCGGCATGCCGTACTCCATGGCACGAAGGTAGTCCTCGTCAACACCGACAGCCTCCTCGTCTCCGGCGGCCTTGAGCCGTGCCTGTGCTTCCAGCCGGGCTCGCTGGTCGATCGGATCGTTGAGCTCGCTGAACGCGTTCGCCAGTTCCTTTCCGTTGACGAACAGCTCGAAGCGTTCCGTCAGCGAGGGATTTCCTCGTTTCGGCTTGGCCAGCGGCGAGAGCTCCTTCGGGTAGTCG
>CAZSNV010000405.1:0-3965 GCA_964608035.1 uncultured Gemmatimonadaceae bacterium | reverse complement strand
GTATCGACGTCTGGGTGCACAAGGGCGCCGGCGCGTATATCTGCGGCGAAGAGACGGCCATGATGAACTCCCTCGAGGGGAAGCGGGGCAACCCGCGCATCAAGCCGCCGTTCCCCGCAGCCGCTGGTCTCTTCGGCATGCCGACTACAATCAACAACGTCGAAACACTGGCCGCGGTGCCACCGATCCTGGTGAACGGAGGCGAGTGGTACAAGAAGATGTCGCGACCGGACAACCCGAAGAGCACCGGCACCAAGCTCTGGTCGGTGTGCGGGAACGTGATGCGTCCCGGTAACTACGAAGTCGAAATGGGGTTCCCGTTCAAGGAATTCCTCTACGATCTCTGTGGCGGTCCGCCGAAAGGTCGCAAGTTCAAGGCGGTCATCCCTGGCGGGTCGTCCGTGCCGATCATCAACATGGCGGAAGCAGACGCCGCGTTGATGGACTACGAGGGCATGGTTGCCGTCGGGACGATGCTCGGTTCGGCCGGCTGCATCGTGATGGACGACGCCCAGAGCATTCCGCGGCAGGTCGCGCGGCTGGCGCGCTTCTACGCGCACGAGAGCTGTGCGCAGTGCACGCAGTGCCGCGAAGGCACGGCGTGGACGACGAAGATTCTCGAACGCATGGTCGCCGGCGACGGGACCGCCGAGGATTTCGACACGCTGATGGACCTGGCGGAAGACATGACCGGCAAGACGATCTGCGTGTTGAGCGACTCGTGCGCCGCGCCGGTCGTATCCGGATTGCAGAAGTTCCGCGGCGAGTTCGAAGCCCTGATCACGCGCAAGGCTGTTCACACCGTTCCCGCGATCGTCGCCTGATGCCCCCCCCGCCGCCTGATACGCCGCTCGTCAACCTGACCATCGAGGGGCGTCCGGTCTCTGTGCCGGCCGGAACCTCGATTCTCGAAGCCGCCAAGACGGTCGGCGTGCTCATTCCGCATTACTGCTACCATCCGGGATTGCCGGTGGCCGGCGTGTGCAGGATGTGTCTCGTGGACGTGGAAAAGGCGCCGAAGCTCGCGCCGGCCTGCGCGACGGCGGTTGCCGAAGGCCAGGTCGTGAACGTGCATGCCGAAAAAGCGCGCGACGCCCGGAAGGGCGTGCTCGAAATGCTGCTCATCAATCACCCGCTGGACTGTCCCATATGCGACCAGTCAGGCGAGTGCGAGCTGCAGGACTACACGTACCATGAAGGCCGCGCCGACAGCCGGTACCGCGAGCCGAAGCGATTCAACCCGGTGGAGGATTTCGGCGGCGACGTCATGTACGTCCCCAATCGCTGCATCCTCTGCACGCGCTGCGTGCGTTTCATGGAGGATGTCGCCCACGACGCCGTGCTGAACGTCAGCGAGCGCGGCGACCGGGCCACGATCGGCAAGTTCGACGGCAAGGACCTCACACACCCCTGGGCTGGGAACGTGATCGACCTGTGCCCGGTTGGCGCCCTGTTGTCCAAGGACTTCCTCAACAAGGCGCGCTCCTGGGAACTCGATCGCACCGCCTCTGTCTGCAACGGCTGCAGCCAGGGGTGCAACATGATCGTCGAGACTCGCGACAATGTCGTCGTGCGCCTGCGCCCGCGGCCTAACGCGGAGGTGAACGAGTTCTTCCTCTGCGACCATGGCCGGCTGAACTACCGCTGGATGAATCGCGGCGACCGGCTCGAGGCCCCTGCCGTTCAGGGTCCATCGGGCCCTCGCGCGACCGACTGGGACATTGCCCTGGCCGGCGCCGCCAAGGTGCTGAAGGGAAAGCGCGTCGTTGTCCTGGCGTCACCGAATCTTTCCAACGAAGCCTTGTTCTTCCTGTCGCGCATCGCGAAGTCGTCAGGCGGCCGCGGGGCGTTCCGGATGCCTCAAGGACCGGAGGCGCCTCTTTCCGGGGTGGAAGACCTGGCGCTCCGCGCCGACCGCGCCGCGAATGGCCGCGGCGCCGAGCTGGTTGGTTTCGAGCGCAGCGACACCCCGCTGGCCGGCATCGCGGCTGGCGACGCGGTCATTGTGGCTGACGACATAACCGCTGATGACGCACCGCACCTGGCGAGGGCCTCGGCCGTCGTCGTCGTCTCGACGTTCATGCCGGCGGGCATCACTCGCGTCGACGTGATTCTTCCCATCGCCAATCACGTCGAGGAAGAAGGGACGTTCACCAACCTGCGCGGTCGCGTGCAGCGCTTCCTGCAGGCCCGGGCGGCGCCGGGCATGGCCCGTCCGAGCTGGTACGTGCTCGCCGACCTGTGCAGTGCGTTAGGCGATCGGCAGGACATCCTGACGGCCGCCCAGGCGTTTGACGCGCTGTCGTCGTCCCATTCGGCCTTCTCCGGTCTCCGCTACGACGCCCTCGGGTTGCGCGGCGCCCCGGTCGCCGGGGCCACGGCGGGAGCGGTG
The DNA here is from genome assembly GCA_964608035.1 of uncultured Gemmatimonadaceae bacterium. Classification (GTDB taxonomy): domain Bacteria; phylum Gemmatimonadota; class Gemmatimonadetes; order Gemmatimonadales; family Gemmatimonadaceae; genus JABWBJ01. The sequence continues at coordinate 1,573 of CAZSNV010000405.1, read as the reverse complement.
GCGTGATCCCCGTCTTCCTGTCGCTCGTGCAAGTCCCGAGTCCCCAGGGTGAGCCGTCGTTCGGCATCTTTTTCATCGCCACGGTCATCAAGATGATCGGGTTGTTCACCATCTGGATGGTGAGCGTCGCCTACATGACGCTGGCCGAGCGCCGCGTTTCGGCGTGGATCCAGGATCGCCGCGGACCGAATCGTGTCGGCCCGCACGGGCTGTTGCAGCCCATCGCCGACGGTGTGAAGAACATCATGAAGGAGGAAACCCTTCCTCCGTACGCGAACAAGGCGCTCTTCTTCCTGGCGCCGATCCTTTCCTTTGCGCCGGCCATGATGGCGTGGGCCGTCATTCCGTTCGGGGCCACGTGGGCATCGAAGTGGGGGCGCATCGACATGGTCTTCGCCGACCTGCCGATCGGATTCCTGTTCGTGCTCGCCATCACGTCGCTCGGGGTTTACGGCATCGTGCTCGCCGGCTGGGCGTCGAACAACAAGTACGCTCTGTTAGGCGGCCTCCGGTCGAGCGCCCAGATGATCTCGTACGAGATCTCGATGGGACTGTCGCTCATTCCAGTCCTGTTGCTGACCGGAAACGTGACCCTCTCGGCAGTCGTGAATGCGCAGGCCTCGCTCCACGTCTGGAACGCGCTGTCGCTGGGCGTGGCGTGCTTCATCTTCATCACCGCCGCCTTCGCCGAAACGAACCGGTTGCCGTTCGACCTGCCCGAAGCGGAGTCGGAGTTGATCACCGGGTATCACACCGAGTACAGCGCGATGAAGTTCTCGCTCTTCTTCATCGCCGAGTACGCGAACATGATCACGGCGAGCGCGATGATCGCCACGATCTTCTTCGGTGGTTGGGACATACCGTTCACGCAGACCGATAACCTGAGCGCCGTGTCGTTCCCCATGGTGCTGTTGTCGATGGTGATCTTCGCGCTCAAGGTCGCATTCTTCCTGTTCCTGTTCATCTGGATCCGCTGGACGCTGCCGCGTTTCCGCTACGACCAGTTGATGTCGCTGGGCTGGAAGGTGTTCCTGCCTGTTGCGCTGGCGTACATCGTGATCATCGCCGGCCTGGTGCTCGCCCTCGATGCCGCGCGCATTGAGCGGGGACTCGTCTACGGCCTGATCCTCTTCGCCGCCAACGCCATCATGCTGGTAGTGCTGTTCGTGGTCCTGGACCGCGGCCGCATCCTCAGCCCGTCGTCGGCGCCGGCGGTTGGCAAGCGACTGGCGCACCTCAGACAACTCGCCGCCGAGCGAGCAAGACTTTCCGCCATGGAGCCGCGCTGATGGCTATTGGAATCAAGGTTGTGGATCGTCCGATCGAAGAGACGAGCTACGTGCGCGCCACGCTCTCGGGCCTGGGCAACACCCTCAGGCACCTGGTGCGACCTCACAAGGTCACCACGCAGTATCCGGAGGAACGGGAGCCTCTCTCGCGACGCTGGCGTGGCACGCATCGCATGCTCACGACCGAAGACGGCAAGGCGAAATGCGTTGCCTGCGGTCTGTGCCCCACGGTGTGCCCGGCGAACTGCATCAAGCTGGTGTCCGGCGAGGACGAGCAGGGGAAC
>CAZSNV010000404.1:0-3985 GCA_964608035.1 uncultured Gemmatimonadaceae bacterium | reverse complement strand
GGGTCGCCGTTCTCGCCACCGGCGCTCACCGCGCGGGCCCGCACGCTGTCCTGCCCGAACTCGACGACCGCCACGAAGCTGTTGCCGCTCGTGCCATACCACTTCTTCGTGCCGTTGCGCGTCGCGGCGCCGAATGATGCCAATGAGCCGTAGGTCGCCGAGGTAAACATCACTGGAATGCTCGGCTTGGAGTCGTCGAACGGATGCACGACGGCCGGGCTGATGCGCTGGAAGCGATTGATCTCCCCCCAGGGCGTTCGCCAGTTGCCAAAGTCCGCCGTGAGTCTGTCACTCGCTGTCGCAAGGTTCTGCAGCATCCGATCCGGCGTGGTCACGGTGTCTCGCCTGGCGGCAGTGCCGCTGCAACGAGTGTTTCCACCACCACCACCACCAGTGCCGCCCTGCCGCCCCGCGCTGGCGTAGAACACGGCAAGCGACGTAGGCACCGAGGACGCGCTCCATCGGTAGTCCCAGTTACGAAGCATCGCGACCTGGTCGGCGAGTTTTGCCTTCACCGGATTGTCCGCGGCCGCATCCTCCCACGCCTTCACCAGCGATGGAATGGATCGTTCGAACGCCGGCAGGTAGCTATCGTACGCCGCTTCGACCAGGGAATTCAGTGTGAAATCCTTCTTGTCCTTCAGCAAGCGAATGGCGTGAAGCCCGCGCGCATTCTCCTGGCCTTCGTCCATGTACGCCGGATAGGCAGACTGCTTTGGGCTATCCGGTCCGGCGGCAGAATACGGGAAGTTGTTGGTGTTGTACGCCCAACCGGATTTCGGATTCACCACGTTGGGACGATCCTCGAACGCGTGCTGGTCACCCCAGTCCGTCGCCGGGTCGCTGCCGTCAACAGGGCATGAAAAGTTGAATTTCGGATCGCGGCGCGGCATGAACTCCGCGTGGAAGTAGGCAATGTTCCCGTCCGCGTCGGCGTACAGCGTGTTGTTCGAGGAGTTCGTACGCTGACGCATGACGTCCAGGTACTCCTTCATCGAGCGCGCTTTCGTTCGCGCCCACGATTGCTGCAGCGCCCGAAGAGGCTCTTCCATCAGCCGCTTCGCCACCCACCGGCCGTCGACTTCGCGCACGATCGGGCCGTGATGGGTTCGGTTGACCGTGAATTCCTTTCGTGCCATCCCAGTGGGCGTTTTGTACGGCACCATGACCGTCTTGACCTGCACCGGCCGCTCCTCACTCCCGTACTTGTAGAACGCTTTTCCGTCTTTCCGGACGATGGTCTCCAGATACTCGTCGACGTTGTCGGCGCCGCTGGACGTGTGCATCCAACCCAGGCGGTCGTTGAAGCCCTGATAGATGAAGAACTGTCCCCACGTCGAAGCGCCATACGCATTAAGGCCTTCTTCGCTCACCATCTGGTATTCAGAGCGGAAGAAGAACGAGGTGTGAGGATTGATCAGGAGCAGCGGTCGCTTGTTGACGGTGTTCGAGGGCGCGATGGCGATGCCGTTCGACCCGGGTGGTTCCTCATCCTCATCGGTAGTCGACGTATCAGTTGGAGGTGTGCCGCCATAGAAACGCGCTAGGTCTGGGAGACGTACGCTTTCGATGTCTCCGCCAATGCTGCCCTCACTGAACGTGAGCGGCATCCAGGGCTCGAATCTGGTGATGACCCTCGGCTTCACCTCGGGATGCGTCGCGAGAAAGAAGTTGAGGCCGTCGGCCCAGGCGTCCATCAGTTTCCGGAGATCGGCCGGCGCCTGTGCATATAACTTTTTCATTTCCTCGGGATCGATAAACATCTTCATCCGGAGGTCGCGCCAGATCTGGCCCTCGCCCTCAGCCTCGGCGAGTCGTCCGATCGAGAGGAGATAGTTCCTCTCGATCCGATTGAAGTCGTCTTCGGCCTGGGCATACATGGCCCCGAAGACCGCATCGGCGTCGGTTTTTCCGTAGACGTGGGCGATGCCCCAGTCGTCGCGGATAATGGTGACGTTCTGGGCCTGCTGCTGCCACTCGGCGAGTTCCGTCCGGGCAGACAGGTCGGGAACGCAGGCGACGCACGCTGCGGCGAGAAGGAAGGAACGCATCTTCATGGACGAGCTCACGGGGGAGGGAAGTCGTAAAGACTTACGCATCGGTGGGATGCTATGCTGCAGCGCCGACCGTCGAAATGGGATGAAACCCTATGGAATCACACGCACCGGCATCCCGACCAGCACCACACCGGCCCCACTCTTCACCTCGAAGGTCAAAGCGCCTGGCTCGGTCACGGTGACCTCAAAGTCGTAGATCTCGCCGTTGCTCACGGGCTGTCGCGCCTGACGCGTCGTGGCGTGCGAAGCCGGAAGGTCGAACCCGTCTTTCGCGACTGCTCTCCATTCGACGGGCGCGCCTTCGCGAGTCAACACCACCACCAATGCGGGGTTCGCCACGGTGATGTTTGCGATGCGCAGGCGGTACGTGCTACCGGCGCGCAACGCCATGGGCTCGGGCGTCCTGCGCCCATTGAGAACCACCAGATTCTGGCGGTTGTTCGCAATCATGAGCGACAGGTCATGCTCCTCGTCCAGCTCACGACCGGGTTCCAGGACTGTCAGGGGCGCGTACAGTCCGCTGTTCTGCTGCCTCACATCGTCGAAGTGCGTGTGATACATGAAAGACCCGGATCGCGGCACCGTCATCCGCACCTGGAACGAGTCAGCCGGCATGATTGCGGGCGTACGTGCGCCGGGCATGCCCCCGATGCCAACGACGCCGTCGTAGTAACTGTCGAGTTCGATCCCGTGCCAGTGAATGCTTGCCGGCTCACCGCTGCGATTGACGACGGTAATCGCGGTCGGCTCATCGCGATGGAGCACAAGGCGCGAACCCGGCGATGGCAGCGAGTCCCTCGCGGGTTCCCGCTCGTCTGTCTGAAGCACAAACCCAAATCGCCGCGCACTGTCGGTTGGTGTCGAGTCGGAGTTGATCACGAGTCGCAGGTGACGGCGAATCACGGGCGGCGCGACTGGCTGCGCCGCTGTATTTCGCACATCCATCGCGATGATCAGCCCGTTCATTCCCTGTTCCGTGTGACTCTGCGGGTTGTGATCGTGCGACGCCTCCTGCTGGCCGGTCAGCTTGCCGTGGGGCAACAAGTGCACGGTCATGTGGCAGTGGAAGATCCAGCCACCCGGCCGATCCGGCGACCACGTCATCTGCATCGTTGTCCCCGGAAGCATTTTCTCCGTGACGACCATGCGCTGCTGGCCAGCCTGATACACCGTGTCGCGCCCGCTCGCCCCCCTCGCGTCCACCCGGTAGTAGAAACCGTGAAGGTGCATGGGGTGGATGTCTGCCGAAGCGTTGATCACGCGCCACGCGATCGAGTCGCCGAGGGCATACTCGAGCCTTTCGGTTTCTGGCCACGATCGGCCGTTGATCGACCAGAACTCGCGATCGAACCGGAAGCCGCCGTTAGGATTGGTTGAGTCGCTGAAGAGCGTGATAAGGAAGATCCGGTCGTCGCGCGCGGAAGACGGACCGTCGATGACAAACGCACCATTCAACTGGCTGTCGTACCCGAAGCGACGCCCTGGCGTGGTCGCTGCCGAGATGGTGCCCCAGTAGTAATGCGTGCCCTCGCTTTCAGCGACGAACTCGCGCTCGACGGTCTCGCCGGGCGCGACGACCATGGAGTCGCGAGCGTCGGAGGCGTGGCTCGTCAGGCCGCGGATCACGATAGTCAGGTCCGGCAGTGGATTCCGAACCGAGACGCGTACCCGCGTGCCGACTGGCGCGCGCAGCACCGGGCCCGGGATCACGGGCGCTTTCCCCTCCTCCGCAAAGGCCAGCATCGGGAGGTCCCGCGCCGTCTTCGAATTGAGCGTCCACGCCGACCACTGCGCCACGAGCCGCAGCGTCAGCACGCCGTCGCGCAGCGTGCCGGCGCTGGTGCGGTTGTCGTTAGGGAGGGCGGCGGGGAGTGAGGTTGTGGCGGGTGGTGTCGGCCGCACAGCCACCGGGGTCTGCGGCGTGACCA
>CAZSNV010000403.1:0-3991 GCA_964608035.1 uncultured Gemmatimonadaceae bacterium | reverse complement strand
TTCCTACGCCGTCTGGTGGATTCGTCAGGCGATTCTGTCGTCGCTTGCCCGGCAGGGGCGCACCGTGCGCGTGCCGCTCAATCGCACGGCGGATCTCTCGCGCATCATCAAGGCGTCCGAGATCCTCCGCCAGAAGCTGCGCCGTGAGCCAAGTCCGGAAGAACTGGCGCAACTCACCGGCCTCTCGGTCGATGTGGTGCAATCGCTGGCCGCGCTGAACACGGGCGATGTGCGTCTCGACGCACCGATGGATCCCGAAGGCGATCGGTCATTGATCGAGCGCTTCGTCGCCGATGAAATGCCGGACACGGAAGAGGAAGCCATGAATCGCTTCCTCACCGACGAGATCGAGCTCGCCTTGTCGACGCTTCCACCGCGCGACGCCAAGGTGTTGCGACTCTACTTCGGCCTCGAAGGAGGCCGCGAGCACACGCTCGAGGAAATCGGTTCCATGCTCGGCGTCACGCGCGAGCGTGTTCGCCAATTGCGCGATCGCGCGCTCAAGCGGTTGCGAGAGGGAGATGTTGGCCGCGCGTTGTCGAGTTTTGCGGCCTAGCTCAGAGCTGAAAGCTCAGAGCTCAGAGCTCAGAGCTCAGAGGCGGCTCCGAATTCGGAGTCGCCTTTGTGTTTCGGGGACTTTCCACGGCGACTTCTCGACGTCACATTCCTGTTGTCACTCTGACCTCTGAGCTCTGAGCTCTGATCTCCTTACGGAACGTCCACAAATCATTTGGTGATAAGAAGGTGCTCACCGGATTCTCCCTCGAAGTCCCCGAGGGGGAAGCGATGGTCATCATCGGCTATTCCGGCTCCGGAAAATCCGTGGCCATCAAGCACATCGTCGGGCTGCTCGAACCGGATGAGGGCACCGTGTTCGTCGATGCGCTTGAGGTGCCTCGCCTGTCCCGCCGCGAGTTGTACGAGCTGCGCTCGCACATCGGTTACGTGTTCCAGTTCGCGGCGCTCTTCGACTCGATGACCATCGGGGAAAACGTCGCCATGGGTCTCCGCAAGCAGGGCCTGCTCGACGCCGCCGGGATCCGCACCCGCGTCGCCGAGGCCCTCGACCTGGTCGACCTGCCTAACGTGGAGGATCGTTTCCCGGCCGAACTGTCGGGCGGCATGCGCAAGCGGGTCGGGCTCGCCCGCGCCATCGCCCTGCGTCCCAAGTACCTGCTGTACGACGAGCCGACCACGGGCCTCGACCCCGTCACCAGCGCCGTGATCGATGAGCTGATGATCCGCATGCGCGAGAAACTCGGCGTCACATCGATCGTCATCACGCACGACATGCGGAGCGCGTACCGCGTGGGAACCCGGATCGCCATGCTGTACGAGGGCAGGGTGCGCCAGTGCGGAACCGTCGACGAAATCCGCCTGTCGGAGGATCCGGTCGTCAGGCAGTTCGTCGAAGGACGGGCCGACATCGACCTCAGCGCGGTCGCCTGACGATGAGTCGGCAGAAGGCGCGCCTTGAAACGTCCGCCGGCGGCGTGGTCATGCACGCCGGGGTCGACGAACCGCGCTACCTGCTGATCAGGGACAGCTATGGAAACTGGGGGTTCCCCAAGGGGCACCTCGAGAGTGGTGAACGGCCCGAGGACGCGGCGCTGCGCGAGGTGCGCGAGGAAACGGGACTCGATCACGTGCGCCTGCGCGCGCCGATCCACACCATCGACTGGTACTTTCGCTTCCGCGGGCGGCTGATTCACAAGGTCTGCCACTTCTTCCTCATGGAGGCCGAAGAAACGACGACCAGGCCGCAGGCCGACGAAGGCATCACCGCCTGTCGCTGGGAACGATTCGACGATGCCGTGGTCCTCGTGTCGTACGAGAACGCGCGCGACGTCCTGCGCCGTGCGCACGGGCAGGCGCCGCGGCGATCCGCTACCGCCTGACGAGTCCTCTGTCCATGCTCGTTCCCGCGTCCTATGCGGCCCCCGTCACCATCGCCGTGTGCGCGACTCGCGATCGGGCGCGTGCGCTCGCCAGGGCCGCCTTCCCGCGCCGCCGGTGCCGCCTTGCGATCACCCGCACTGCCGGTGAACTCGAACGGACGTTCCGGGAAACGCTCGTCGATGCCGCCGTGGTTGACATGCACGCGCCTACCGATGACGCCTGGCTCGCCGTCTCGCTCGCGGCGGAGTTCCCCAGCGCGCCGTTCTTCGTGCTGACGCCTTTGCGACCGACCGACGCCGCAATCGCCGCGCGCTGCGCCGCCGCCGACGTCACCGACCTGGTGACCGAGGGCGTGGATGACGGCGTGCTGCGCGACCTGGTCATGCCGCGCACCTTCACGGCGCGCTTCACGGATGCATTGCGCGATCCGCCGCCGTCCCTCGGCTTGTCCGGTCAGCTGCATCTCGCGACGTGGCGCTTTCTCGTCGCCCATGGCGGCCGCTCCGTCCGGACCGACACGATCGCGGCAGCGCTCGGCGTCACGCGCGAACATCTCAGCCGCGCGTTCAGCGCCGGCGGCTCGGCCAACCTCAAGCGGATCATCGATCTCGTTCGCCTGATGGCGGCCGCTGAACTGGCCAAGAATCCAGGATACGACATCTCCGATGTCGCGCGAGTACTCGACTACGCATCCTCGTCGCACCTGTCGACGACGTCGCAGCGCATCGCGGGAACGAAGCCCGCCTCGCTCGCGCGGCTTCGGGCCGTTGATCTTATTGAAAGGTTTGTTCGAGGGAGAACTCGGAGCAGGAACTCTTAGCTGCGTGCTGATTGCTGCTTACTGCTGCTTGTCCTGCGTGCTGGTGCTGGAGCTGGGTGACCCGTCGCTCGAATCTTGTTCTCTCGCGCTGCTGCGTTGGTGTCCACGAATCCGGTCTTCTGATGCCCCGCTTCTTTCTCGCGGTACTGCGACCAGAAGAATCTTGATGATTCGAGTCAGCAGCTGCGCGCGCTCAAGGCTAGCGCCTTCACGCAACCACTTGCTGGCGCGCCGATACCACTCTCGCGACTCGCGGGCGGAGCCGAGCGCAATTTCGTAGAATCGCGCTCGTTCGCGACCCGAGAAGCGGGAATAGCCTTCCGCAATGTTGACCCCGATTGAGTCAACGGCACGTTCGAGCTGACCAGGGATGTGCGAAGGACAGCTACTCTTGAGCAGTACCGCAGCATCCGTTTGAGATACATCCGACAGAAAAAGCGCGATACGGTACGCAGGCAATCGCCAGATCGGGTCGCCAAACAATTCCGGTGGCGCCAACTTCTCGAATTCCGCAAACTCCCCAGGCAACGTTCCCATAGCTCAAAATCGGATGGGCCCTCGCAAGAATCATCATCCACAGAGCGCACCCCCCTCACTTTCCCGGAAGCGAACCAGCCCCAGCACGCAGCATCAGCAGCAGAAAGCAGCAATCAGCACGCAGCTGCAGTGGTGTACCCGTCGTCCTTGACCCCAGAGTGGAGCTTGTGATATTTTTCACAAGCCCCCGGACTCCTCAATAAACACCAAGCGCATGGCTTCAGAGACCCTCCTCCGCCCCGGCGAGATCAAGGACATCCTCCTCCGAGAGATCGAAGCCGCTGACCTGCATGAGCTCGACGTCGAAGAAGTAGGTACGGTGCTCGAGGTGAAGGATGGAATCGCCCGTATCTACGGTCTCCAAAGGGCGATGGCGGGGGAGATGCTCGAGGTGACGTCGTCCGAAACCGGTAACACCATCACCGGTCTGGCGCTCAACCTCGAAGAAGACAACATCGGCGCGGTCATCCTGGGCGATTACCTCCAGCTCAAGGAGGGCGACGAGGTCCGCCGCACGTCCCGGGTTCTCGAGGTGCCGGTCGGTCCGGCCCTGGTCGGTCGCGTTGTCGATTCACTCGGCCGTCCAATCGACGGACTCGGCGAGGTCAACACGACGATGTCGCGTCGCGTCGAATCGCAGGCGCCCGGCATCATCGTCAGGCAGCCGGTGAAAGAGCCGCTCCAGACCGGGATCAAGGCAATCGACGCCATGATCCCGATCGGCCGCGGCCAGCG
>CAZSNV010000402.1:0-4001 GCA_964608035.1 uncultured Gemmatimonadaceae bacterium | reverse complement strand
GCGGTGCGCGGACGCCGTCACCAGAATGTCGCGCGCGGTGCCTTTCCAGCGCATGTCGCGCCGCGGCCTAACGGTGCTTGCTGCTGACGAGCGGCTTGCGGAAGCTCGCTGCGCTCGCGATGATGGGACCGCTCGCAGCAGAAGCTGGCGTTGAGGTTGTAGGAAAACCCCGTGTGGGTTGTCGTATGCGGCGATGTGGAGAAAACGACCTCCACAAATGCCCCGCAATCAACGATCGGAACCTCGGCAATGATCACGATACCCCTGAAATCGCCAAGCCGAGGATCACGTCGAGTTATTCTACAGCTTCGTTAGGCAGAAGGAACTGACCCAAAGTGTCCATTCTCTTCTGAGCATGAAGCGCCGGCCCGATTGGTGGGACTGGGAGCTCGAACTCAGCCCGCACCTCCTGAAGCGCATGGCCGATCGTGACTTCACAGAACTCGATGTCCGCACTATGCTCCAGAGTGCGACTCGGGTCCGACGTGACGTGGAACCTGGCCGGTGGATTGCGAGCACTCATCGCCGCCGCCGCTGGGAAGTCATCGTTGAGCCAGACCTCGAGGTCCAAGTGTTGACCGTAATTACCGCCTATCCAGTTTCTCCATGACAGCAGCGAACGGCCCGTATCTTGAGGTGACATATCGCCATGGTCGTCCCTTGGCCGCCTATTTGTACCTGCCGCGTCGAACGAACGATCGGAGCACTCGAACCCGTCGAGTGGCTCCGGGGCTCGTTATTGACCTGACGGCTCGTGGGCGGGCCATCGGCATCGAAATCACGGCTCCGTCGAAGTTGACGATTACAGCCCTCAACAGGGCGCTCCGTAGCGTCGGCGCGGAGCCGATGACGCGGGCCGACCTTGCGCCGCTCCGTGCGGCGTGAGCAATTGGCTAGCTAACCGTTCTGCCTAACACTCCTAACGAGTCTGTTGTCAAGAGGGCGAGCTATTACCCATGAGCACCCGAAGGGTGCTCACTCGTGGCTGTCTTCGTGGCGCGGCAGGACGTCGGATGTACGCATCGCTCGACCGTCCACCGAACAGTGGCGGTCACACACTCCTTCGAGCCCGCAGGCTCAGATGCTCGCGGCCGACATGCCGCCTGGCTTCCCAATCAACGTTGCGGACGCTCGGAGGCGCCAGTTAGGCGGGCGGGCTTGCCAGGCGGGGCCACTGCCGGGATTTCGTGCGCGTTAGCTTGAGTCCACGAAAGCGTCCATTGAACGCCTCCTGTCGGGTGAGTACGTGGTAGACAATGGCACCGAGTTCCTTCGCGATCAGGGCGCGGGCGATCGCTTTCCCCTTCCGCCGCACCAGCCGTTGGGATTCGGCGCGGATCTCGGGGACGTACTGCACTGCACGCACCGCCGCGTGGTGAAAGGCGAGCTTGAGATAGCGATGCCCGTCTCGCGACCGCTTGTGCCGCCGGCTGACCGCCGAGTCGTTGGCGCCGGGCACGAGGCGACAATAGGAATGGAACTGGCGCACGGTGGGATGAGATACCTTTTGGCGCGTGAACCGGCTCACGGACTCCCGCATGCCAACGGTCGCTGACCTCATCGTCCGCCGTCTCGTCGAGGCGGGTGTGCGAACATTGGTCGGCATGCCTGGCGGCGGCAGCAACCTCGACCTGGTCGAAGCCGCCGGACGCGCGGGGTTGCCCTTCGTGCTCTCGCACACCGAGACGGCCGGCGCTCTGATCGCCTGTGCACAGGCCGAACTCACCGGTCGCCCGGGCGCCTGTCTCGCCACGCTCGGACCCGGCGTTGCTTCATTGGTCAACGGCGCCGCCCACGCCCGCCTCGATCGCGTTCCCGTCATGCTCCTCACGGACGCCATGCCGGCCACCGGGCGCGACACCTTCCAACACCAGCGCCTCGATCACGCCGCCCTGCTCGCGCCGGTGACAAAAGGCAGCGTCACCATGGAAGCCGCGCGAGCCGACGAATTGATCATGCGCGCGCTGGAGCTGGCCATCGCGCCTCCGCCGGGTCCGGTGCACGTTGACCTCGCGCCCGACATCTCTCGGCAACCTGCCGTGTTCAACGAAACCTCCGCCTCAGTCGAGCCGCAGCGCGCGCCAGCAATCGATCTCGATTCGGCGCGCACACTACTCGCCAGAGCGCGACGCCCGATCGTCATTGCCGGACTCGGCGTCCGCGACGCGCGCGACGCGGACGCACTCCGCACCCTGTGCGAGAACCGCCACATTCCGGCGCTCGTCACCTACAAGGCAAAGGGCGTGATTCCCGACGAGCATCCGCTCTTCGCCGGCGTCTGCACGCATGGCGCCCTCGAACGGCCGGTCATCGAGCACGCCGACCTGATCATTGGTGTCGGGCTGGATCCAATCGAGTTCCTCCCGCGCCCTTGGGAGTATCGCGCGCCGGTCGTGTCGCTCAGTCGCTGGCCGCTCGAGCAGCACCACCTGCCGCTCGCGGCCTCCGTCGTCGGCGATCTCTCAGAGACGCTCCACGCCATCGAATCGATGCTGCCGTCATCCAATGAGTGGCGAGCCGATGACATCCGCGCCCACGCGCTTCGGCAGCGCGACGCGATGCGCATCGCGGGCCTCGCGGGCACGAGCAGCTGGTCGCCCTCGAGTGCCGTCGAGGCCGCCGCTCGCAGCGTGGGGCCGGACACGCAGGTTACAGTGGACGCCGGCGCCCACATGTTTCCCATCATGGCGCTCTGGCCCGCTCGCCGTCCGCGCCAGATTCTCATCTCCAACGGACTCTCGACGATGGGCTTTGCGCTGCCATCCGCCATTGGGGCGGCGCTCCTCGACCGCACGCGCCGTGTCGTCGCGCTCACCGGCGATGGCGGTCTGCTCATGTGCCTCGCGGAACTCGGCACCGTCGCTCGCGAACACCTCAAGGTGACCACCATCGTCTTCAACGATCGCTCGCTCTCGCTCATTCGCATCAAGCAGGAACGGCTGGGCTATCCTGCCGCGGGAATGTCGCTCGATGGCGTGGACTGGCAGGCTGCGGCAAAGACCTTCGGTGTGCCGGCGTGGCGCGCGCAGAACGACGACGAGATGGCGCGATGCCTGGTGGAGGCCGCGGCCACCGACGGGCCGACACTCGTGGAGGCCGTCGTCGATCCCGGCAGCTATCCAGAAACCATGCGCGCCCTGCGCGGCTGAGTCCTTGACGGAGAAGCATTTGGCCGACGAGTCACACGCACCGCTGCGCGGCGCCGTCCGCGAACTGTGCACGCGGTTCCCCGACGCCTATTGGCGCGAGCTCGACAGGCGCCGCGCGTACCCAGAGGCATTCGTCAAGGCGCTGACCGAGGCCGGCTACCTCGCCGCGCTCATTCCGGAGGACTACGGCGGCTCGGGACTCTCCCTCTCCGAAGCGTCCGTCATTCTCGAGGAGGTCAACCGCGCCGGCGGCAACGCCGCGGCCTGCCACGCGCAGATGTACATCATGGGTACGCTGCTCCGTCACGGATCGTCGGACCAGAAACGCGCCTACCTGCCGAAGATCGCCGCCGGCGAGTTGCGGCTCCAGGCGTTTGGCGTGAGCGAGCCGACGTCCGGCAGCGACACCACGCAGCTCCAGACCACGGCGGTCCGCAAGGGCGATCGCTACGTAGTCAACGGCCAGAAAGTATGGATGTCACGGGCCGAACACTCCGACCTCATGCTGCTCATCGCGCGCACCACGCCCGCCGACCAAGTGAAGAAGCGTACCGACGGCCTCTCGGTGCTCCTCGTGGACATGCGGCAGGCGCAGGGCAAGGGACTGACCATCCGTCCCATCCGCACGATGATGAACCACTCGACGACCGAGGTCTTCTTCAACGATCTCGAGGTCCCGGCGGAGAATCTCATCGGTGAGGAGGGAAAGGGCTTCCGCTACCTGATCGACGGCCTCAATGCCGAACGTATCCTGATTGCCGCCGAGTGCGTGGGCGACGGGCGGTGGTTCGTGGAACGCGCCACCCGGTACGCCAAGGAGCGCGTCGTGTTCGGCCGGCCCATCGGCCAGAA
>CAZSNV010000401.1:0-4003 GCA_964608035.1 uncultured Gemmatimonadaceae bacterium | reverse complement strand
GTGAACGTCGATTTCGCCGACGTCCGGACCATCATGATGAACGGCGGATCGGCGCTGATGGGCACCGGCATCGGCCGCGGGGAGAACCGGGCGATGGAAGCCGCGCAGCAGGCTATTTCCAGCCCCCTCCTAGACAACATCTCCGTGGCGGGTTCCACCGGTGTTCTCCTTAACATTACGGGCGGTAATGACCTCACACTCGGGGAGGTCACGCAGATCTCCGAAATCGTTCACGACGCGGTCGGCGATGACGCGGAAATCATCTTTGGAGCCGTCAACGAACCGGCCATGCAGGGAGAGATTCGGGTAACCGTGATCGCAACCGGTTTCGATCGTCACATCGAGGTAGGGATGGCAGGGGGATCGGTACGCGTGACTTCCCAGCCAGTAACGGCAGCACGCAACGTGATACCCATCACGCAGAGGAATCCGGGAAGGGCCGCAGCAGCCCCACCCCGGACCGTGGTTCCTCTGGCGGATGGTGCCCCACGACGCGTTATTCCGCCCTCTGCGCCGCCACCGCGGCCCGAGCCGGAGCTGACCGACATGGATATTCCGACCTTTATTCGGAGACAGATGGATTGAAGCCCTGGGCCGCTAGACTCATCACGTATGGGATTTCCGGAGGCTTGGCGGCCCTGGCAATCGCCTTCATTCGTCCCCTGCCCGAGCGGAGGCCCCTGGCTGCCATAGCGGCTCTGGCTGCGACCTGGGAAGAACGGGTCGATTCGGTCGGGAATGGCGAGACGCTGGGCAAGGTCCTTGAACGTGGCGGTGTGTCCGGGACGCACATGCTCGCGGCGCTGGATGCGGCGACATCCACCAAGGCACTGAACCCGAATCGTATTCGTCGGGGCATGCGGATCTCATTCGGCGCCCTGAGCGCTGACTCGGTGCCTCGACAGGTCTCGTTCCACGTGGGCGTGGACAGCATCCTCCGCGTCGTTCGGAACGACTCAGGCTGGACCGCGACTGTGGACACCATTCCGTGGACGACAGACACCTTGGTGGTCCGGGGGCAGATCACGGATAACCTGTATGAGGGTATTGATGCCGCCGCGGGGGACATGAGCCTCCAGGCTCGCCGCGAACTGGCCTGGTCGGTCGCCAACATCTTCGAGTTCCGCATCGACATGAGCCGCGACGTCCAGGAGGGCGACGCATTCACGGTGCTCGTCGAGCGGCGACAGCTGCCGAGTGGCTTCACGAGGATGGGAGAGGTCCTGGCGGCCACGTTCACCAACGGCGGGGCGACCGTCGAAGCGATTCGTCATCTCGCCGGCGGCAAGCCGAAATACTACGACCAGCAGGGCAAGTCCCTCGCCGCCAACTTTCTCCTCGCGCCCCTGGAGTTCCGCCGCATTTCGAGCGGGTTTGGTGGCCGTCGTCACCCGGTGCTGGGCATTTTCCGTCGCCACCAGGGAACCGACTACGCCGCAGGCTCAGGAACGCCGGTGCGCGCTATCGGCGATGGCCTTGTTATCGCTTCCGGCGTGCGCGGCGGTTACGGCAACATGATCGACGTTCGCCATACAAACGGCATCGTGACGCGCTACGGTCACCTTCGCGGATTCGCAAAAGGCGTGCGGTCCGGCACTCGCGTGGCGATGGGGCAGACGATCGGATACGTCGGCATGACCGGCCTGGCCACTGGACCTCATCTGCACTTCGAGGTCCTCGTGAATGGCGTGGCGAGGAATCCGCGCACGACGTTGCAGGCCAAAGCCGGGCCTCCGCTTCCCGCGGCGCAGCGGGCGGAGTTCGACGCGCTCCGGCTCCGATACCTTGCCCGGATCGAGCAGCAAGGGTCACGCGTCGTGCTGAGCGTCAACTGACGCGTTCGTAGTACCCGCCGCGGCACTTGCCCGCCAAGTGCGATTGGCCTCCTGCTCCATTTCGGTCCCGAGCCAAAGTTCCACCGACTGATCTCCCCGAGAGCTCTGCACCTTTAGTGCGGGATCCGTTTGATCCGTCCGCTCCGGCGTATCCGATTTCCGAAACTCGACGAACCTGCGGTTCGCATCAACTGGCTGCGACACGTGCCAGGCTGTGAACCGTGTTCGTCATGAACACCAATTCTGCATCGTACTACTAGGTTTCCCGGATGCTGATCTGGATCGTCGCGCTCGTCGCGGGCGCGGCCGCTGTCGCTATTGTCTACGGACTGAGACCTGGTTCGGGGCTCACGCTCATTTCGGCGGCGCTGCGACTGACCGCGGTCACAGGGCTCGTTGCTCTGATCCTGAACGCCGCCCTGGGTGCGGCGCGTCCGGCGCCGGCACTGGTGGCGCTCGACGTGTCGGCCAGTTGGCTGCGGGATGGCGACTCCACCAGATTCAGAAAGGCGTTCGACCAGGCTCGCGGGGAAGCCGGCGGCGAGCTCCTGCTCTTCGGGGACTCGACGCGCTCTGATGGCGGGGCCGCGGTTGCTGCGGACGATGCGTCACGCGTCCGTCCGGCGGTCGAGCGGGCCATGGCCGAAGGTCGCCCGCTCCGCGTTTTCACCGACGGTGAGCTGGACGACGCAGAAGCCTTAGCGCCGCTCGTCGGCGGATCGGCTGTCGTCGTGAGTCGGCCGGACGATGGCGCGGATGTCGCCATTTCCGAGCTGCGAGTGGTGCGCGCGACCGTTAGCGGCGATACGCTCGACGTGGACGTGGCGCTGACCTCGTCGGCGCGCGGCGGACCGCCGTCCCGCCTGACGCTGAGCCTCGGCGATCGGGTTCTTTCGACGGTGTCTGTCGACTCCGTCGGGCCGTACGGCGAGCGGATCGTCCGCAGCCGCTTCCCCGTGCCTAACGTCACGGGGGCGATTCTCATCAAGGCCGCCCTCACGGCAGCTGGTGACCGCACGCCGGCGAATGACTCCCTTACCGTGGCCGTTGATGTCATGCCCGGGGCGGGCGCTGTCATCGTTTCCACGGCGCCCGATTATGACGTGCGGGACCTGGCCACGGTGCTTCGCGGTACCGTGCTGCTGCCAACGCGAGGTTTCTATCGAGTCAGTCCGGGCCGATGGCGTGAAGAGGGCTCGCTCGGCATGGTGTCCGAGGAGGACGTGCAGCGCGCTGCCCGTGAGGCGCCGCTGCTCGTGCTGCACGGTGATACCGCGATCTTCGGTGAGCCACGTACGTTCGCGCGCGGCTCGCTCCTCCTGGTCGCGCCTCCCACGACGCCGGCCGAGGAATGGTACGCCACTGGCGCGCCGGCTTCGCCAATGGCGACGGCGCTTGGTGGCTCCCCGTGGGATAGCCTGCCGCCGCTCGAGGTTTCGCCGGTGATTGGCACGGGAACGTTCGAGGTCCTGGAGACACGCCGCGCGCGCCGCCTGGAACGACGCGTTGGCGCGATCGGATGGGAGCGACCCAAGCGCACGGTGCTCGTCCCGGCATCCGGGTTCTGGCGATGGAGGTTCCGTGGTGGGGCGCCGGCAGCGGCGCACTCTGCATTCTGGGGCAGCGTCATCGACTGGCTGGCAGCAGAGCGCGCTGACAATCGTGCGGCCAGCCCGGCGGATGGTGCGGTTCGTGAAGGACAACCCATTCGCTGGCGACGCGGGTTGCCAACCGATACGGTAGTCCCGGTCGCTCTCGTCAGGCGGGGAACGACCGCGGTTGATTCCTTCACAGTCCGCTTCGCCGCCGGCTCGCTCTTCACGGAAACGCCACCGCGGCTCGCCGGCGTGTACGACATCACGACCAGGGGAGGCAGCTCGGTGCTGGTCGTGAATCCGTCGGCAGAGTTTCTGCCACGCCGTCCGACGGTAATAGAAGGAGACATCGGCACCGGCGAGGCACTGACGGACGCGCCACGTCTGCGAGGCATCGGCTGGATATTTGCAATCGTAATCCTCTCGCTTTGCCTGGAGTGGATCATCCGGCGGAGGCTCGGCCTGCGTTGATAACTGCAGGCTGCGTGCTGATTGCTGCTTACTGCTGCTAGTACTGCGTGCTGGTGCTGGTGCTGGTGCTGGTGCTGGTGCTGGTGCTGGTGCTGGTGCTGG
>CAZSNV010000400.1:0-4005 GCA_964608035.1 uncultured Gemmatimonadaceae bacterium | reverse complement strand
AGCGACGGTGGCGCGGCGACCGTCGGTGAACGTAAGGCGCATATCGTGCTGCTGACGCCGAAGTCGAAGGACGCTGCCTTTGTGCGCGCCAAGGTGTGGATTGAGCCTAGCACCGGATCGCTCCTTCAGTTCGAGGCGGTGGAGCCCAACGGACTGACGCGCCTGGTGCGCCTAACGAGCTTCACGTCGAATGCGCCGGTGAACCAGAAGACCTTCACGTTCACGGTCCCGAAGGGCGTGAAGGTGGTGGACGTGAAATAATGCAGAATGCAGAATGCAGAATGCAGAATGTAGGATGCAGACCTTGAAGCGGGGTCCGCTAGTTCCTACGCACCGCCCTCTGCTCGCTGCCCTCAGCGGCCCGCTGCAGTAACGCCTCCGGCGACGTGGCGGCCGATGCGAGACGCACTGCGGCCTGGATCACCTGATCGTCGGCGATCGCGCGCTCGGCCTCGGCATCGGGACCGAAGACAAACCGCGCGATTTCGCGCCCGAGCAGGCTGGAGACGAGCGGCGTGGCGCCGTCGAACGTGGCACGATCGAACCGGAATGCCCGGCCACGCATGGCCCTCCACAACTCGTCCAGCATTGACGGCGTTACGGCGAAATCACGCGAACGCACAGCGCCCCTGGACCGAAGGGCAATGGCGACATCGACCATGGCATCGCGGAACTGAATGACGCGGTTGCCGAGTGCATCCTCGAGCGCCTGGTCGCCGGGCGCCAGCGCCGTGTCACCCTCGAAGAGGTCCGGTACGATTCCACCCCCGCCAACCACTCGCCGGCCGTGCTCTGACCGGAAGCTGTCAACCGGTGCTTCTTCCCCTGGTCCGCCGCGGGTGGTGTGCGGGCGGTCGATCGATCTGCCGGACGGGGTGAACCAGCGTGCGGTGGTGATCCTCACGCCGCCACCCGAGCCCGTGGAAAAAATGCCTTGGGCGCTTCCCTTCCCGAAGGTCGTGCGCCCCATGACGAGGGCGCGGTCGTGATCCTGCAGCGCCCCCGCAACGATCTCGGATGCGCTGGCACTGCCTGCGTCCACCAGGACCACCAGCGGCATGCGCGGCCACGGTTGGGGCGCCGTGTCCTTCACACGTTCATTCGCGTCCGGGCTTCGTCCTCGCATGGAGACGATGAGCTGTGCCGAATCGAGGAACATGTCGGCCACACCAACTCCCTGCGCAAGCACGCCGCCAGGGTTGCCGCGAAGGTCCATCACGAGGGCGCGCATCCCGGCCGACTGCAGCGAGTCGATGGCCTTCCGCAATTCATCGGCCGTCGAATCGTTGAAGATGTTCACGTCCACGTAGCCGACGCCGCGCGCCAGTAGCGCCGTGCGGCCAACAGCGCGCCGATGAACGCCGCCCCGTTTCAACTTGAACGTCAGGCGTCCAGGATCTCCCGGGCGCTCGATGACAACAGTGACCTCGCTTTCCGGCGGACCGCGGAGCGCGCGCGTTACCTCATCATTCGTCCACCCGCGCGTCTTCATGGTGTCGATTTCGACGACGCGGTCACCGGTACGGAGACCCGCGCGCTCAGCCGGCGAGCCGGGGAACGGCGCAATGATCATCGGATAATCGTCGCGCCGCTGAATTTGAGCGCCGATACCGATGTAGTTGCCCGTGGTCTGCTCGGTCAGGCGGCGAAGACGATTCGGCGGCAGATACAGCGTGTACGGATCATCCAGCTCGCGCAGCATCCCGACCATCGCGTGTTCGAACAGCGTCGAGTCCGGAATCGAATCGACGAAGAACTGCCGGACGTGGCCCAGCACCGTGTCAAAAAGCCGGGCGCTGGTGAAGTCCGCTTCGCGCGCGTTCAGGCCACGGCCGATGACCCAGCCGCCCCCAACCAGGGAGGTGCCGAGTGCTACGGCTACAGCGAGCGTGCGCGAGTTCATGGACAAAGGGTTGCGGTCAGGAGTTGGACCCCGCAAGGGTCGCTGCGGTTTGCGGCCAGCGTCGCGCGATCTCGGTCGCCATTCGCACCGCGACAGACGCCTCGTCCCCGCCGGCATCGACAAGGACGATCGGGCCTGCCTCGGGATGACGCTGCTGCCAGTCCGGGGACGCGAACTCCACGAATGCCGCCCGAACACGATTGTAGAACTCCGCTCCCGAGCGCTCGATGCGGTCATGTGCACTGCGGCGGGCCGCGCGCTCGAGGGCGGCGCCTGACGGCAGGTCCAGCAGCAGCGTCAGGTCCGGAATGAGGCCGCCGGTCGCCAACGCGTTGGCGCGGCGCACTTCGTCTTCGGGCAGACCACGACCCGCAATCTGGTACGCGTACGTCGAGAGGAAGAATCTGTCGGCCAGCACGAACGCGCCGCGCGCCAGCGCCGGCCGGATCACGTCGGATACGAGCTGTGCCCTCGAAGCCATGAAGAGCAGCGCCTCGGTTCGTTCGTCGAGATGACTCGCGGGGTCCAGCAGAAGCCGGCGCACTTCGTCCCCAGCTGGCGTGCCGCCTGGCTCGCGTACTGCGAGCACCGCGCAGCCTCGAGCTTCGAGCCGGTCGCGGAGATGCCGGAGTTGGGTCGACTTCCCGACCCCTTCGATGCCTTCCAGGACGATCAGGCCACCGTCCACTCGCTCACCCCAGCGTGATGATCGGGCTTGCTGCTCCACTCTTGATGCCTTCGGCGATCCAGGTATTCACCTGCATCATGAGCTTGTCGAAATTCGACTGCGCGACGAGCGCCCGCTGATAAGCCGGATTCACCTGCACCTTCGAGAGCAACTCGTCCAATTCCTTTTCCATCTCTTCCGACGGCTCGGTGCCGCGCTCGATCATGCCTTGCGCTGTGCCGCGAAGCTCCTCCATCCGGCGCAACAGCGTCACGGCCTCGCGATCTTCGCTGAGCGCCTCATTGGAGCGTTTGAGGCCCTGGTATTCGCTGCTCTGGCCGATGAGTCGGCCCAGCTCGCGGCCTTTTTGCTCAAGCATGTTGGTCTGGGGTCGGTCGTTGTTGCCGGAAGGGTCAGGCGCGAGTGGCCAGCACAAAGCGATCCCGTCCAACCAGATCCTGGCGTAACTCGACGTTGCTGAAATGTCCGCTCGACGCGACGAGTTCTACCACCTGAAGCGCGCGCCGGCAGTCCACTTCGAGAGCCAACAGCCCCCCCGTTGAAAGTAGCGCAGGGGCGCCCGCGATGATCCGCCGGGTGACGTCGAGTCCCTGACCACTCGAGAAGAGCGCGTGGCTGGGCTCCCAGTCACGGACTGAAGCGGGCAGCTCGGTCGCCTCGTCGTGGGCGATGTACGGCGGATTGGAGACGAGGACGTCGATCCGTTCTCCACGCAGTGGACTCAGCAGGTCTCCAACGCGGAACTCGATCGCTGCCCGCATGCCGGGCGGCAGCGTGCACGCATTTCTCCGAGCGACATCGACCGCGTCCGGTGCGATATCGGTCGCAATGATTCGATCGAATCGGCCTTCTGTCGCGAGTGCAAGCGCAATCGCTCCGGATCCGGTACCGACATCGGCGACCACGCCGCCGGCTGTGTCACGGGTGCGGAGTACCAGGTCCACGAGCACTTCTGTCTCCTGGCGCGGAATCAGCACGCGCTCGTCTACACAGAGCGTCAGATGCCTGAACGACGCGCGCCCAACGGCATAAGCGAACGGCATTCCGGAAGCGCGCCTGGACGCAGCCGCATGCGCCGCAGCGCTGACATCGGAACCGACGAGCGACTCGGCATGTGCTCGCGGCCAGAACCGGTTCTGCCCCGTCACGGCCGCCACGAGGTCGCGCGCCTCCGAGCCCGCGTCGGCGATTTCCGCCGCGGCGAGAATATCCGTGATTTCTTCGACCAGCGCGCCAACAGGCCGTGAGTCGTTATGAACCTGTCGCGCGATCATCCTGCACTCCTCACACGTCCTCCCGAAGACGTTCCTCGGTGTCGGCCATCTTCATGGCCTCGATCAACCGCCCGATATCGCCGTCCATGATGCGCGGCAGGTCATGCAGGGTCAGGTTGATCCGGTGATCGGTGACGCGA
>CAZSNV010000399.1:0-4012 GCA_964608035.1 uncultured Gemmatimonadaceae bacterium | reverse complement strand
GCCGTACACTCCATTCTGGCAAACCGCATCTCTTTTGCACAGATACAAGGGAAGGGCATAGCATGCAGGTGAAAGGGCCCGAGGCTTGCCTCGGGCCCTTGGTCCTTCCCTCGAGCCTGTCGTCTCGAGCCTCGACCCTAGCTCGAGTAATACGCCGCATTCTCCTCGACGTATCCCTTGGTGAGGTCGCAGCCATAAGCTGTCGCTGCCGACGACCCGGCACCTAACGACACTTCAAGGTCGACCACTTCCGTCGCCAGCGCCGCCCTGACCGCCACCTCATCGAAGTCCACCCGTGCGCCGCCGCGCACCACGGGGTGCCCATTCACCCAGGCGTCAGTTTGCTCGGTACGGATCGTCGCGTCAAAGCACTTACCAACCGCCATCAGGATCCGCCCGACATTGGGGTCGGCGCCGTGCACCATCGTTTTGATGAGCGGAGAGTTCACCAGCGACTTCGCCACGAGCCGGGCTTCTCCCTCGTCGATCGCGCCACGCACGGTGCATCGAAGCATGTGCTCAGCTCCCTCACCGTCTCGCGCCAGGATTTCCGTCATCCGGATGCATCCTGCGGTCAGGGCTTCCTCGAACTCCGCTTCTGGCACTGGTCCCGCCATGCCGTTGGCCAGGAGGGCGCACGTGTCGGACGTGCTCGTATCCGTGTCGACCGACAGCATGTTGAACGACACGTGCGCGGCGCGCCGCAACATCGCGTCTATTATCGCGGCGGGAAACTCGGCGTCCGTGAAAATGTAGGCGAGCATCGTCGCCATGTTGGGCTCGATCATGCCCGATCCCTTGGCGATCCAGGTGATGGTCGCTGGACCAACCGACGCCGAGAGCGCTTTGGGATGGCTGTCGGTCGTCATGATGCCGCGCGCACCAACGAGAGGATCGTCGGTCAATTCCTGTGTCATCCCGCGCAAGCCGGCCTCGACCTTTTCGATCGGCAACTGCACACCGATGACTCCGGTTGAACTCACGAGAACCTTGTCGCCGGTCGTTCCGCACTCGGCGGCCGCCGCGGCAGCCATCCGGCGCGCATTTGCCAGTCCCGTGGCTCCGGTCGCCACATTGCTGACCTTGCTGTTCACAACGATCGCCCTCAGCCGGCCACCCTTGACGGTCTCGCGGCCAAGGATGACCGGCGCCCCGGGGAACTGGTTCCGGGTGAAAATCGCGGCGGCGGAGGCATCACGTTCGCTCACGAACAGCGCCAGGTCCTTGTCGACCGGCTTCAGGCCGCAATTGCGACTGGCGCAGCGGAACCCGGTCGGGAATCTCGGTGGTTCGTGAAAATGCATAGTGAACTGAACAGTAAACCAGAACTCATGGACCGTCACGTCAGCATCAGCCCCAGTTCCAGCAAATCGCCCTAGCACCCACCACTAAGGACTCAGCCCAGTTCTGGCGACATGCTGTCCCGCCCGGGTCGGGCGCCATATTATCAGAAGATGAAGTGGCCTCGTTGGCTCCTCCGTTTGCAGTTGGAGCCTGTTCAGGAAAATGCAGAACCGCGTCGCGCGACCCGTACCGCGACGCCCGCGCCCGAGCGGTTAGGCATACGCGACGTCGGGCACTGCGAAGTGTGCGGGCGATCGATGCAGGCTCGTACCCGGCGCGACGAGTTTCGCGGCCGTGTCGACTGCGATTGCGGATTTCGCAATCACGTCGAGTTTCGTGATGTCCGAGCCCCCGATGGTATCGTCGAGCACCACGTGACGGTGACCACCGGCCGGCGATTCGAAGCCGCGACACACAAGCCCGACCTTCGACTCGGATGGCGCTTCGGGATCTGTCCGAGTTGCGACAAGGCGGTGAGTCTGCTCAATGCGCGCGTCACTGCGCATGACGACGCCACCGGGACGGTCGAGACCATCGCCTACTACTGCACCGCATGCCAGGTGGACGATGACGCGCGGCGCGGGCGGCTGATCGGGCACGACGGAAGCCACGTCGTCGACACGCTTCGGTTCCAGGTGCCCCACGGCGTACGCTGATTGATCGCCACGGGCGCTTGGTTGTCGGCGTCAACTACCTGGGTTGGATGGGAGAAAACCGTCACCGCGTAGCTCCCGTCCCCCGTCACCCGTCCCCCGTCACGTAATTCGTCCCAATACCTTGACGGTCGACAACAAGCGTAACGACATTGTTGTCGACTGTCGAGGCAAGGGGCCATGGCTACTCCGGAACTGCAGCAGGGCACGCTCGACCTTCTCGTCCTGACCACGCTCCACACCGGCGCGCTGCACGGGTGGGCGATTTCCAGGCGCATCCAGCACCAATCGGGTGACGTGCTGCGCGTGGGACAGGGGTCTCTCTATCCCGCGCTCTATCGGCTGGAGGAGCGCGGATTGATCCGCGCCTCGTGGGGCATCTCGGATGAGGGACGTCGCGCAAAGTTCTATCAACTTTCCGCCGCCGGCCGCCGCGCGCTCGCCCACGAGACCACCGCCTGGCGCGCCTACTCCGGCGCCGTGAACCTGGTCCTCGAGGGAGCCGGCGTATGATGTCCCCTCTCCGGCTGCTCCGCCGTCTCGGCACGATGATGCGCGGCACGGTGCTCGACCGCGACATGGACGCGGAGATGACGTTCCACCTCGACATGGAAGCGGCCGACGCCGAACGCGCCGGACTGTCTCCGGACGAAGCGCGCCGCAAAGCGCGGCACGCCTTCGGCGGTGTTGAGCGATTCCGCGAGGAGGGCAGGGACGCGCGCGGAATCGGAGGTGCGCGTGACCTTGCCGGCGACCTCAAGTTTGGTCTGCGCATCCTCCGGCGGTCGCCGGTATTCACCGCGGTCGCAGTGGGAACGCTGGCCCTCGGCATCGGCGCGAACAGTGCGATCTTCTCGGTCGTCAACGCGGTCCTGTTGCAACCGCTCCCGTTCCCGGACACGAAATCGCTGGTGAGCGTCTGGGACGGAGGTCACTCACTGGCGGAGTTCACGTACATCCGGGACCGCTCCCGGACACTGGAGTCGGTGGCGACGTACTTCCCGAATTTCGGCGTCAGCCTGAGCGGGGCGGAGGAACCGATGCGCCTGACGAGTGCGCAGGTCAGCGC
Organism: uncultured Gemmatimonadaceae bacterium; assembly: GCA_964608035.1. Taxonomy (GTDB): domain Bacteria; phylum Gemmatimonadota; class Gemmatimonadetes; order Gemmatimonadales; family Gemmatimonadaceae; genus JABWBJ01. Next base: position 946 of record CAZSNV010000399.1, on the reverse strand, counting down.
CGGCTTTTTTGACGTGCTGCGCGCTGGTCCGCTGCGCGGCCGGTTCTTCAAGGCACGCGAGGATAGTCCGGGCGCCGACCGCGTTGTCGTGATCAGTCACTCGCTCTGGCGCGATCGCTTCGGCTCGGACCCCGACATCGTTGGAAGGCCCATTGAAGTGGACGGTCTCAGTCGCATGGTCATTGGCGTTGCCCCTCCGGGTTTCACGTTCCCCAGCAGCGACACGCGGATCTGGTTGCCGCTGATGATCGACCCGACCGGGGCGCATTGCACGAGCACCTCCCCGCCACGATGTGTCGAATCAACTGTGGGCTACTCGTGGGGCGCGTACGGTCACCAGGTGATTGGACGCTTGAAGGACGGTGTGACGCGCGAGCAGGCCCGGGCCGACGTCTATCGGATCGGGGAGGAGCTGCAGCGTGAGAATCCGATCTGGCGCCCCTCGATGCCGCAGTATCTGGATGGCCTGAGGGTGAGCGACCTGCGCGTTCGCCTTGTGCAGGACAGCCAGCGACTCCTGTACGTGCTGTTGGGCGCCGTGGGGCTCGTCCTCGCGATGGCGTGCGCCAATGTCGCGAACCTGCTGGTCGTGCGCGGCGCGGCACGCACGCGAGAAATGTCGATCAGAGCCGCGATTGGCGCGGGCGCCGGCCGGTTATCGCGACAACTTTTTCTCGAACACCTGTTGCTCGCAGGACTCGGCGGCGCGGCTGGGCTGGTGCTCGCCATCGTCACCGTGCCTGTACTGGTTTCGCTGCTGCCTGCGACGACGCCGCGGCTGGAAGAAGTGCGGCTCGATGGCTGGGTCGTTGCGTTCACTGCACTGGCGACCGCGGTGACGGCCCTGTTAGCCGGGATCGCGCCGGCGCGGCGCTTGGCGGGGACCAGCGGACTGCAGGCCATCGGCAGTGCGCGGTCGGGCGTCAGCGCGCCCCATCGTCGGCTG
>CAZSNV010000398.1:0-4013 GCA_964608035.1 uncultured Gemmatimonadaceae bacterium | reverse complement strand
CGCGATGCACGATGTCCTGCCGGTGCGCGTAGTCCAGCGCGTCGGCCACCTCACGGGCGATCCGCACCGCTTCATCCACACCGAGCTGCGTCTCGCGATTCAGCTTCTCGCGCAGCGTCTCGCCTTTGATGAAGGGCATGACGTAGAACAGAAACCCATCGGCTGTGCCACTATCGAACAGCGGCAGGATGTGCGGATGTTGCAGGCTCGCCGTCGTCTTGATCTCCACCACGAACCGCTCGGCGCCTAACACGGCCGCCAGTTCCGGCTTCAAGACCTTGACCGCGACCTTGCGGTCGTGCTTCACGTCCTCGGCCAAATACACGGACGCCATCCCGCCTTCGCCGAGGTGGCGCTCGATGCGGTATCGGCCGGCGAGGGCGGCGGAAAGTCGGTCGGTCTGGTGGTTCACGGGGCGATCAGGTGACGCGAGTGTTGCGGGTCGGGCCTAAGCTACGCGTCAAATCGACCTGTCGCCCGTATCCGGCGAGCGAACCCCGGCCTGCCCAGACACAATGGCGTAACCCGACGCTTCATCACTTGAAAGACTCATAATCATATTATATGATTATACGTATGACGACTGGAAGATATCGCCGGATCTCCGTGACCGAGGCGGCGCGCAACTTCGCCGACCTCGTGAACCGCGCCTACTACCGCGGCGAAACGAGCATACTCATTCGGAACGGCACGCCGGTCGCGCACATCGCCCCGGCCGCGCCGATGGGCCTTCCCGCCCCTGAAGTTCGACGGCGTCTCCAACTGCGCCGCCGGCTGGATCCCGCAGACGCGCAGGCGTTCGCTCAGGACGTCGCGGAAGGGCGCAAGGTCATTCCACCGCTCAACGATCCGTGGCGGTAGTCATCGACAGTTCGGTGCTGATCGCGTATGAACGCGAAGCCTTCGACCTGGACGCGTACCTCGCCACCATTGAGGTGCATGATGTCGCCATCTCGGCCATCACCGCGTCGGAGTTGCTCCACGGCGTCGAGCGCGCGCGCGATGCTGAGAAGCGTGCCACTCGCGCCACGCGGATTGCCGAGTTGCTGGACGCGTTTCAGGTGGTGCCGTTTGGGTTGGGCGAGGCGCGCGTGCACGGGCGGATCTGGGCCGCCTTGTCCAGCCAGGGGAAGACAGTTGGTGCGCACGACCTGATCGTGGCCGCGACGGCGCTGGCGGGAGGAGCAAGCGTTGCCACTTTGAACCAGAAGGAATTCAAACGAATCCCGGGCCTCAGCCTTGACGCGGTCGCAAGGTTCATGAGGAAATAGCTTGCCTGCCCATGATCGGCCGGCTCATCGCTTCTGCGCCAACAGGGCCGGCCAGTTCTGAACCAGCGTCAGCGTATGGCGCCGACTCCCGGACGCCTTGACGAAAATGTCGTTGGTGCCTCGCGCTACGTCGAACCATCACGTGGTTGCCGCGGAGCGGACCGGCCTTGCTGGCAAAGGCAGTTTCGCCATAGGGGATCAGGATCTCGGTCTCGCTGATCCGGCGGGGTGCAGCAATATCTGCCCGGGCACCGGGCGCTGGATGTCGTTCTCGGCGCCGACCCCGAGTTCGAGACTGCCTAACGGCATCCAGGCAGCTTCTCCGCTCCAGCGCGCCTGCAGGAGTGAACCCGAGAGCGGCAGCAGTCGCAGGAAAGCCGCCACGGTCGCGGGTGCATGTTCTCGCTCGAGCTCTGCCTGGAACACGAGGTCGCCGACGCTGATGCGAATCATCGTGACCTGTCCACGCAGTGATCGCGCATCGGAAGCGAGGTGTGCGACGACCGGAGCGCGCATCCCTCATCGACGAGGCACCCGCGTCCTCAATACCTCGAAGAAGTTCTCGACAGCGACGAGATGGTCCAGTCGGTCGGATTCGGTCGCCCGAATCATCAGGAATCGTCCGTCCGGGGCGACGGCATACTGCTGATGCGTCGTACTCATACTGTATCGGGTGAGCGAAAACAACATCCGGCGAGCACCCGGCACGAAGGTGGGTCGCAGCGAAACGTCCATGACCATCTGGGCATTCGTGGTGCCCGCGACGCGGTAAAACAACTCCTTCCCAGAGGGTGCCCAGACCGGCTCCTGACCGCCCTGCCCGGAAATCTGCCATCGGCGGTCGCCCGTATTCGGGAACGGACGCACGTACACCTCGGCGGAACCGGATTCGGTGGAGACATACGCCAGCCAACGACCGTCCGGCGATAGGGCTGGAGATGTCTCAGCGGCTGCCGTCGCCACCAGTACGATCGACGAGTCTGTCCCGATCCGGCGCGCATACAGATCTCGTTCGCCTGGAATTGAGCCGGCTCGGTATATCACCCAAACGCCATCTCGCGAGAACGCGACTTCTTCAAGAGGCAACTTTTCGTCCATCAATAGCGTTTCCGGCTGGCTCCCATCCGCGGGACGCTGAAAGAGATCGCGATCTGTTCGTTGATCGGACACGAAGGCCACCGACCGGCCATCAGAACTCCAGGCAGGCCTGACGTTTTCCTGGCCCGCCAGAGTCATCTTGGACAGGAGCCCTTCTTCCAGGTCCCTGACCCAGATCTGCGTCGTTAATTCGGTCGTGCTGACCGCCAGACGCTTTCCGTCAGGCGATAGTGCGGGGTCGGCGATAAGACCGAACCAGTCGGACGCCACGAGCGTTGCCGCGCCATCGCGCCCTACCCATACGGGTTGCATCGTTCCCGACGAGCCAACCTTTCCGGCCGCGTACCAGAGCGTCCCGTTGGCGGAAAGCGTCAGATCCACGGCTCCACCGCCGATGCGCACTCCCACACCTTCGGTCAGTGCGACGGGTTCTCCAGTGAGTTCCATCTGGCGTTCATCGAAGGGCACACCCATGAGTGTGCCCTCTGAGGTGACATACAGCAGGTGGCCGGACCGGGAATAGCGGGCGAAGATGCCGCGAACGAGTGCGCGGTGGATTCTGGTGGACAGGTCGAGCACGGCGATTTCATCCGTCGCGCTTCCCATGGCTCCCGGACCGCCGCGGCTCACGGTCATGATCACGCCTCGGCCATTCGGAAGGACGTCTGGCCATGCGTGCTGCCGTTCGCCCTTCGTCGAGTCCACCTGACCGATGGACTCCGCGCGTCCTCCAGTTTCCGGGACGCGCATCAATGGCCCGAGGCCGATCCGGTCGTAGTAAATGAATCCATCCGAGCCCCAGGCGAGCCCCGGTAGCCCGACGACCGAATCGGTGACGGTGATCGGAGGTCCGCCGGCCAGGGACGCGACCTTGATGACACCGCGGTTCATGAACGCGACCTGCCTCCCGTCCGGCGAGATCGCCGGATTGATGGCGTTGTCGGTTCCCGGGAGCACAGCGGCGTCAAGCTGGTCGCGCAATCGCAACATCAATCGCGTGCCGAGGTCGTTGTCGCTCACGTACACGAGCTTCGACCCGTCGTGAGAGACCGCCAGTCGCGACCATGGGCTGCCGGACAAGCCCTGGTCTTCCGCCAGCATGAGGCGGTACCGCGTGACCGGCGCTGGAGCGTCGGGCCGCTGCAACGTCCAGCCGAGCGCGATCAGCAAAAGTCCCGCCGCGACGAGCGCCGGTATCGCCGCTTGCTGTCGCCAGGTGTCCGGGGCCGCCGGGGGTCGTCCGGCGACGACGCCGGTACCCCGGAACGACGAATCACTCAGCGCCGCCGCGAACCCTGCGGCGCTCCCGAAGCGATCGGCGGGGAGTTTCTCCAGTGACCTGTCGACCGCCGCTGACACGTTAGGCGGAACCGACTTGCGGAGCGCCGTCACCGGCGGCGGCGTCTCCGTGAGAATCTTCATGATGACCTGTTGCGCCGAACCCCCACTGTGCGGTGGCTGGCCGGCCAGCATCTCATAGAGCACGCTCGCGAGCGAATAGACGTCGGATCGCGCCGAGATCTCCTTGTCGGCCGTGGCCTGCTCCGGAGACATATAGTGCGGCGTCCCTAACGAGAGGCCGGTCTCGGTCATCCGCCCGCCGGCGGCCGCGCTCACCGCCAGCGCGATCCCGAAGTCGGCCAC
>CAZSNV010000397.1:0-4039 GCA_964608035.1 uncultured Gemmatimonadaceae bacterium | reverse complement strand
TAGCAGAGCCCGTCCTCACACCTGGTGTCGTCGGGGTCCGGACAGTCCCCATTTCTCATGGCCTGAAGCCTGGGGGTCCCGAGGTCTCGCAGTTCCTTCATGTGCCTGACAAGGAGTGCCTTGAGAGCGGGAAGTTTCGGCCGCCTGGGGTCGGGATCGGACCGGTAGGCCAGGATGATCAGCGACTCGATGCTGAGTGCGTAGTAGCGCAACGTGGCAAGATTGATCGCGTCTTTTGGGGACGGTTCCCAATCGACCTGCGGCTTATCCGGCAGCTGGGCCATGGCGGGTCTCCAACGGTTGTGAAACGAATCGAAAACCGGGCAAAGAGCGCGTCCGGGGGCAGCGCCGGCGGCGTCACGCAGATGTGAGGGGCGCGGCGTGCACAGAATAGCACGGGATTGCACGGTCAACGGCCGGACCGGCCCGGACCCGTCTGCGGGCCGGCCGCGGCATCGAGCAGCCAGATATCGCTCTCGCGCTCGGTCCGAACGCCGATGATTCCGCCCACGCCGAGCGAATGGATGCCGGAAAACGTCACCCCGGGCAGCGCGTTGTCGGTCACGCGACGGACCGTCGCTGTCCTCAGTGAGAAGGTCGAGAGGTTGTGGACTCCCGCCTCGGATCGCGTGACGTACAGGATCCCGCGATCGGGATCGAGACGCATCGTGGCCATGAAGGAGCGTTCAATCCGACCGACCGGGCGTACAGCTCCGTTTGGCGACACCACCAGCACCTCGACATCAGCGCTGAGATCCTCGTAGGTGGTGGTGGCCCGCACCAGTACCAGCCCGGCGTTGTTGGACAGCCAGCCACGGACGTAGGCAGAGCCCTGGAGTTCGAGAATCGACCGATCCTCGGCGGATGAGAGATCGAGCAGGTGCAGCGCCGACACCTTCGTCCCAAAGGCCGCCACGTAGGCCACCATCCGACCGTTGGGCGACGGGTAGAGATCACGAACGAACGCGCCAGACTCCACGGTCGCCAGCGGACGCTCGGCCTCCTTCGCGCCCGTCCGATAGCGCCGCATGGTGTTTTTGTCCGTGCCATCCACGAAGAACAGCTCGTCACTCGAACGATTCCAGGCGATGTTCTGCTCGACCCAGTCCAGCGGGAAGGTGGAGTAGACCGGGCGGGGACACGCGAACGACAGCGGAATGGTCTGGTTCGTCTGGAGGTGTTTCACGAACAGCGTCGCCCCCGCCCCCGGACCGCGCTGCAGATAGGCAAGCCACGAACCGTCCGGCGAGAGGCGTGGGACATAGCCGTCGTCGACCGGTCGAGGGGGCGATTGGAAGCGCGAGTCGCCCAGTAACCCGGTGTACAACGTGTAGTCGCTCGGCGCCAGGCCCATCGGCGTGGGGCGCATCCGCTGAAAGACCACCGTCGACCCCGTGGTCGCCGCCGTCGGTGCGAAGTCGCTGAGCGCATCGTCGGTGAGCTGACTGTGCCGACCGGTCGAAGGGTTCCACACCCACAGGTCAGCATCCTCGGACACCTGGACGAACGTCACGAGGCTTCCGTCCGCCGACACGCTCTCGGGCCGCTCGGTGGCCTGACTTGAGGTGAGCGGCCACGACCTGCCGGATTCCAGCGACAGTTGCCACAAGTCGATCTGGCCACCGCGATTCGACTGGTAGAAGACGCTCGTGCCCAGACCGGACCAGACTGGATAGCGCTCGAAGAAGGTGTTGTTCGTCAACCGTTGGGCGGATGTGCCGTCGAGGTTGGCCATCCACAGCTCCTCCTGGCCGCCGACCGACTGGGTGAACACCGCTCGACGGCCGTCGGGGCTCACGTCGAATCCCCACAGCGTTCCGGCGATCGTCCATTGGCTGGTGACGTTCGAGGACACGCCCGAATCGAGATCCACGCGCTGCAACGATCGCACGCGACCGTCGGTCAGCTCGGCGTAGACGGCGCGATCGATCCACCGGAGGAGCCGGCCGCTGATGGGCACCGGCTGCATCGGCACACTCTTGGTCGGCGTGCCGCCAAAGAAGGCGGGCACCACCTGCAGCGCGACGTTGGCTCCCTGGCGCAGCAGGTACGCCAACTGGCTGCCGTCGGGCGACCACAGTTGGTCCATGACCGTGCCGGCCGGCACCGCCACGCGCTGTGCATCGCCCTTGTCGACGCGTCTCACGAGTAGCTGCGCGTCACCGCCCATCGTCGAGAGGTACGAGATCCACCGCCTGTCCGGCGAGATCCGACTGCGAGCATCCTCGCTCGATGACGTGACGAACGGACGTGACCGCCAGTCGGGAGCGTCCACCACGGGGAGTCGACCCCAGCGCCAGCCGAACAGGCCGATGACGGCAAGCGCCGCGCCGGCCGCGATCAGGGACCATCGCTGCACACGCCTCCGGGCCCTCATCGCGGCCGTCTCCGCCGATGCGCCGACCATCCCCGCCACACGTCGAAGTTCCGGCACCACCTGCCGGGCGGATTCCGGACGATGGGCCGGCGTCTTGTCGAGGCATCGATTGATCAGGTCCGCCAGCGCGGCGGGCACGCTCGGCGCCAGTTTGCGCAGCGGCTTCGGCGCGTCGACCCGAAGATGGGTGACGTAGTCATCCCGGTTGAGGCCTTCGAACGGCAGCCGGCCGGTGACACATTCGAAGAGCACGACCCCGAGGGCGAACACGTCCGCGCGCGCGGTGACCGGCCGGCCTTCCGCCTGTTCCGGCGCCATGTAGTAGGGCGTGCCGGCGCGCGCGTCGGTGGACTGCGTCGCGGTCTGCGTGTCCGCGATGGCCGGGCTCGTCGCATCCAGCCGGGCCAGCCCGAAGTCCAATAGCTTGATGTGTCCGTGGCTCGTCACCATCACGTTGCCGGGCTTCAGGTCGCGATGGACCAGGCCGCGCTCGTGCGCGTTGGCGAGTCCCTCGGCGATCTCAATCGCGAACTGCAGCGTGGTCGTGAGTGGCGGAATCCCGCGGCTGAAGCGTCGCGACAACGTTTCGCCTTCCACGAACTCCATCACGATGAGCTGTTCGGCCTCGGTTTCGATGAGTTCGTAGACCTTGCAGATGTAGGGATGATCGAGCGAGGCCGCGGTGCGTGCTTCCTTCCGCAGCCGGCCAGTGTCCACCTCGCCTCGACGGATCACCTTGAGCGCAACCGCCCGATTCAGACGTGTGTCGAGGGCCTTGTAGACCACGCCCATCCCACCGGCGCCGATGCGCGACACGACGCGGTAGTGGCCCGAACTGCCGGCAGCCGCCAGGAGGGCTTCGATGTGGGCCATGTCGGATCCGGTCGGACGATGCAGGGGCTGATCGGCTGCTTGGCCAACCGACGCCGTTGGGCTCTCTGACGCGCCGGCACCGTGCGCGCCGAGCAGCGCCTCCACCTCGATGCGAAGCGCGCGATCGTCGCTGCACGCCTCGCGCAGAAACGCCTCGCGCGCCTCGGGGTCGCGTGCCAGGGCGGCGCGAGCAATCTCCGCGATCTGACTCCGGCGCTGGGAGGTCATGCGAGTCCGGGTGGGCGTGGGATCACGTCAGGTGCCCCCCCCCGGGGGGAACGTCGATCGGCAGGACATCGCGGTGGGAACGGACTACGGGTCCATCACCGCCGCTTCACCGCGTTCCGCAACCAGGGTTTTCGCCAGCGCCAGAATCGCGTCGCGCCGCGCCAGCAGCCCGCGAATCTGTTCGTCCAGCAGGTACCGGCCCACCTTCGTCCGCAAATCCGCGAACTCGAGTTTCTGCAGGCCGTCGAGGAGCGACCGGGAAAACCGCGTGAGAGGCTTCGTGTCCTTGATCTCCGTCCACGGCCGGAAGGAGCGCGAGTGATCGATCAGGCGCAGATCGAAGTCCTTCGTCACGAGCACGTTGTTCAGATGCCGATCGACGTTGAGGATGAGCTGATCGAACGCCACCATCTTCAGGTAGACGCGGTCCCAGGCCTCCACATCCGGCGGCGCGAGTTCTCGCTTGCGCCGCTCCGCCTCCGACATGGCGCTCTGCACCCACCACTGCAGCGAGCCGGTCTTGCCGTTGAGCGTGCGCTCCACCGTGGCCGGCACCATGCG
>CAZSNV010000396.1:0-4040 GCA_964608035.1 uncultured Gemmatimonadaceae bacterium | reverse complement strand
CCGTACACTCCATTCTGGCAAACCGCATCTCTTTTGCACAGATACAAGGGAAGGTGATAGGCGGAGCCCGACAGGGCACTTGAACTTGTGCCTGAAAACTTCCCTCGAGCCTCGACCCTCACCCCTATTCGAAGAGATCTGAAGGATCAGCAGTTGCGAGGTCAGCCAGGAAAGCACCGAGCTTCTCGGTAACTGCGACGAAATAGGCCGCCCCTTTCTCCGCTGTGGATTTCGAAGGATCGCCAACTCCTGTGTCGTCCGTAACCTTGATCCAGGGGCGTGGCATCCACGCCCACCCCTCTCGAAACGCGCTGATCCGGTGCGCGCGTGCCTTCCCGGGGCCGGCCGAGGCCAGCGGGCGGACAAGGTCCGGCCGCGCATGAAGCATGATGCTCGTTTCGAGTTCGCCGGCATGATCACCAGGCTCATCGAAGAAGCCTGACGCCGGCACGACCCGATACCAGTTCACCTGCGCAAAGACCAGCGACGTCGACGGCTGCAGCTCGCGGATGATCTGCCTGAAATCGTTCCCGCCGTGACCATTGAGAATCACGAGCTTCCTGATGCCATGATCCTGGAGCGACGGCAGCAGGTCCCGAATCACCGCGGTCTGGGTGCCTGGCATCATGTTGAGGCAGAAGGGGACTTCGCGCTGTCCCGTGTTCACGCCGAAGGGAACGCAGGGCAGAACGAGGACTCGCGCTCCGCGATTCCAGGCAATCGCCGCCGAGCCAATCGCCACCGACTCGGTTTCAATCGTGTCGGTCGCGTAGGGCAGGTGCCGATTGTGTGCTTCCGTGGCGCCCCACGGCAGGACTGCTACCTCGAATCGCTGCGATCTGACTTCATCCCACGTGCACTCGCCGAGCACGTAAGGGCGTGGCGAACTCGCATCAGGGTTCAACTCACGCCCTTGGCTTTTGTATACGTCTCGAGCCAGCGCAGCTCGTTGATCATGCGGTGAACGACGTTCCATGACCCGCTGATGCCGTGTGGCATGCCGCGGTACTGGATGATCTTCGCCGGGACGCCGTTCTTCTTCAACGCCACGTACATCTGCTCGGCTTCGGAGTACGGAACGCGTTGGTCCACTTCGCCGTGGATGAACAGCGTGGCCGCTTTCGCCTGGCCGGCGTACGTCAAAGGCGACTGCCGAATCATTGTATTGCGCGCCCCTTCCTCCCACGGCGTCCCGAAGAATTCCGTTTCCTTGGTGCGGGCGATGTCGGCGGTGCCGTAGTCGCTCACCCAGTTCACGATTCCCGCGCCAACGGCGGCGGCCGCGAATCGATCGGGATACTTCACAATGAGCCAGTTGCTCATGAATCCACCATACGAGTGACCGATGGTGGCGACGCGATTGCGGTCGATCGGATATCTGGAGATGACGTGGTCGATACCTGCAATCACGTCCTCGCCGTCCCGATCTCCCCAGGCTCCCCACGTGCCCCAGAGGAATTTCTCCCCGTAGCCGGTGGAACTGCGGAAGTTCACCGTCAGGACGAAATACCCGTTGGCCGCCAGGAACTGGTTCTTGAAGTCGAAACTGTAGCCGACGGCGCTATGTGGTCCGCCATGGTTGTTTACGACCAACGGATACCGTCCGGAACCGGCCTGATAGCCCTGGGGAGCAATGAGCCATCCTTCGACGATCGTACCGTCCTTGCTCGAATACCGCAGTCGTTCGCCGCGGCCGAGGGTCGTCGACGACGTGAACGGCTCGTGCACGCGAGTGAGCTGACGCTCGTTGCCGCCATCGATATCCGCGACGTGGATCTCGGGCGGACCCTCGATCCGACCGACGGTGAACGCCATCTTCGACATGGCGCGATCGAAGGACAGCGATCCGATGCGACGCTCGCCACGCGTGACCTGTTCCACATCACCGCCGGTGGCGTTCACGCGGAACAGGTGCGTCGTCCCGCCGATGCCGCCGGTGAAGTACACGAAGCGCCCATCGGGACTCCAACGGGGGCTGGCCGGCAGGTAGTCCCAATTGCCCGTCAGATTTCGCTCGACGCCACCCGCGGCGGGGAGCACGACCAGGTCGGTCGCGCCACCATGATTGAGCTTCCGCGCGATGACCACGTCGGTCGAGAGCTGGTGCGTGCTGAGAATCCACCGGCCGTCGGGCGAGAACTGCGCTCCGGTGTGGTCGTGGTCCGCATCAGTCGTTAGGCGCCGAGTGGCGCCTTCGGTGGAGACCGTCCACACCTGGTCGGCGCCGTAGCGGCGCTCGTTGCGGTACTGGGAGTCGGCGGTGAAGGCGAGCGCCGTACCAGCCGGGTTCCAGGTCGTGGCGCCGGGACGCAGCCCCAGCCTGGTGAGCTGCGTTTCGGCCCCGCCACTCGCCGGGGTCACCAGGATTTCCTGGGGCGGGCTGACGAACGGGTCGGCCGCGTTAGGCGCCGGAAACGGCGCGCCATCCCGCTGGAAGTTGAGCCAGTCGAACTGGACGCCCTGGAACCGGTCTTCGTGGCGCCGCTCGAAATCGGTGCGGGCCTCGGGCGCCTTGGGCGCCGGGGGCGTGCCGCGGACGACAGCCGTCAAGCGCCCGTCGGGACTCGTCAGGCGAACGTCGCCGCTTCCACCTCCGCGCCCGCCGCGCCCCCCACCGCCGGCTGGACCTGCATCCGTCGCGTTCTCGGTAGAGCCAGGATCAATCGACCAGATGCGTCCGGACGCCGTGAAGCGGAGGTGTCCGTCGGCGGCCCACTGCGGGCTGGTCGCATGCGTCGCCGTCACGCTGACCCGGCGGGGCGAGCCACGGCTCGGAGACGCGCCCTGGCTGGTCGCGACGACCCATACCTCGCTGCTGTCGCTATTGGTTGCCTCGATCCGACGGCCGAGCGTGAACGCCACCCAGCGCGCGTCGGGCGATAGCTGGGGTGCACCCACCTCGAGCACCCGGTAGTAATCCTCAATGGTGAGCGCGCGGCCTGACGATTGCGCCGACACGGACAGCGGGGCAATGACGAGCCCCAGGATAATGGCGATACGGCCAGCGGCTCCCTGCATGACACTCCCGCGTCTGTAGACATCCCCACAACCTGTCCCCGATACGAGCCTCGAGCATCGAGCCTCGACCCTACTTCTTCAGCTTCGCGCCGGTCAGCTGGCCTAACGCAGCAAGCGTCGTCTGCGCGGCGTTGAGGCCCAACCGGAAGTCCTTGTCGCTGAAAGTGGAGTAGAGATCGGTCGGCTGGTGCCAATGGGGATCCCAGCCCGCTCCTATCTGCATGCCACGCTCATTCTCGCGCAGGCTGATCGCCGCGATGATGTCCTGGAAGGGACCCGAGTCGGTGTTGGTCATGTGCGGTCCGACCGTCGCCGGATAATCCGTTGCGTACTTGCCATTGGCCTGATGGAGGATGAACGCCAGCTTCATCGACTGGTCAGCCATGATCGAGTTGATCTGGAACTCGATATTCACGTCGGCTTCGGGGCGCTGTTCGGGGCTCAACGTGCCGTCGGCCCGGGGCATCCCGTGATCGAACATCATCATGTCGTGCTGGATCATGCCTAACCACTTCGGCTCCGGGTAGCGGCCGGACCCGGGCGGGTCTTCCTTCCCCTGCAGTGCCTGGCGCTGGGCGACATATGCGCGAGCGCCGTTCAATCCCGACTCTTCGTTGTTCCACAGCGCGAAGCGGATGCTGCGCTCGGTCTGCACGTCGGGCTGGCTGAAGATGCGGGCGAGTTCCATCACGATGGCCGTACCGGATCCATCGTCGTTGGCCGCTTCACCCCATCCGTGGCCGTCCATGTGGCCGCCGACGATGTACATCTCGTCCGGTCGCGTGGTACCGACCTTGGTGCAGTAGACCTCCTCGCGCATCCTGTTCGCCGTGTCGGTCGGCTCGGCGTTCAGCGCGCGGAGACGCGGGTCGGGTTGCCGGAGTGAATCGTTGTTCACGCCGGTGCGCGCGCGAATCCCACGGATGCGGCTTCCGCCCTGCCCTTGTGTGCTCTGGCCCCGTCCGGCGCCCGCGCCCCTGCCGCGTGCGGCGGTGGAGTCCGCAACGCCGCCCTGCCGACCC
>CAZSNV010000395.1:0-4045 GCA_964608035.1 uncultured Gemmatimonadaceae bacterium | reverse complement strand
AAGGCGGCAATGTTGGTGCGGGCGAGCGCCCGCGCGCGCGAGGCGTCGCCGGCGTGGGCATGAAGGGCGCCGCAGCATTGCTGACCTGAGGCGGCCGCCACGCGGTAGCCGTTGCGCGCCAGCACTCGCTCCGTCGCCCGATTCGTGTGCGCGAAGAGCCCCTCCATCACGCAGCCGTCGAGCGTGGCGACGGAGCCGAGCGACCCGTTCATCGGAGCAGCCGCCGGGCGCGCCGTGAACGCGGGTCTCGTCGACTCGAGCATCGCGAACGCAAAACCGGCACGTCCCGGAAGATGCGCCAGGATCCTCGTCAGGCGGAGCGCGCGCGCCATCCTGGCCAGGCCGAACAGTATTCCACGCAGCGATGCATTTGCCATTGTCACAAGGATGGCGGACGCAACGAATCCCAACGGTCGCCGCGCGACTATTGTCGCGCGCGTCGCCTCGAGCAAGTGGCCGTACGGCACCCCACTCGGACACGCGGTTTCGCAGGCGCGGCAGCCGAGACAGCGATCGATGTGGGTCGTGAGCGCGGGATCGTCGACCGCGATGTCGCCTTCGACAGCGCCGCGCATCAGCATCAATCGTCCACGCGGGCTGTCATTCTCGTCCTCGAGGACGATGTACGTCGGACACGCCTGCAGGCAGAAGCCGCAGTGAACGCAAAGGTCCAGCCCCGCGGCGGCATCGCCGAGTGGAGTGCCGGCAAGCGCGGTCCGGGCTGGAGGACCGGAGACGGTCACGCGATGTCCTCGCCAAGAATGCCGCGATTGAGGATGCGGCGGGGGTCAAAGGCGTCGCGCAACCGGCGCGCGATGGCCTGGTTAGGCGCTGTCGTCGCGAACTGGCCCCTCCACCACGGCGGAGCCGTTTCAAGCACGCGTGCATCGTTCGCGTCGAACGCCGCGAGCGCGTCGCGATCTGCGCTCGTCAGGCGGAGCCGCACCACGCCACGCGCGAGCGTCGCATGCGCGTCGACGCCGGGGATGGACATCGCGGCCGTCCAGAGACGTCCGAGCTCCGTGGGGCGCCGGGAGACTCGCACCACCGCGCTGTCCGGCGGATCCGACTTCTGCAGGCGCGCCCACGTGTCGTGCGACATGGATTCACACGCGCCGAGGGTCGCCAGCACCGCGCGCTGGTGAAGAACGCCGATGGCGTTCCCGGCGAGCCTGACGAGCATGACGGCCTCATTCCCCAGACCGGATCGCGCGGCGCAGGCGGGGCTCAGCAGTTCCGCGGCCAGCGGCTCGACCGCCGCGGTACGCATGATGGACAGCAGCGCACCCAATGCGTCGCTATCCACCGGCAACTTCATCGCCAGCGTCTCGTCAGCCTCCGGGCGCGCGCGGAGGCGCACCGTGGCCTCGGTGATCACGCCCAGCGTTCCCCACGCGCCGATCGTCAGGCGCACCAGGTCGAAGCCCGCGACGTTCTTCACCACACGGCCGCCGCCTCGAACCATCTCGCCCTCGCCGGTCACGAACGACAATCCCACGGTCACATCGCGGGGAAGGCCCATGTTTCCGCCCAGCGGTCCCGCCGACGCAGTCGCCAGCGTGGCGCCGAGCGTCCCGCGCGGATCGCCAAAGGGATCGAGGGCGAGCCATTGCCGGTGCACACCCGTCACCTCGGCGATCTCGGCGAGTGTGGTTCCGGCGAAGGCAGTCAGCGTCAGGTCTCCCGGCACATACTCCACGATTCCGGCCAGGCCGGAGACGTCGAGCGTGCGCGAGGCGGTAATCGGGTTGCCCGCCGCGAGCCACCGGCCACCACCTACGATGCGCAGTGGTGTGCCCTCCTCGTGCGCTGTGCGAACGGCGTCCGAGACGCCGGCGATCGAATGTGGGGCAAATCGTTCGTGGGTCGCCATCAGCGCCGTCGCGTCATTCGCATGCTCGTCAGGCATGCGCGCCCGCCCGACGTGTTGCCGGGACACCCGACCACTCGCGACACGATCGCATCGGCACCACCTTGCCCGGATTGGCGCGGCGTTCGGGATCGAACACTTCGCGCAGCCGGCACATCGCCGCCAGCGTGTCGTCGGGGAAGATGAGCGGCATGTACTCCAGCTTGTCGAGCCCGATCCCGTGCTCGCCGGTCACGCTCCCTCCGGCGTCCACACACAGTTTCATGATCGCGCGCATCGCCTGGTGGACGCGTTCCGATTCGTCCAGGTTGTTGGCGTTGTAGGCGATGTTCGGGTGCAGGTTGCCGTCGCCGGCATGGAAGACGTTGCACACAATGACCTGGTGCGCCGCCGCGATGCGTCCGATTTCCGCCATCACTGCCGGGAGCTTTGTGCGAGGGACGACGGCGTCCTGCACGATGAGATGGGGCGCAATGCGGCCCATCGCGCCGAACGCCTTCTTCCGGCCCTGCCACAGGGCGGCGCGCTCGGCATCGTCGCGCGCGATGCGCACCGTGCGCGCGCCATGCTGCAGGCAGAGCGCGTCTATCTTTGCGACGTCCGGTTCGATGCCGACACTGAGCCCATCGACCTCGATGAGGAGCACCGCCTCAGCGTCAACCGGATACCCCGCGGCGTAAATCGACGCCTCTACGGCGACAATGGTGGCGCGGTCCATCATCTCCAGCGCTGCGGGCACGATTCCCGTCGCGACGATTGCGGACACCGCCTGCGCCGCGGCATCGATCGACATGAAGTCGGCGAGCAACGTTCGCACCGCCTGGGGGTTTCTCGTCAGGCGAACTGTCACGTCGAGCGCCACGCCGAAGCAGCCCTCGGATCCCACGAATGTGCCCACCAGGTCGTATCCGTCGGTCTCGCCGTCCGCCGAGCCGAGTGTGGTCACGGTGCCATCCGGGAGCACGACCGTGAGCGCCACAATGTGGTTGAGGGTGACGCCGTACTTCAGGCAGTGCGGTCCTCCCGCGTTCTCGGCCACGTTGCCGCCGATGGTGCAGGCGGCCTGGCTGGATGGATCGGGAGCATAGTGCAGGCCGTGGCCCGCCGTCGCGCGCGACAGCGACGCATTGACGACTCCCGGTTCAACCACCGCCACCCGGTTCTCCGGATCGATCGAGATGATGCGCTTCAGGCGGTGAAGGCCGAGCAGGACGGCACCATCGGCCAGCGCGCCGCCGGAGAGTCCAGTGCCTGCGCCACGAGGAACCCATGCTATGCCGAGTGAGGCGAGCAGGCGGACGATGGCGATGACTTCGTCACGCGTGCCGGGCAGCACGACGAGCGTTGGCTGCTTGCGATATCCGGGCAGTCCGTCGGCGGTGTAGACGAATGTCTCGGCGGGGCGGTGGAGTACGTGCTTGGCCCCGACGATGGCCGAGAGTTGCGTCGCGAGTGTGGACGTCACGATTTCAATCTAGGGGTGAAAGGGTGAAAGGGTGCGAGGGTGCGAAACAAGAAACCCCGGCGATTTCGCCGGGGCCTCGTTTGCACCTTTTCACCCTCTCACCCTCTCACCCTTTCACCCTCAAGCCACGTTCCAGAACCCAGCGAGCGCTCGTCCGTCGGGCGATTCCCTGAGCTTCTCAAACGCGCGCTCGCGGATCTGCCGGATGCGTTCCCGGGTGACGCCGAGCAATGCGCCGATGCGTTCCAGCGTCATCGCTTCGGAGCCTTCCTCGAGGCCGTAGTAGAGATAGAGGATCCGGCGTTCGCGCGGCGTGAGGTAGCGGCGGAAGACGCGATCGATGAATTCGCGCATGAGGTGGAAGTCGGTCCGGTCCTCGATGTCGATGCCTTCCATCCCCGAGAACCGTTCGCCTAACGTGGCGGCGTCGCGATCCGAGCGATCCACCGGCGCGTCCAGCGAAACTTCCGTCGACGACATCTGGCGCGACGCGCGAACCTGTTCGACCGGCTCTTCCAGCAGGCGGCTGATCTCGTGATCCGTTGGATCACGCTTCAGTACCTGGGCAAGTATGGTCTCGGCCCGCGACAGACGGATCAGCTGCGAGTTCTGGTTGAGCGGAATGCGCACGGAGCGCGTTTGCTCGGCCAGCGCCTTCAGCACCGCCTGACGCACCCACCACACGGCGTATGAGATGAACTTCACGCCCT
>CAZSNV010000394.1:0-4115 GCA_964608035.1 uncultured Gemmatimonadaceae bacterium | reverse complement strand
CGCGGCCGAGCTCGCGCTGCTGGTATTCGCGGAGAAAGCGCTGCCGGGCGGCGAGCGCACGGCACGGATCACCGGAGTGATACTGATAGTGGCGGCACCGACGGTCGTGATATGGCCCGCGCTCGTCGGCGCGTTGAGGCCGCACCAGTTGCATTGAGCTCGTGAGAGACGCGTCTTCGATTACTCGCCGCCTACGAGGAATGAACGCCGCCTACGTCGCCGTGCCGCGCAACGCCTCGACCGGGCTGACCCTCGCCGCGCGCATGGCCGGCAGTAGCGACGCGCCAACGGTCGCCGCCAACAACAACACCGACGTCGGCACAAGCGTCGTGACATCGACCGGGCCG
Organism: uncultured Gemmatimonadaceae bacterium; assembly: GCA_964608035.1. Lineage (GTDB taxonomy): Bacteria > Gemmatimonadota > Gemmatimonadetes > Gemmatimonadales > Gemmatimonadaceae > JABWBJ01. The sequence goes on along the minus strand of CAZSNV010000394.1, from coordinate 3,768 downwards.
ACGCCGACCAGAATGCTCCCGATCAGCGGACGCACGCCGAGCGACATCATCAGCCCACCCCAAGCCCGACGACACACATCGCCGTCCCCTCCCACAGCACATACAGGAGCACGCTCCGCTCGCTCGCGCCGAGCGCCATCCGCACGCCGATCTCATACGTGCGCTGGGTGACGCTGTAGGAGACGACGCCGTAGGTGCCGAGCGCGGCGAGGAAAAGTGCCAGGGGGATAGCCGGACCTGCTCGATCAGGTGCCGGCTGAGCAAGACGACCTTTCCCCGCGCGGTGTAATTCGTTCGCTCGTTCCATCTGGGTGTCCTCCTGGCGCTATCCCTATCGACCAGATACTTCATTTCCAGGCTGAGGCATTGCCCTTGCATCACACTCGCAGGCACGTTTTTACAGGAGATGCCCATGTCAGAATACTCGACGCCATCGCGCACACATCGCCCGTTCGTAATCCTCTCGGCAGCCCTCGTGTTCGCGGCGTGCTCGGATACGGAAGGAATGCATGAGGCCGCACCGACTGCGCCTGATGCACAACTGGTGTCTCCGCAGACTCCTGCGCAGCCTCCTGTGATTCGGACAATAGCTGACGAGTTTCGCGGCCTCGGGCGCCGGGCGCCTGGGTTCACCGGCGTGTTCTACGACAAAGAGGGAAATCTCACCATCTCGGTGGCGACAGACAATTTCTCACCTGGGTCTGAGGCCGAAGTGATGCGTTGGGCCTCGATTTATACGGGCGGCACAAGCCGGGCGGATGCTACGCCACGGATAACGCGCGTTGCCTTCGACTACTTGACGCTGGATCGCTTCTATCAGCAAGTCAGGCCCATTGTGGGTAGGGTCCCTGGTACGACGTCGCTGAGAATTGATGAGCAACGCGGGGAAATCGTTGTCACGGTGGCGCAACTGCCCCAGGCGGCGGCAGTGCGTAGCGCGTTGATATCGCTCGAATTGCCGCGTGAAATGCTAGTTATAGAGGAGCGGGCGGCGCCAGCCCTCCGCCAAGGACTGCAGAACAGGATACGCCCTGTAGTCGGCGGGCTCCAGATAGCCCGTGACGCCGGCGCCAATGCATGTAGTATCGGTCTCCTTGGATGGAAGAAGGATCCTGACACTGGCCACGGCGATCCGAATCTCGGACTGTTTGTCACTACGGCCTCCCACTGCTCCTCGGACCGGGCCTCGCCAACTCCTGACGAGCAGTACGGTCAACCCACCATATCGAATCTGGCGGGCTTCGAGGTTGCGAAGGCGCCCATATTCAGCGGAGGCATCTGTCCTTATACCTCCTGCCAATTGGCTGACGTTCTCGCTATTCAACTCTATGACTCCGTACCCGGGATCCGCAGCCTCGCCGCCATCTCAATCCAGGTTTCGCCTCCCACAAATCCTCCATACTCGGGCAGGCAGGCGGTGACTGGTCAAGGCGTGCAGGGGGCGTTGACGGGAGAGAGGGTCTATAAGGTTGGTCGCTCCACCGGCCAGACATTCGGGCTCATCTTAGAGTCTTGCGTCGACTCCAACTCCAGTAACGACCCCTCGATCTGGACACTCTGTAACGGAGTCGCCGCTGTGTTCAGTCGCCCCGGTGATAGCGGTGCTCCGGTTTGGGTGCGGACTGGCGACGGTTTGTATACACCGCGAATCGCCGGGGTTCTTTGGGGTGGCACCACCAATCCAGAGCGAATGTGGTTCAGCCCGACCACGTATGTGGACCAGGGTCTCTCGCGAGAGTACCAGTGGACGTTCTAAAGCGATGGCTTCGAAGACTCGAGGAATCGCCCGGGTACCTGCCTTGGGGCCGCGCCCTGGACTAAATTGCTTGTCAAACAGCTCCGGTTGAGCACGCCAGAATCAGAGTGTGCGTGTGCAGCGTCCGGCGCAGAACGGAGGTGTCATCATGTCTCGATTCTCGATAGCCGTTACTCTGTTTGTTGCTGTTCAAGCCTGTTCAACCACAGCTACCGTGGGGGAGTCACCCGTGATTCACCTGCAAACAGACAAATCCGAGTATGCGGCGGGCGAGACGGTTCGCCTCACGCTCAAGAGTTTGTCCGATCATTCGCTCTCTTACAACATTTGCTTGGGGACGACTCTGGAGCGGCGAGTAGGCGCCCAGTGGAATTCAGTGGACGCGCCCCAGCAGCCTCCTTGTCAGGCTGCGCTATTCGAATTGGCAGCAGGCGCCGATACAACAGGGCTGTTCCGACTTCCCTCGGGGCTCGGCGCGGGAATCTATCGCTATCGTGTCGACGCTGTGTACGAGAGCGCGACCACCCTTGTGCCTGAGCCGCAACGCCTCAGCAACACGTTCGAGGTCAGCGGGGAGTAGAGTAGAAAGAACAGTGCGGAGCTCCTCTCCGAGCTCTCGCCGAGCGAGCGGGCTGCGGCAAGCCGCCGCATGGATCAGGGACACCTGCCGCTACTCGCTCCTTGGTCGCGCGTTCCTGTCAAGCTATGATCCGCGCGGGCGACGCTCGGTCGGGTATGGTGCCGGTGCTCGCGATCACTGGGGGACAATCGATGGAACGACGATGTAGTCGGGAACCGTACATCGACGTGCCCCGAAGCGAAGGAAATGCGCAAAGTGGCGTGGGAACAGGATCGAGCCGGATGCCAAATGCGGCACACTCTCAACCGCCCCGGTAAGGATTCGGTAAGACTGGATGTCTTTAAACGGCCAGACTCAAAGGTCTGACCGTTTTAACGTACGTCGTTGATCATGTTGGCGATACCCAGGACGAGACTCGAACTCGTAAGACCCGAAGGTCGGGGGATTTTGAGCGCTGCCATTGATCTGTCCTCGACAGGCTGAAATGAGACTTCTATCATGATCCACTTCGCAGGAGGAGTCCATGAGGAAGTCACCAGCAGGCAAGCCGGCGCCCGCGGCGGAATCGTCTGAGACGCGACGCCGGTGGTCGGCACAGGAGAAGAGCCGGATCGTCCGGCAGCACCTGCGCGATGGAGTCCCCGTGGCCGATCTGGCCGAGAAGTCCCGGGCCGCACCAGGACTGATCCATACCTGGATCAAGCTCGCGCTCGAGCGCCTCGACGTGGCCCTCGATGATCGGCGCACCCAAGCAGCCGAACAGCAGCACACGCGCCTCGTCGCGCAGAAGGACGCCCGCATCCGGCGGCTGGAGGGCGTGATTGTCGAACTCTCGACCGAGGTGCTGACGTTAAAAAACGGGAATGGGGCGAGCTGACCGGCGCGCATGTGTCGCCCCCGATCACCGAGGACGTCGTGCGTACGATTGAGCGCCTGAAAACGCGGGCCGACTTCCCGGTTGCCCGGAGCCTCGCCGTGCTCCACGTGCCGCGCGCCACGTTCTTCCGCTGGGCCAAGGCGGGCGGCAAAGCGCCGCGCCCGGCGGCCGTCGTGCCCAAGGCGCATTGGATCACGCCGGCGGAGCGCGCGGCGATCGTGGACTACGCCCGCGCGCATCCCGAGCTCGGCTACACGCGCCTCACGTACCAGATGGCCGACACGGGCGTGGCCGCGGTGTCGCCGAGTAGCGTGTACAGCATCCTCAAGGCGGCGGGACTCATCGGCCGCTGGCAGCCGGCGCGGGAGGCGCACCGCCTGGGCTTCGTCCAGCCCGAGCGCCCGCACGAGCAGTGGCACACCGACATCGCCTATCTCAACATCCTCGGCACCCAGTACTTCCTGCTCGCCGTGCTCGATGGCTACTCGCGCGCGATCCTCCACCACGAGATCCGGCGCACCATGACGACGACCGATGTGGAGATCGTCATCGAGC
>CAZSNV010000393.1:0-4117 GCA_964608035.1 uncultured Gemmatimonadaceae bacterium | reverse complement strand
CCCGATCCTGCGAAGGCCAGAGCCGACTGGGAGCGGCGGGCGCCCCTCATGACGCGGGAGGGATCGTATCAGTCGGGGATTCCCATCGCCGACGGGGCGCTTCCTGGAGGTGTACTGTCGCTGGAATCGCGCCGGGACGTGTTCCTCCGAGTAAAGTGGCGGTCTCGCGGCGCGGTACCAGATCTCGAGCTGGAGGCGCTGGCCGCGCGCCAGCGAAGCGCGTAGCCGTGGGCCATCCTGCGGTCGAGAACCTAACGCCGTTCGCGTTTGCCCCGTTGTTCGTCGCGGACGAGGACGGACGACCACTCCTCGTGACCATCGTCAAAGGAACGTTCGACGTCCTGCCAAAGGGCGTCGTAGCCGTCGGTCAGAAACAGGAGCCGGTCGACTTTGCGGGAAAGCACTACGGGGAGCCTGGAAAGTCCAGCGTACGGTTCGATCCCGATATTGCATTCATGAAGCCCGGGACCGATTGCGTGCTGCTGGGCCACGCGACATCGGCCCGGCCGGCTCGGCAGATCCTGGTCGGGTTCGGCGTGGGTCCGATGTACCGCATGGCCCGCGTGACGGGCGATCGCTGGTGGGTGCAGACGTCGCTCGGGTTCTCGATGACCGAGCCGGAGCCCTTCGAACGGATCCCCCTCGTGTACGAGCGCGCGTTCGGCGGCTGGGATCGCACGAGCGATCGTACTGAGGAGCACGAGGGCGAACCGCGGAATCCGATCGGTATCGGGTACGTTGGGAAACACGGCAGCCCGGTGCACGGCATGCCGCTCCCCAACATCGAAGATCCTTCTGAACCACTGACGGCGGCCAACGGTCGTTGTCGTCCCGCCGGCTTTGGGTTCGTCGGCCCGGAGTGGCAACCGCGGGCGAGTCTGGCCGGAACGTATGACGAGGCCTGGACGAAAGACCGCGCGCCGCTGCTGCCGAGAGACTTCGACCGGCGCTTCTTCAATGCGGCGGCGGCGGAGCTAATCGTGAACGGCTACCTGAATGGTGACGAAGCCATCGTGGCCACGGGCGTGACTTCAGAGGGGAGCTGGGAGTTCGCGCTGCCGGGCATCACGCCGCCGGTGTGCACCGTGGACATGCGTCATGCGGGCTCCGTGACGTTGGAGACCCGGCTGGATACTGTGGTCGTCGACGCGGACACGCGGCGGGTGATGCTGACGTGGCGCGCCTTCTCGCCGCTGCGTTCGGGTCCGCATGACGTCGCACAGATTCGAATCGAGAGTGCGAACGCGATGTGGCGGCCGGACGGGCCGCCACCTTCCGCCGCCCTCACTTCCGTTTCCTGAAGAGGCTCGCATGCCTGTTACCGTCGGCGTCAATTTTCTGAGCGTCGTGCACAAGGCCAGCAATGGCGTCACGATCGCGTTCCCCGACGTCTGCAAGACGCCGTCGCCGGCGGGACCGATTCCCATTCCGTATCCGAACATCGCGCAGTCCTCGGACACGGCGCAGGGGACGAGCAAGGTGAAGTGCGACGGCCAGTCGACATGCGTGAAAGACTCGAATTTCTCGATGAGTACGGGCGACGAGGCGGGGAGCGCGGGGGGTGGGATCGTCTCGAACAAGATCAAAGGAAAGGCGGAGTTCGTGAACTTCTCCTTCGACGTGAAGTTCGAGGGGAAGAACGTGACGCGGGCGTTCGATCTGATGCTGCATAACGACAAGAACACACCGCCCTTCCCGGTCCTGCAGGGACCCGTCGTGGGGCTGCCGCAGGACGACAGTCCCGTTTGCATCATCTGCGACAAGAAGCTGTAGGGAGGCGAAACCATGACGGACAATGGCCATTTCGGGCCCCCGGCGCTGGACGCCCTGCACCGAAAGCACAGAAAAAAGGGCCAGACCGAGGACGGCGCCTGCCTGACCGGCCACGAGGCCAGTTTCTCGAAAAAGCAGAACAAGGTCACCTGCAACTATCGCTATCAGGCGTACGAGCAGGCGCAGGCTCACAAGGGGATCGAGGACGCCCTGCACAGCTACGAGAGCGTGATCATCCGGGGGCCGATCCGGACGTCGGCGTGGAAAAAGAACAAACCTGAGTACTGCGCAAGTCTCGCCAAGCCGCAGAGGGGCGACTGGCACGTCACCGGCCCCAACCTGGACGTGCAGCGGAAGACGTTCGCGGGGAAGAAGGTCGTGATCCCCAAGACGATGAACTTTACCCAGGAGCTGTGGCCCTACTGGAACAACGCACACCATCTGATCCCGAAGGGCACACTGAAGGCGAAGGTCCTCGCCGAAACGGACCCGGTTCCGACCCTCATCCAGAAGGCGCTCCTGCAAGCGCAGTACAATATCAATCACATGGTCAACATGCTGTTCATGCCGCAGGACAAGCGCGTGGCCAACATTCTCGGGCTTCCGCGGCATATCCAGTTGCGGGATGGCGACGCGCCGGGCATCGCAGCGTCGTGCGGCAACCACCCAGTGTACAACAAGTGGACCTGCGAGATCGATCGGGGCCTCAACTCCATCATTGCGAACTACCGCCGCATCTGCCAGGACGCCATCAGGGCCGTGAAGGGAACGCATCGGATTCCCAAGCCCACGCTCGACAAGAAGCGGCTCGAGCGCCTCTCGCGCCGATTGCTCAAGATCATCCTCGGCGCGGAGGTCAAAGGCCTCATCAAGAAGGGGCAGTCGCTCGATGCGATGGCGGACAACTATCCCTGACAAACGCCGGGAGCCGCACTCCATGAAGTACTTCTCGATCGACACCATGCCGATGGACACCGCGTTCGCCTTCACCAAGGAGGAGCCCTCGGGCTTCAAGGAGTACGTGAGCAAGCTGATGGAGGGGGACAAGGTGATGCCGGAAGACGGCTATCCGGCCGATGCGCATGTGCGCATGGCCAGCGGCTTCGGGCGCGAGCTCGGTGGTATCATCGGGAATACATGGTCGCTGCTCATCGTCAGCCGGCCGATGAAGGAGGCGCTCGAGAAGCTGGGCACCGGCCCGATTCAATACTTTCCGCTCGCGATTCACAACCACAAGAATCGACTCGCGTCAGCGGATTACTTCGTCGTCAACCCGCTCGGTGTGCACGACTGCCTCGACCTCGAGGAGTCGGAGATCGAGTATCACGAGGACGACGTGGTCGGCGTGGAAACGATCGTGCTGTCGGAGCCCAAGCTCGAGAATGCGCCGGATCTCTTCCGCGTGCGGGAGGCGCCCGCGACGTACGTGGTGAGCGAGCAGGTCGTGCGGGCCTGGATCCGGCTCGACCCTCGCCCAAAGAACGTCAACGCCGAAGAGCTGACCGTCACACCGTCGCAATCGACCGGCAAGGGCCGGTCCGCGAATTCGAAGCGGATCTGACGGAGCGGCCATGAAGCCGAACTTCCTACCGATCGCCTTCAGCAACTCGGGCGTGCGCCTCGAGGAGATCCTCCAGGTGCTCGACCGAGAGCCGCCGCAGGAACAGGTGTACGGATTCATTTGCGAGCTGTATCGAAGGCTGGCCACCGGGTCGTTGCTGATGGATGGCCATCCCGCACGCTACTTCGAATACCTGTCGAAGAGTGCCCGTGCCTACACGCACTTCCTCGAGATCGCTCCATCGGCTGAGCGGCTCACATCGAAAGCGCTCGCGTTCCATGACGCCATCGCCTGTCATGACGACGAGGCGGCGCGCCGTATGACGGTGGCCGCACCTGCCACGGTGGCCCCCGAGTTGGAGTACGAGGAGGATTTCTTCGCGGTGCGGGTGCTGATGGACCGATTCTTCGGCGCGGCAGATGCGGAACGCCTTCGCCCGGTATTCAAGGAATGGTCGAAGCTCGCCGCTGACAACCCGGACACGCGACTCGCGGTCTGCCAGGCGCTGCTGGATGCCGACCAGGAGGCGTTCGACAATGCGCTCCTGGCGGACATCAACGCGCGGCGAAAGGGGATGACACAGTTGCGCGAAGCCGAACAGCTCGACCCCGACGAGGCAGCCACCACGGCGCGCATCTCCATCGAAGTGTTGGCGTGGCTGGACCTCGCGCAACGCGCCGGTCTGACGGTTCGCCAGGACTACCCGCTCGCGCCAGCGACGGCGCGGGTGTTCTCGGTCCTTCGACTCCCCGCGCCCGACGCCTGGCGCATTCCGGAGCCCTT
>CAZSNV010000392.1:0-4146 GCA_964608035.1 uncultured Gemmatimonadaceae bacterium | reverse complement strand
GCCTCCACCTCGGCGTGGGGGCCGCCGAACCGCCGGTGCGCGCCCTCGCCGACGACCGCGCCCTCATTCACGACCACTGCACCCACGAGGGGATTCGGGGAGACCTGCCCCCAACCCGACTCGGCCAGCGCCACTGCGCGCGCCATCCAGGCGTCGTCGATCTCCGAAGCGCTGCTTACCGCCGCGGCCGCCGCGGACGGAGCACCGAGGACGGCGCGGCCAGCCATGCCTAACGCCCGTCCAGCCGGACGGCGCCCGATCCGGACACGACGTCGCCGGCGCGCCACGCCTTCACGCCGCCCGCGTCTGCGGACGCGATGACGCCCGCCGCGTCTTCGGGCGCCGCAATCACGAGCATGCCAACGCCCATGTTGAAGGCCCGGAATTGTTCGTCCCTGGGCACGCTTCCGGCGTCCGCCAAACGCTCGAACACGTTAGGCACGGTCCAGCTGGTCGTGTCCACGACCGCGTCAAGCGAGGGAGGCAGGACGCGGTTGAGGTTTCCCGGGATGCCACCGCCGGTGATATGAGCAAGGGCGTGGAGCCGGGAGAGCTGCGGCTTCAGGACCGCCAGGTAGGATCGATGGATGCGAAGCAGCACGTCGGCAACCGACGCGCCGCCTTCGCCGGGGAACTCGTCGTCGACATCGAGCCCCATCCGGTCGCGCACGATGCGGCGTGCCAATGAGTAGCCGTTGGTGTGCAAGCCGCTGGATTCGAGGGCGATGATGGCATCCCCGGAGCGCACGCGTTCCGGTCCGAGCGTTTCAGCCTCCTCGACCGAGCCGACGATGAACCCGGCCAGGTCATAATCGGGCGGCGTGTAGAGCCCGGGCATTTCAGCGGTTTCGCCGCCGATCAGCGAGCAGGCGTTTTCGCGGCAGCCGGCGGCGACGCCCGCCACCACCGCTTCGGCAACCACCGGATCCAGTACCCCGAAAGCGACGTAGTCGAGGAAGAAGAGGGGCAACGCTCCCTGCGCCAGGATGTCGTTGACACAGTGGTTCACCAGGCAGTGACCGATCGTGTCGTGGCGGCCGGACTCGATGGCCACCTTGATCTTGGTTCCGACGCCATCGGCGCTCGCGACCAGCAGCGGGCGGTCACCAGTTGGCGCGCGGAAAAGTCCACCGAACGATCCGAAAGCACCGACCGCTCCCGCCGTACGCGTCGACTCCACCAGGCGGCGGTAACGATCCTTCGCGTCCTCCGCCGCCTCTATGTCAACACCGGCCGCTCGGTAGTCCATAGACCCCGTCACTCGTCCAGTATCTCCTCGAATGCCACCAGTTTCCTGAACGCCTCGAGCCGGCTGGCGATGTCCACGCGATGGATCTCGAGCAAGCGGTCGATGGAGAACCGTTCGACCGCGAACGAGCCTAACGTCGACCCATACACCACCGCGCGCCGCATCGCTGCTTCATCGGTGCGACCGGTCCGGGCGAGGTAGCCCATGCAGCCGCCGGCGAACGCGTCCCCCGCACCGGTGGGGTCAAAGACCTCTTCCAGCGGGTACGCCGGCGCGAAGAAGACCGAATCCGCCGAAAACATGTACGCCCCGTTGTCGCCCTTCTTGATCACCACGTGCTTCGGACCGCGGGCAAGGATCCATTGGGCAGCGCGCACGAGGTTGAACTCTTCGCTCAACTGTCGCGCCTCGGCGTCGTTCACGAGCAGAATGTCCACCCGGCCGAGCAATCGGAGCAGCTCGTTGCGGCGGCTCTCGATCCAGAAATTCATGGTGTCGCATGCGACCAGCCGCGGCTTCTCCACCTGGTCGAGCACGTCGTGCTGCAATCGCGGGTCGATGTTCCCGAGGAAGACATACGGCGACTTGCGGAACTGATCCGGAATCTGCGGATGGAACTGGGAGAACACGCCCAGTCGCGTTTCCAGCGTCTCCGCTGAATTCAGGTCATGGCGGTATCGACCGCGCCAGCGAAATGACTCGCCATCCGCTCGCGTCAGGCCGGCCAGGTCGACACCTCGCGCGCGCAACGGCTCCAGCTTGTCCATCGGGAAGTCGTTCCCGACGACTCCAACGAGATTCACTTTCGCCAGGTGCGACGCCGAGGCGGCGAAGAACGTGCCCGACCCGCCGATGGCGTCTTCGATCTTGCCAAAAGGCGTTTCCACCGAGTCCAGCGCAACGGAACCGACGACTAGAATAGCGGACATTACAAGGACGGGTGACGGGGGACGGGTGACGGGAGAGGAAACCACGGAAGCACCAGTGACCGGCTCGATGTACACCCGTCACCCGTCCCCCGTCTCCCGTCTCTAATCACATTCGCTCCGGCGCAGTGATGCCCAGGATGGTCAGTCCGTTACGAAGCACAATCTGCGCGGCCCGGGCCAGCGCCAGACGAGCCTCGCGAACACCGTCCGGCGCCTCGAGGACACGCACCTTGTGATACCAGTTGTGGGCCAGCCTGGCCGTTTCGTGCAAGTAGGCCGCCAGGCGCTGCGGCTCACGCGCTTCGCCGGCGCTCGACACCAGCCGCGGGAAATCGAGCAGCGCGGCGACGAGATTGCGCTCCGATTCCTCGCCGAGCGTCGCATAGTCAATGCCGTCTCCCCGGATCGAAGCGGGATCAAGGCCGCCGACGCGGAAGATGCCGCTCATGCGCGCATGCGCCATCTGGATGTAATAAACCGGGTTTTCCTCTGATTGCGTTCGCGCGAGATCAACGTCGAATGTCAGCGGCGTATCCGCCTTGCGCATCAGGAAGAAGTACCGCACCGCGTCCCGGCCGACTTCGTCGACCAGGTCACGCACTGTCACGTAGCTCCCGGCCCGTTTCGAGATCTTCACCTCTTCGCCGCCGCGCATCACGGTGACCATCTGGTGGAGCTGGTACTCCGGATACCCCTCAGGAATCCCCGCGTTGAGCGCCTGCAATCCGGCCCGCACGCGCACGACCGTGCTGTGATGATCGGAGCCCTGCACGTTGATCGCGTGATGGAAACCGCGACGCCATTTCGTGATATGGTAGGCCACGTCAGGCACGAAATACGTGAACGTCCCATCGGACTTCCGCATCACGCGGTCCTTGTCGTCCCCGTAATCCGTCGTCCGCAGCCAGGTCGCGCCACCGTCCTCGAACGTGTGCCCGGCGTCCCGGAGCATGCGGACCGTTTCGTCCACGTTCCCATCCGTGTACAGCGACGATTCGAGGAAATACACGTCGAAGCGGATGCCAAGCGCCTTGAGATCCCGATCCTGTTCTTCGCGCAGCGCCTGCACGGCAAAGGTGCGTACACGCTCGAGCTGCTCACCCTTGGGATCGTCGGGATGCGCCGTGGCATAGGCGGTCGCGATCTCGCGGATGTATTCCCCGTGATATCCGCCTTCCGGAATCTCGAGATGACCGGTCGCCTGCTCCATCAATCGCGCGCCCACGGAGAGCGCGAGGTTCTGGATCTGGCCGCCGCCGTCATTGTAGTAGAACTCTCGCGTGACGGCCCAACCGTTCCACTCCAGCAGCGACGCAATTCCGTCACCGAGGGCAGCCTGGCGGCCATGGCCAACGTGGAGCGGGCCCGTCGGATTCGCAGAAACAAACTCCACGTTGAACGCGGCGCCCTTTCCTTCGTCGTGCCGACCGTACGCTTCTCCAGCCGAAATCACGCCGGCCAGGCCGCCCGCGGCGGCGCCTGTTTCCAGCTTGAAGTTGATGAAACCGGCGCCGGCAACAGTCGCCTCACGCACGCCCGCGCCGTGCACGTCCATGCTCTTTATCAGGTCAACCGCGATGTCCTGCGGCTTGCGCCTCAATGTGCGCGCGAGCGTCATGGCCAGGTTCGTCGTCCAGTCACCGAATGTCGGATCGCGCGGGCGCTCGACCACTGGTTCGATCGGTTCCTGAGCACCGAGGGAACGCGCCGCCTTGATGAGGGCGTCGCGAATGACCGCGTCAGGATTCACTCGAACCTGAACCTTTCGACGGAGGCTTGTCGCTGGCTGGTTTCGGGCTGCTGTCTCCACCCGAAGTGCCTTTTTCGCCCTTGCCCGATTCGCCCTTGCCCGGTTCGCCCTTGCCCGATTCGCCCTTGGTCGTTTCCGGCGCTCTCCGCTGATCCTTCTTGCCGTCCTTGCCGTAGTCGGTGATGTAGAAACCCGACCCCTTGAAGAGCAGCCCGGTA
>CAZSNV010000391.1:0-4172 GCA_964608035.1 uncultured Gemmatimonadaceae bacterium | reverse complement strand
TCGCCTGCTCGGACGACATGTAGTGCGGCGTCCCTAACGAGAGACCCGTCTCAGTCATGCGGCCGCCAGCCGCCGCGCTCACTGCCAGCGCGATCCCGAAGTCCGCCACCATCGGCCGGCCGTTCTGGATCAGGATGTTCTCCGGCTTGATGTCTCTATGGATGACGCCCTTGCCATGAGCGTAGTCCAGCGCGTCGGCCACTTCGCGCGCGATCCGCACGGCTTCGTCCACGCCCAGCTGCGTCTCGCGATTGAGCTTGTCCCGTAGCGTCTCCCCTTCAATGAAGGGCATGACATAGAACAGGAACCCGTCCGCGGTCCCCGAATCGAACAACGGCAGGATGTGCGGATGTTGCAGCGACGCGGTGGTTTTTATCTCGACGACAAACCGCTCGGCGCCTAACACGGCCGCGAGCTCCGGCTTCAGCACCTTGAGCGCGACCTTGCGATCGTGCTTCAAGTCCTGTGCGAGATACACCGTCGCCATTCCGCCCGCGCCAAGCTCGCGCTCGACCCGGTAGCGCCCCGCTAGCGCCGCGGCAAGACGATCAGGATCCGGCATCTATCGCCGTGCTTTCCGGAATAGCGCGAGATCAACGGCCTCACCCATCGCCTTGAGCCCCGCGGCACTTGGATGCAGGTGGTCGCCCGAATCGTACGCCGGGAGAAAGCGCGTGGTGTCAGCAGGGTCGCGTGTCGCCTTGTCGAAGTCGATCACGCCGTCGTACGCACCGCTGGTCCGGATCCACGCATTCAACGCGTCGCGTTTCGCGTGGTGGTCAGGCGTAATGCCGCGCAGCCCTCCAATAGGCGTGAGCGTCGCACCGAAGATCAGCAGGCCACGGTCGTGCGCGCGGTCGATCAACTGCTTGTGGCCGGCGATGAGTTCTTCAGCACTCATCTCGTTCCGCGGATTCGCGGCGTTGGTGCCGCCACCGATGTCGTTCACGCCCTCGAGCACAACGATGTGCGTCACACCAGGCTGCATCAGAACATCTCGGTCGAAGCGCTCAAGCGCGCTTGGCCCAGTCCCGAACGACAGGACGCGGTTTCCGGAGATTCCCGCGTTGACGACGGCCTTTGGCGGTTCTCTCGACGTGAGGAGCCGCCGCGCCAGAACGTCTGGCCAGCGGCCGTTTGAATCGGCGGCGGATGCGGCACCGTCCGTGATAGAGTTGCCAAGTGCGACGATCAGCCCCGTCAGCGCTGGATTGACGACGTCAACGCCGGCGAGGAATGACCAGAAACGCAAAGTGGTGTCTGGGGCGAAACTCGCTGCCGCGGCCGAATCGCCGAGCGCTGACAGGTAATTGGTCTGCAGGCCCAGCGCGTGACGCGTGGAGAGCCGCGCGGAATCGGCGATGACGAGCGAGATGGCGAGATCGGAAAGTTGAGGGACCGCAAGGGCGATGGGATCGCTCACCAGGATCGCACCAGCACGGATGACGACCGATGATCGCCCATTGAACGTGACCGGTCGGTCTGTTGCAGGATCGATCGCGGCGCCAGAGGTACGCAAGGCAACGTGCGCGCTGCCGATTACCAGCGGTCGGTCGCCGTATTGATTCGACAACCGGATGCGAACACGCGATCCGCCGGCGCTGACCCGAACGATCTGCCGAAGCGTGCGATTTGCGACGGTCAGTACGCGATCGACGGAGTCGGCCGGCGGTCGAGGTGCTGATGCGAGAAGGCTCGCCGCCCACGTGGCGGTCCAGCGGTCCTGCGGTGCGCTTTGTCCGGGCGCCAAAGACGCCGCGAGAATCGCGACGACGGCGAGGAACGGAGCCAGCCTTGGCCGTCTTGTCATTTCGCGCCTCCGTTTGCGGCGCAGGCATGCACGCATGTCAGTCATCGGATACCTTCGACCGAGAAGAGCAGCGAGCTATACGTAGCCGTGAAGTAGGCGTACGATCTGCCGTCATCTGCCACCGAGAGGCTTGCGACGAACGGCGTGGAAACGCCTTGAAGCTCGTCTATCGTAAGCAGGGGCGTCCTGCGACCGGTGACGACGTCCAGTCGATCCACGCCACGTTGGCGCGCGCCGCCGGGCCGAAATACCCACAGGGCGTTCCCGTCGGGGCTCCAGCGCAATGGCGCCTCGGTCAAGCCGGGAATCTCGCGAGGTGCGCCACCGTTGGTGGGATACACCCACCATTTGTTGTCGCGAGGCGCGGCCACTGCGCCCAAGTCGGGACGCGGGAACCCCACAATGCTGTCGGGGGTCAATGGCGTCACGTCACCCCCGTCGAGCGAGCTCCGGTAACAGCGGCGCGCGCGGTTCGGCTCGTTGCCGCACACATACAGGGACTTCCCGTCAGGCAGGAAGCCGACGGCGATCACGTCAGCGAGCTTTGGCCACGCCAGCGGTCGAAATGATCCCGCGCCCGTGGGATAGAGCCGAAACTGCCGGGGCGATGTCGGGATGTCAGCGGCGATCCATCGCTTGTCTGGCGAAATCTCACGCACGTTACCGTCGCCAAGTCGGACGGCCGGGGAGCCGTCTGCCTTTCGCACCATCACACCATACAAGGGACCACTGAGTGTCCCCTGGTCGGTAAACGCAATCATCTCGCCATCGCCCGACATCCGTGGCGTGAGTGAACCATCGAGCCAGGAGACGTCGCTGACGTCGGACGCGCCAGGAACCTTGGCGATGATCACCCACTGCACGTCGTCGCGGGTCACCAGCCACCGTCCGTCGCGCACGTCATACATAGTGAGTCGACCTGCGTTGGGAAGGACCTTCTGCGACCTTCGGCCCGGCTGCCATCGGCGAACCTCGTACGGACTTCCCAACGCGGCGGAGAAAAAGAGTGATCGATCATCAGCCGCCCAGGCCAGTCCCTCGAGTCCCGCATACTCCTCCTCGTCCCGGGTCACCGCGCCCTTCGTGTCGACAATGAGCACGTAGCCGCGATCGTCGTAGCGCAACGGATGCAGAAAGAATCCGACTCGCTCGCCATCCGCCGATACTCGAAGATCGCTGATATAGGAACCAGGCGGACTGCTGTAGATCACCTTCCCAACTGGATACTCGAGCTGGTCATGCTCGCCGACGTTTCGAGAGATGGCGAGCGCCGAGCCGTCCGGTGACCAATCCGCCTCCTGCACATTCTCGACGATCTCCCGCGGGGCGCCACCACCAATCGAGATCCGCGCCAGCGTGCCGTTGAATACACGCTGGCCGACCTGCCGGGCATGCAGGAGCAGCGCGACTTCATTGGTGGAGGACACTGCCAGCAGGTGGGCGGAATCGGGTCCGAACCGTTGTGGCTCAGGATACTCGGCGCGGATGATTCGAACGCTCGGTACCCGGAGATCCATCGAGGTGTAGAGAATCGTCCTGCCATCGGCGGCCCAACGTGCCGCGAAGATGGTCTCGCGCGAGTACGTGCGTTGCACGAAAGAGACCGCGTTGGGGTTGCGAGCCTCACCTGAGCGCAGTAGCAGCATGGCGGTCGCGCCCGTGATGACGCCAGCAGCAAGTCCTGCCGCGAGCGGCCAGCGCCAGCTCCGGAACTGCCCGGTGCCACCGGCGGCCCGCATCGTCCTCTCACCGAAGTGCGGACTTGCCAATGCGGCGCTGAAATCCTTCGCGCTGTCGAACCGGTCGGCCGGGAGTTTCTCGAGCGCCTTCGCCATCGCCGCCTCGACGTTAGGCGGCACCGACTTCCGCAGCTCGCGCACTGGCCGCGGGGTGTCGGCGATGATGCGCATGATCGTCTGTTGCGCCGACCCGCCTTCGTGGGGCGGCACCCCCGCCAGCATCTCGTACAGCACGCTCGCCAGGGAGTAGACGTCGGACCGTGCCGTGATCTCCTTCTCCGCCGTCGCCTGTTCGGGCGACATGTAGTGCGGCGTTCCTAACGAGAGCCCCGTCTCCGTCATCCGCCCGCCAGCCGCGGCGCTCACCGCCAGTGCGATCCCGAAGTCGGCCACCATCGGGCGGCCGTTGGCGAGGAGGATGTTCTCCGGCTTGATGTCCCGGTGGATCACACCCTTGCCATGCGCGTAGTCCAGCGCGTCGGCCACCTCGCGCGCGATCCGCACCGCGTCATCAACCCCGAGTTGCGTCTCGCGATTGAGTTTGTCCCGGAGCGTCTCCCCTTCAATGAAGGGCATGACGTAGAACAGGAATCCGTCGGCGGTCCCCGAGTCGAACAGCGGCA
>CAZSNV010000390.1:0-4201 GCA_964608035.1 uncultured Gemmatimonadaceae bacterium | reverse complement strand
GGTCCAAGGTCCGCGTTTCCACGCTGGACAGCAAGCACGTCAGCATCCGCATCCCCCCCGGCACATCGGCTGGAAAACGATTCCGGATTCGCGGTCAGGGCATCGAGCGCGACGGACGGCGCGGCGACCTCATTGTCGAAACCACCATCGTCGCCCCGGAAAAGTTGACCGAGGAACAGGAAAAACTCATGAAGGATTTCGCAGCCGCGGCCGACCTGAAATTCTGAACGGTCGTACGAAATTCGCGCTGCTCTCCCGTCTCCCGTCCCCCGTCAGCCTTTCGTCAGGCAGCGGCGATCGGCAGGGCTCGCGGTGAGCGATCGATTATGCCGCCGCCAAGGACCCGTGCATCGGCATAAAGCACCAACGATTGACCCGGGCTGATCGCGGAGACGGGCTCCGCGAACGCCAGTTCGATGCGATCCCCGGACGTGGAGATCACGGTCGCCGCGGTTGCGGGGGAACGGTGGCGAAGCTGAGCCAGGACCTGGTCACCTTGCGCCACGGAATCGCCGAGCCAGTTCAGCTCCGCGGCGAACACGGTTCTTCCCAGAAGCGCCTGACGCGGACCGATGACCACGGCACGACGTTCGGGTTCGATCCCGACGACGAACATGGGCTCCGCGAATCCCCCGGGGAGTCCGCGCCGCTGGCCCACCGTGAAGCGGGCGAACCCGTCGTGCTGCCCGACCACGCCACCGGTTGCGAGGAGGAAGGGACCCGGCTGGAGCGAGGGGTCGTTAGGCCCCAACCGCTGCGCGATCACGCGGACATGATCGCCGTCCGGGACAAAGCAGATGTCCTGGCTCTCCGGCTTGTTGGCCACCAGCCCCAGGCCGAGGTGGGCGGCGCGCTGCCGCGTCTCCGCCTTGGACAATCCGCCGACGGGGAGTCTCAGTCGCGACAGCACCTCCCGGCGCAGGCCCCAGAGGAAGTACGACTGATCCTTGGCTGGATCGAGGCCACGATGCAAGCGCCCATCGATGACGCGCGCATAATGGCCGGTGGCGACGAGCGTCGCGTCGATCGCATCGGCCCGGGCGACGAGGTCGCGGAACTTCGTGAACGTGTTGCAGCGGACGCAGGGAATCGGTGTGCGGCCGCGGGCGTACTCGTGCACGAAATCGTCCACCACGTCGCGCCCGAACGCCTTCTCGAGGTTGAGCACGTAGTGCGGAATGCCTAACTGGTCGCACACGCGCCGCGCGTCGTTCACCGAGTCCAGGCTGCAACAGGGGCGATCGGGCAGTTCGTCGCCGTGGCAGGTGAGCTTCATCGTGGCGCCAACCACGTCGTAGCCCTGCTCGACGAGCAGCGCCGCCGCAACCGACGAGTCGACCCCGCCAGACATGGCCACCAGCACGCGAGTCATGGCGCTTCGGTCAGCCGGTCATCATGCCCGACAGCCGCCGGGCCTTCGTGATGAGCGCCGGGAATAACTCGGCCACGCGCGCGACGTGCGCGTCGGTGCTGAGCGAGCCGAGGCTCAGGCGCACGGACGCGATGGCCAGCTCGTGCGGCACGCGACAGGCGGTGAGCACATGCGATGGATCGATGCTCCCGCTCTGGCAGGCGGAGCCGGCGGAACAGGCCACGCCCTGCAGGTCGAGCGCCATGAGCATTGACTCGCTGTCTGTGCCCGGCACCGAGATGTTCAGCACATGTGGCGCGCGCGGCGCGCCGCGGCCATGAATGACGGCGTCGGGAATCTTCGCCAGCAGCGCCGATTCAAGCGCGTCGCGCAGCCGGGTCAGGCGCGTGCATTCTGTTTCACGCTCCGCCACCGCCAGTTCGACCGCCCGGGCAAAGCCGACCGACATGGCGACGTTCTCGGTGCCGGGCCGGCGCCCGCGGTCCTGGGTCCCGCCGTACATCAGGGGCGTGATCGGCGCTCCGCGGCGGACGAACAGGGCGCCGATGCCCTTGGGCGCGCCAACCTTGTGTCCGGAAATCGACAGGTAGTCCACCGGAAGCGTCCGGGTGTCGATCGGGATCTTGCCTAACGCCTGCACGCCGTCGGTGTGAAACAGCACGCCACGCGCCTTGGCCGCCGCGGCAAAGGCGGGGATGTCCTGCACCGTGCCGATTTCGTTGTTCACCCACATCACGGAACAGAGCGCCGTATCGTCGCCGAGTGCGGCGATGAAACTGGCCTGGTCGACTATTCCGTCGGAGCTGACGTCGACGACGCGGGTGACGCCACCTTCCGCCTCGATCTCCTGAACGGCGGCGAGCACCGCCTTGTGCTCGATCGGCGTGGTGACGACCGCGGGCCGGGAGTGCCGCAGCGCGCGCCACACGCCCAGCACCGCGAGGTTATCGGCCTCGGTCCCGCCCGACGTGAAACAGACCTCGTCCGCCGACGCGCCCAGGGCCCTGGCCAGGCGCTCTCGCGCCTCGTCCAGGGCGACGCGCGCCTCGCGCCCCCAGCGATGCGTGCTGGAGGGGTTGCCGAATCTCGGTCCGAAGAACGGAAGCATCGCTTCCAGGACCTCGGCCCGGACGGGCGTGGTCGCGCTATGGTCGAGGTAGATGGGGTCGGGCATGAGGGCTGAAATATAAATGGGACGGGGGATGGGGGGACGGGGGACGGGAGATACGCGCGCCGTGTTTTCTCCCGTCTCCCGTCCCCCGTCACCCGTCAATCAAGAGTCAACCTGCCTCTCTTGAACCTCGCCATCGCCATAAGAATCAGGACGACCGAAGCCGTCGCCAGCAGTCCGCTCGCCCAGGCAACCAGCTTCCCCGTTCCGAGTGACGTCAACTTGCCCGCCAGTGAAACACGCCCCTCGGCGTCGAGGAACTGGATGAACAGCACCGGTCCGATGAACAGCACCATCATGATGATGCCCAGCGTCTGTTGTGCCTGACGAACCGTCGCCGCCTTGAGCGAGATAAAGACGCCGATGCCGGCGAGCGTCGAGCAGGCCAGCGCGACCAGCAACAGCATGTAGCCGACATGCGATGGGGCTGGCGTCTGGAGGCCTTCGCCAAAGTGCCTGATCGTGAGCGTGATGACGCCCACGATGATGTTGGCGAAGGTGAACACCAGCCCATAGGCAATCGCCGCCAGGACCTTCCCCAGCAGGATGCTCGTGTCCGACAGCCGGGTCGCGAGCAACGTCTCCAGCGTGTGGCGCTCCCGTTCACCGGCAAAGGCATCCGCGATCAACGTGGACACCATGCCTGACGAGAGCAGCGGCCAGTACGCCAGCATGAGCGGCGACGTGAGCCAGAGGGGACCCATCTGCAGCGGCGTCACGATACCCAGCATGAGCAGCACGACCAGCGCCGACAGGCCGCCCCGTTTCAGCCGGAGCAATTGATCGCGGAACTCGAGCCACTCTTTCCAGGCTACCGTGAGAATGTCGGTCGCCATCATTTCGCATTGCCGGTCGGCGGGGCAGGACCCGCGTCATCATTCACCAGTTCGAGAAACGCTTCCTCGAGCGTCTGCCGGTCGCGCCGCACCTCCTCGATCGCGACGCCTCGCTCCACCAGCATTGCCACCAGCGGCGCCGCGCGCGCTCCGTCGTTCAGTCGTACCTCCAACGTGCCGTCCACGACGGTCGCCGCGACCACGCCAGGTACCGAGGCCGACGCACTGGCGATTCCCTGGTCGATGCCGCTGCCCGTCACGCGGACGATGGCGGAGTCGTTCGCGCGCAGCGAGGACGGCGGGCCCATGGCGGCCAGTCGGCCGCGACGAATCACGCCGACGACATCGCAGAGCCGTTCTGCCTCGACGAGGTTGTGCGTGGTCAGGAAGATCGTAACGCCCTGGCCCTCGGCCAGCGCAGCCAGATCGTCGCGCAGCGCGGCACTGGCCACCGGATCGAGTCCGGCGGTGGGTTCGTCGAGAAAGACCAGCGGCGGCCGATGGAACACCGCCCGCGCGACCGCCAGCTTCTGCTTCATGCCGCGGCTCCACTTTCCGGCCGCCTCGCCCCGGCGATCCCAGAGACCGAACTGCTCGAGCAGTTCGCGGATGCGGGCGCGCCGTTCGGTGGACGACATCCGCCACACGCGGCCGGCGAATTCGAGGTTCTGCTCCGCCGTCAGTCGCTCGTAGAGCCCGTGATGCTCCAGCAGGGCACCGGAGCGCTCGCGGATCCGATCACTCTGCCGCCGCGTGTCGAATCCCAGGACGCGCGCCGACCCCGCCGTGGGCTCAACGCGACCGAGGAAGACGCGGATGGCG
>CAZSNV010000389.1:0-4233 GCA_964608035.1 uncultured Gemmatimonadaceae bacterium | reverse complement strand
CCTCTACCTCACCTATCAACCCGGTCTAACCCTTACCAATCAACCCGACCGTACAATCGATGGTGCAGCCGGGTTCCCTCAGTGCCCTCCGTGTCCTCCATGTTTCAATTGTTTTTCGGAAGCCTGGATTGACGTCAACGTCCCGGATCCAGGATTCGATCGGCTCGATCGACAATATCCTGCCAGTGCGCCCGCGCGATCGAACCTGCCGGCGCGGCGGTCGCGGCCGCGCGCGCCTGATCGCGGATCGCCCGCACTTGTGAGCGAGCCAGCGCCGGGAAATCGCTGCGTGGCACGTTAGGCGCGGCGAGGAACGGCCCCGGTGGCGCCGCCGGTCCTCCCGGCGCTGCTCCCGGTGGTGCCGCTGGCGGAGCTGGCGGGGAGATCAGCGCCTCCAACCGCTCGAGATAAACGCGATGCATCGTGCGACGTCCGGCATCCAGCTCCACCGGCGCCGTTGCGGTGCCCCACACGGCGCGCTTCACGTCGGCCAGGTACTCGGTCACCGGATACGCCTTCGATCCCTCGAGCACCTCGGAATCGACGAGCCTCCCCAACCGCCCCGCGTTCAGCAGCGCAGTGATCACCGTCGCCTGCCGGTTCGCCAGCGACGTGCCACCCGTCGGCGGCCCGAGCCGACTCATGACGTCCGCCGGCGTCAGCCAATCCGGCGACTTCAACACGTGCTCGGTGAGAAACTCCAACGCCGCCTTCTGCTGCGCCTTCGGTACGGCGCGGTAGACCGCACCCTTCTGATCAGCCGTCTTGTTGTCCACGTACACGCCACCAATGAGCGTCGTGACGTGGCCCATGTACTGGCTCCACATCCCGACCGTCTCGCTGTACAGCTCCGTCAGTTCCTCGAAGTTCTCTCCGTCCTTCGTCGTCCACGCCACCAGGTTCGGCACCACGCGCTTCAGGTTGGCGACCGCGTAGGTGCTCGACTTCACCGGATCGTCGCCCAGGTCCTCGGTCTGCGCGCGCGGATCGATGCCAGAATAATTCTGGGCCACATACCGGTACGGCATCGGCCCCGTCTGCTCGGTGAGCCACTTGTTCAGCGTGGCCCGCTCAGCTTCCGGCGTAGCGGCGTTTGGCAGCGCCCGGTAGCCCCAGTTGATGATGAATTCGTCGAACGGACCAAGCCGTCGGATGTAATCCTTCGGCTCGAGCCCGTCACCCGGCTGCGCGATGTAGTTCTGTCGCGCGTAGTCCATGATCGTCGCCGAAACGCCGTAGCGCCGCGTGAACGACGGCTTGCGCAGCGAGTCGGTTGGAAATGAGCTCGACGCGACCATGTTGTGGGGCAGGCCTAACGCGTGACCCACCTCGTGGGTGACCACCTTGCGCATCGTCTCGCCCATCAGATCCTCGGGCGTGTTGAGCGTGCGCGCCGCTGGATTGGAAGCGCCGGTCTCGATGAGCAGGCGATTCCGGTACGACCGCATGTGGTTGTGGTACCAGGTGATGTCGCTTTCAATGATTTCGCCGCTGCGCGGATCGGAGGTGCTCGGCCCCACGGCGTTCCGGACCAGGCTCGCCGCCCAGCGCACGACGGAGTAGCGGATGTCTTCGGGGTCCCACTCCGGATCCTCTTCCGGTGTGGGCGCATCCTTCGCAAGGATCGCGTTCTTGAACCCCGCCTTCTCGAAGGTGCTCTGCCAGTCCTCCACGCCCTGCCGCATGTACGAGCGCCAGCGTGTCGGCGTCGCCGGGTCGAGGTAATACACGATCGGCTTCACCGGCTCGACAAGTTCACCCCGCGCGTACGCAGCGGGATCCTTCGGCTCGAGGCGCCACCGGCGGATGAAGGTCTCGGACTGCGCCTTCAACACGTCGAGGCCGTAGTTCACGCGATCGACCGTGAAAAATCCGGCTCGCGCGTCGGCGAGCCGCGGACGCATCGGGACCCGCGGCAACAATACCAGTGACTGCCGCATGTCCAGCGACAGCGCACCGCTCCGCTGGTCTCCCGGAGGCTCGGCGGCATCGAACGTCTGCGTGTGTCGCACCTCGACGTTCAGCGGGAACGAGCGCACGGCGGTGACATAGCTCCGCGCCGGATCCAGGCGCCGCACCTGGTACGTGCGACGTTGCGCGGCGCTCAAACCGCTCATTGTGGGAGTGTCGCCGCCGAAGAACTCGGTCACGTCGATGACGAACGTCGTGCTGTCGCGCGAACCGGCGCGGCCGTACGCCTGAATCGGGAACGACATCAGGATTGCGCCGACATTATTGCTCGCCACCGAAATCGCGATGGGGAGGGAACTATCGGCCACCGCGTCCACGCTGATGCTGCGGAGTGAAAGTCGGTCGCCGCTCCGCTCCCATCGCACGAGCCGTTCTCCGACCGAGCTGCCGGCCGAGATGAACCCGCCGATGTTGGCCGGCACGCCGGCGATGCGGCTCACGAGCAGGAAGTCGCGCCCAACCAGGGTGTCCGGCACCTCGAAGAGGTAGCGATCATCGACCTGATGGACGGTGATTCCACCGGCATCCGACTTCGCGCGGTCAGTGACCACCTGGGCGTAGGGTCGGGGTCGCACAGGACCGCCACGACCGGCGCCCTGAGTCGGCGTTTGCGTTCCGGGCGCCGGCGCGGCCCCGGTTGGCTGTTGCGCGGAAACCGATGCTATGGCAATGACCGTAAGGCTTGCCGCGAGGCGGACGATCGATGCGCTCATATGACGTGATTCGTTGTGGGTGACTGGCAATTCTGTTTGCTGTGTTCTGGCCTCTGGCCTCGGGCCTCTGGCCTATCCGACGGCGTTCAGCATGGCTCGCAATGCGCGGATTGGCCAGCCCTCAAGAAGATTCAAGGTCCCCTCCCATCTCCCATCTCCCATCTCCCATCTTTCAGTCGCCGTGACCCCATTCGTTCGCGCCCTGCTGTTCGCCAACATCGGCGTCTTTTTCCTTCAGCAAACCACCGAGTTGGTGACGGCGCTGATGATCTTTGTGCCGCGCCTCATTCTGGTGCGGCCGTGGACGATCGTCACGTACATGTTCCTGCACGCGGGTGTGATGCACCTCGCGTTCAACATGCTCGCATTGTTCTTCTTCGGGCCGCGGGTAGAGGAACGCCTCGGGTCCCGCAGCTTCCTGTACCTGTACCTGATCAGTGGCGTCACCGGCGCCCTCCTGTCGCTCGTCACCTCACCGTCGGCCGCGGTGCTCGGGGCGTCGGGGGCGGTCTTTGGCGTCATGCTGGCGTTTGCCTGGTTCTGGCCCGACGCACCGATCCACATCTGGGGAATTATTCCCGTCCCGGCGCGTATGCTGGTGATCATCACCACCGTGCTTTCCCTCTGGATGGGTCTCGGCGGTGCTGGCGGCAACGTCGCGCATTTCGCGCATCTGGGCGGCTACGCCGGCGCATTCCTCTATCTCAAGTGGCTCGATCGCAAACGAGGGGAGTTCCGGAAGCGTGCGACCAGCGCCCCGCCGGCCCGTGAGCTGAAGTTCACCAAGCGTCCCGACGTCGATTTGGGGAAGGTCCACGAAGTGAATCGGGATGAAGTCAATCGCATCCTGGACAAGATCAACGCGCACGGCATGTCGGCGCTGACGATGCAGGAGCGACAGTTTCTTTCCAACTTCGCGCCGCCTGACGATCGGGTGCCGCCGGTGAGCTAGCGTGGAGCGCGGAGCGTAGAGCGCAGAGCGCAAAGGGGTCGACCTTTATCGCCCCGCCCCGTCCATCGCACGGCCTGACACAGTGTGACTTGTACTTGCCCACCGGACGGGCCAGCTTGCCACTCTCGACAATCCTGAGATGGGTCGAAGCGCCTTTCAATCAGTCGCTTCGTTCCTGCCCTGCTTCCTGCTTCCTGCTTCCTGCCTCCTTGCCATGAAAAGCTCCTTCCGTGCCTCCACGATGACGCTTTTGAGCGTCGCCGCTACGTCGATCAGCGCTCAACAGGCGCCAACAGCCACGCCCACCGTTCCTGCGAAGTGGGACGTGTCCGCTCGGCGCGCCACGGCGAAAGACCTCACGTTCGAGACTTCCACGGGCACGTTCATGTCGCTCGACGTCTCGCCCGATGGGCGCACGATCGTCTTCGACCTGCTCGGCGACATCTTTACGATGCCGATCACGGGTGGCTCCGCCACGCTCGTGATTGGTGGTCCCGCGTACGAGATGCAGCCAAGGTTCTCGCCGGACGGTCGGCGAGTTGCCATCGCGTCCGATCGGGACGGTCCAGGCAAGGTCTTTTCAAGAGGGTAGCCTTA
>CAZSNV010000388.1:0-4246 GCA_964608035.1 uncultured Gemmatimonadaceae bacterium | reverse complement strand
CCTGACGACTCTGACCGTGATTCATGACACGCTGCGGTCGATCGCCGCGCGAAAGGGGACAGCGCCGGATTTGGCGAAGATCGACGCCGCCGATCCCGAGACGTACCGCATGCTCCGTCTCGGGCGCACCGTGGGCGTGTTCCAGTTCGAGTCGCCGCTCGCCACGGATATGCTGCGCGCCATGCGCTGCGACCGCTTCGATGACCTGGTGGCGTCGAGCGCGCTGATGCGCCCGGGACCGCTGGACGCAGGCATGCACCGCGTCTACCAGCGACGAAAGCGCGGCGAAGAACCAGTCACGTACGCGCTGCCGGAGCTGCGCCCGATTCTCGAGCCGACGTACGGAGTCATCACCTATCAGGAGCAGGTGATGCGCATCGCGCAGGTACTGGCCGGCATTTCACTGGCCGAAGCTGACTTGCTCCGAAAGGCAGTCGGGAAGAAGGACAAGGACCTCATTCAGGAGGAACTCGGCAAGTTCACCGCCAAGGCCATCGCGCGTGGATACAAGCCGCGCGTGATCGAGGAGCTGGCCGCGCAGATCGAGACGTTCGGGCGGTACGGGTTCAACAAGTCGCATTCGGTTGCCTATTCGATCATTTCGCTGCAAACCGCGTGGCTCAAGTGTCACCACCCGGCGGATTTCATGGCCGCCCTGCTCTCGTCGGCGATCGGCGATACCGACAGCGTCGTGAAGTTCATCAACGAATCGCGGGAGATGAGCCTCGAAGTGCTGCCACCCGACGTGAACGAATCGGGATACAAGTTCACCGTGATTGGGGACAACCGAATGCGCTTCGGGCTGGGCGCCATCCGGAATGTCGGGCGCGGCGCAATCGATTCCATACTTTCCGCACGGCGCGAGCGGTCGTTTGAGAGCGTGTACGATCTGGCGGAGCGCGTGGACCTCCGGTTGTGCAACAAGCGGGTCTTCGAGGCCCTCATTCATTCGGGTGCGCTGGACGGATTGTCGGGGCACAGGGCGCAGCATCTCGCGGTCCTCGACACGGCCATCATGGAGGCGTCGCTGAAAGCCGCCGAGAAAGAGGCGGGTCAGGCTTCATTGTTCGGCGCGACTGAGATCGTGGACGGGGGACGGGAGACGGGGGACGGGAGGGAGCCCGTGCTACCGAACCTTGCACCCCTTTCAGAGTCCGAGCGTTTGACGAAGGAAAAGGAGATTCTTGGCTTCTATATCTCCGGCCACCCACTGGAGCCGTTCCGAGCCGAGTGCGAGCTCTTTGCTACGCATACGGTTGCGCAGTTGGGGAAGTGGGAGGAGGGCCCAGTTTCCGTCGGGGCGGTCGTGACCGCGATCAAGAAGCAGGTCTCCAAGCGAACTGGAGCGGAGTTCGCCAGGTTGACAGTCGAGGATTTCTCCGGATCTTCGGAGATACTGGTTTTCCCGGAGGCATGGGCGGCCCTGTCGCACAGGGTGCTGACCGATGTCCCGATGCTGATCAAGGGCGGATATCCCCGCCGGGACCAGGGAGTCGACAATCCCACCTTCATTGTCGAAACGGTGCAGCGCTTCGAGGAGCTACGGGTGAGCGGCCAGGTAGCGGTATCGATCGAGTTGGCACCGGCGCCTGCTGCGACGGATGACCAATCCGCCGCGGCGGAACTCATGCCTGACGTCTTCAAGGACGTCCGGGCAGTGCTCGACGCGCACCCTGGTTCGGCGCCCGTCGAAGTTCGGTGGAAGGATGGGGCCGGCAGTGTCGCCCGCCTCCGCTCGCGCAGCCTGAAGGTCGCGGCGAACGGCGCAGCGCTCGCTGAGTTGCGAGCGCTGCTGGGGGTTGGCCGGGTCAAACTGGTCAGGGTCGCCTGACGATGGCCTCGACCCCCACGCTCGAGTTCGAGAAACCGATCTTCGAACTCGAGAAGCAGATAGATGAGCTGAAGAAGCTTGCCGGCGACCAGCAGATTCCCGTCGACGAAGAAATCGCGCCGCTGGAAAAGAAGCTGACCGCGCTCCGGCAGGAGGTCTATCGCAACCTCTCCCCGCTGCAGCGGCTGCAAGTGGCGCGCAGCGCCAAGCGGCCCTTCACGCTCGACTACATCCGGCTCTGCTTCACGGACTTCATCGAGCTGGCCGGCGACCGGCTGTTCCGTGAGGACCCGGCGATCGTGGGCGGCTGGGCCCGACTCGATGGCGAAACGGTGATGGTGATGGGTCACCAGCGCGGACGCGACACCAAGGAAAACCTGCGGCGCAACTTCGGCATGCCGCATCCGGAGGGATACCGGAAGGCGCTGCGCCTGATGAAGCTGGCCGAAAAATTCCATGTCCCGGTCTTCACGCTCATCGACACCCCGGGCGCGTGGGCGGGGTTGGGTGCCGAGGAGCGCGGCCAGTCGGAAGCGATCGCCCGGAACCTGTTCGAGATGAGCCGGCTCCAGGTCCCGATTGTGGCGACGGTGATCGGCGAGGGCGGCTCGGGTGGCGCGCTCGCGTTAGGCGTTGCCGATCGCGTGCTGATGCTGGAGAACGCGGTCTACTCCGTCATCACAGCCGAGGGGTGCGCGGCGATTCTCTGGAAGGACGGCAAGAGCATGGAAATGAGGGAGCGGGCGGCCACCGCGCTCCGCATCACGTCGCCCGAACTTCATGACCTGAAGGTGATCGACGAGATCGTGCCCGAACCGGTGGGCGGCGCGCACATCAATCATGAGGCTACGGCTGCCGCACTCCAGGAAGCGTTGATCCGGAACCTCGAGGACCTGCGAAGGCTCAAGCCGGACAAGCTGGTGAGGCGGCGTAGGGAGAAGTTCCTGAAAATGGGGCAGTGGGCTGAATAAGAGACGGGTGACGGGGGACGGGGGACGGGAGAGAGCGACGGCTACCGGACTCCGAATCGCGTCGCATCCCGTGGCATGGCTCGCTAGCCCCTGAGTATCCTCTGGTAGTCGTGGTTCCCCCCGTCACCCGTCACCCGTCGCCCGTCGCCCGTCCCTGTCGTGTTGATCGAGGTCTGTTTTAAAGGCAATCGGAAGGAGTTCTTCCTCTGGGAAGGGGAGGACGCTCCTGCGATCAAGTCACACGTGATCGTGGAGGCTGACCGGGGCGAGGATCTCGGGCATGTCCACGCCGTGGGTGACCTGGCGCAGTCGCGGGCGAAGGGCTGCACGCACGGCCCGGGAGAAACGCCGATTTCCCTGGTGGCCCGGCGTCTCGCGGGCACGGACGACGTGAAGCGACTCCGCGAGTTGCGCGAGCAGGACGAATCGGCGCGGCGGAAGGCATCGGAGCGAGTGCGAGCGAACGGCCTCGCGATGAAGCTCACTGATGCCGAATGGCGATGGGATCGGCGCAAGCTCACGTTCTACTTCACGGCCGACAAGCGCGTCGATTTTCGCAATCTCGTCCGCGAACTCGCGTCGGCCTTCCGCACACGGATCGAGTTGAAGCAGATCGGCGTGCGCGATGAGGCCAAACGGCTCTCGGGCATCGGACGCTGTGGTCGCGAGTACTGTTCCGCGTCATGGCTTCCTGAGCTGCGCCCCGTCAACCTGGGTGTCGCCAAGGACCAGCGCCTCTCGCTCAACCCCAGCCAGATCTCGGGCGCGTGCGGCCGCCTGATGTGTTGCCTGCGCTACGAACACGATTTCTACGTCCAGCAGCGCAAGCGATTCCCCAAAGAGGGAAAGGTCGTCGCCACGACGAAGGGCCAGGAGAAGGTGGTCGTGAACGACATTTTCCGCGAGCGCGTCACGCTGCGCGCGGAAGACGGTGAAACGCGCGTCCTCGCCCTTGCCGAATTGCGGCAGGAAATGGGGAGTGAACGAATCAACGAGCCCACCGGCGAGGACGAGGCGTTCGTTTCTCCGGTGGAGGGAGTCTCCGAAGAGGTGATCCTGTTGCAGGACACCGTGGAGCGTCCTGCCTGGGTTCCGCGATCGCCCGAATCACCGCGTCCGTCCTCCCTGTCGAGGCAGCTCCCTGTGGCTCCGCCCGGCGTGGAAATCCCGATGGTTCCCAGTCGTGTCGAGGCAGACTTTGAAGCGCCGATCGACGAGGACGACGGCGTCGACGACGAAACCGAAGCCGATACCGCCGATACCGCCGATACTGAAGGCACGACTGAAGCTGGCGAAGCAGTGTCGCGGCCCGAGAGGCGCCGGCGCCGGCGCGGACGCCGCGGCGGACGGCGGAATCGCGGACCCGACCGCGGCGATCCAACTGCCCGCGACCCGCACGACGATGCGCGTCGCCATCCGGAGCTCTCCTGCTACCGGATCCCAG
>CAZSNV010000387.1:0-4264 GCA_964608035.1 uncultured Gemmatimonadaceae bacterium | reverse complement strand
TTTCCCGCAGTCTCAGTCTTTACCTATGCCGCTGTTTACGCCCCTGAGAACCTGATCGACGGCATAAGTAAAGACACATAACTGCGGGAAGGGTCCGCGCTCCGAACGGCGTAAAACGGTCAACGCCGTAATAAGGTCACTACCATATCCCAACCCTGACGCGGTTGACTGTTTTACGCATTCGGAACGCCGACTCTTTCCCGCAGTCTCAGTGTTTACCTATGCCGCTGTTTGCGCTCCTGAGAACCTGACCTGCGGCATAAGTAAAGCAGATAACGGCGGGAAGGGTCTGCTTGCCCACATGCGTAAAAGGCCAACCACGTCATGCGTGTTCGCGGTGTTCCGGCGCCTAACCCCGGGCTTCTTCCGTAATGACTTGCATCGCGACTGAAGTAAGCCGGTCGAGCTCTTCATCACTCGCCCGCGCCAAAAGCGTCTCTGCCCACAAATGTTCAGCGCTCGTGGCGTATCGCTCGAGCAGGCGGCGGAGAAAGGCGATCAGCGCGATGCGCTCCAACGCCGCGCGCCGGTCACGTTCCACCTGCTCGGAATTCGCGCGCTTGAGCGACCCGAAGCGGTGCGCGTTGCGAAGTGCCTTCGCAGTGAGCGAGGCGATCATCTCGCAGAACCGGATGTCGCTCTCGGAGAAAGGCGTCGAGCCTCGCTCGGTCCGCAGGAAAATCGCGCCGATGACGTTTGTGCGCCACCGGACCGGCACAACCACGATCGAGCGGACGGACCGATCGCCGAGCGTCTCCCACACGCGTTCCAGCGACGGATCGCGGGTCGCTTCCGGGATGAACACCGTCTGGCCGGATTCGAAGGCGCGCTTGAGTTCCGGGTATCGACTCAGGTCCACTACCAGGTTTCCCAACTCGGGGTTCTCGAATGTCGCCACCATGCGAACTTCTTCGGCGACGTCACCCGCCAGGTAGATGGAGCAGCGATCGAGTCCGAACAGGTCGCCCAGCCGCTTCGCAATTCGCTGAAGGATCTCAGTGAAATGCAGCGTCGAACTGACCTCCTGCAGGATGTCGACCGCGGCGGCCAGCTGATCGCGCTCGTGCGCAAGCTCTTCGACGCGCGCGCGCAGGGTCGCGACGTCAGAAACGTCGTCGACCGCGGCAGGGCTGGGGTTGGGAGAGGCGGCGATGGATGACATGAGGGGAGGCGGGGACGGGCAAAGAGTCTCCGTACTGAGACGCCGTCGTCGCGCAGCGCGTCATTCTGTGCGCCGGAGCACGCAACCGAGGGGACTCCTGCCGCCTGTCAGGTCCAACACTTCGCACAACGGTGCCTAACGGAGCCGTTTGAGCCGTTCTTCGGCCTGTTTCTTGTAGAGCGGATCGTTGAAATCCGTCCGCGTCGTTGAATTGATGACCGACTCAAACGTCGCGCGCGCCTTGTCTTTTTCGCCGATGTCGGCGTAGATCTGCGCCAGGTCGAGGCGATGGGCGATCCGGTCGGGATCGACCGCCACCGCGCGCTCCATGTAGCTCACGGCGTCCTTCCAGTTGGCCTGACCCAGCACCCCTCCGCCGAGGAACCGGCGCGCAAAGAACAGCTCGAACCCACTGAGCCGTTTGACCTCGGCGTTCCACATGCCTAACACGTGCAGCGCGCCGGGATGGTCCGGGTTGATCGCCAGCGCATTCTGCCCGCATCTCCGGATCTCGACCGCATAGCGCACGCGGTCGCGCACTCCGACGCTCAGCGCCGTCCGCCCGAGTGCCCTGGCGAGGTGGAACCAGTTCTCGGCGACCGTTGAATCGGCGCGCGCCGCCTGCCGGGCGTAGCGCTCCCCTTTGCGGAAGAGGTCCTTCTGCTGCTGGGCGTCGGTCAGCGACTCGCCGAGGTCCACCGCGGCCCGCGACGCCTTGCCAAGAGCGTCCGCGTTTGTCGAATCGATCGCGAGGGCGGCCTCATACTGCGCCAGCGCCGCTTCGACGTTGAATGCGGCGTGTGCGCTGTCGCCGCGGGCGATGTGCCCGGCCACATCCTGCGCCGCTAACGGCGCCGTGATGATCAAGGCGGTGAACAGCAGCAGAAAACGTTGCGGGCGCATCGGGCTCGACGGAGTGGTGGGCGGGGGCCAGATTGGCGATGGGATTCGCTCGTGCCGACTCGCGCGGCGCGTTGCGATGAGACGTAGTACACGGGAGCCCGTGGAATGCTCGCCTATCAGCTCATTGAACGGAAGCGCAACGGCGGCCGAATAGAGCCAGGTGAGTGGCAGGCGCTCATCGCGTCGTACCTCAGTGACGAGGTGACAGATGCGCAGATGGCAGCGTTGCTCATGGCCGTCTATTTCCAGGGCCTCGACCGCGACGAGACCGCGGCGCTCACGGACACCATGCTGCACAGCGGAGCCTCGCTCGACTTATCGCACATCACGGCACCGCGGCTCGACAAGCACTCGACCGGTGGCGTCGGGGACAAGGTCTCACTGATCCTCGCGCCGCTCGTCACCTCGCTCGGCGCCGCTGTGCCCATGATGTCGGGGCGAGGACTGGGGCACACGGGCGGGACGCTCGACAAGCTGGAGTCCATCGATGGATTCCGGACCAATCTGTCGCTCGCGGAGGCCCGCGCGCAGATAACTCGCATCGGGTGCGCCCTGATCGGACAAAGCCAGGAGATCGCACCGGCGGACCGGCGCCTGTATGCGCTGCGCGATTCCACGGCCACGGTCGAGAGCATCCCGCTGATTGCGGCGAGCATCATGAGCAAGAAACTCGCCGAGGGACTCACGGGCCTCGTGCTCGACATCAAGAGCGGATCCGGCGCGTTCATGCCGCAAGTGGAACGCGGGCTGGAGCTGGCGCACACGATGGTCGCGCTGGGCGCGCGTCACGGCGTCCCCGTGGTCGCGCTCGTAACGGCGATGGACCGTCCGCTGGGGCGCGCCTGCGGCAACGCGCTGGAACTCGAGGAGGCCATCCACGCGTTGCACGGCGAGGGTCCGCCGGACCTGATGCGGGTGACCTACGCGTTAGGTGCCGAAATGCTCGTGCTGGGCGGGTTGGCGACAGGTCGCGATGCGGCGCGCCGCTCGATGGAAGTCTCCATCTCGTCCGGGAAGGCCGCCGACAAGTTCCGGGAGATCATCGAGGCGCAGGGGGGCGATCCGGAGGTCGTGGACGACCCCTCACGACTGCCCCAGGCCGAGTGCTGCGAATTGTTCTTTGCGCCGGCCGCGGGCTTCGTCGCGTCGGTGGACCCGCGACGGGTCGGGTTTGGCGTCATTGAACTGGGAGGCGGGCGGTCGCGACCGGGCGATCCCGTCGATCACAGCGTGGGGTTCGTCATCGCGGTGCGACCCGGTGACCTGGTGCGGGAGGGTGAGCCGCTGGCCACGATCATGGCCCGTGACGCCGCCGGAATAGAGGCGGGCCGGCGTGCTTTGGAGCAGGCGATCGTGATCGCCGATGAAGCGGACTACCCGCTACCGCTCATTTCGCACCGGGTGACGCTGGAGGGCGCGACGCTTTACGAGTCGCTGGATACGCCGGCGGAGGTGGCCTCTCAAGCCTGAGAATGCAAAACGCAAAATGCAAAATGCAAAATGCAGAACGGGAGCAGATTCAGAGTCTGAATCTGCAATCGCTCACTCTTTCGCGTAATTCGTCAGCACTCGCGCGTAGGCCAAGTGCGCGCCGATGATGAGTGAGAAGGGGATGGCCAAGGAGATCCACGACAGGATCGCCTGTGTCTGGTCGATGCCCCCGAGTGGGAGCGATCGCGTAAAGAACACGAGGAACACATAAAGCCCGAACACGCCCGCGCAGACGCCCAGTGCGCCTAACGCGGCAAACTTCGCGTACGGCTTCAGTTTGAGTTCGGCGAGGTTCATTGGTGATTTCCTCCTCTGAGCTCAGAGCTCTGAGCTCAGAGCTCAGATGTCCAGGTTGCTCACGAACTTCGCATTCGCCTCGATGAACGCCCGGCGCGGCTCCACATCGTCGCCCATCAGCGTCTGGAAGACGTCGTTCGCCTGCACGGCGTCCTCCATGCCGACCCGAAGGAGCGTGCGACGCTCCGGATCCATCGTCGTGGACCACAGCTGCGGCGGGTTCATTTCGCCGAGGCCTTTGTAGCGCTGCACATTGACTGAGCCGCGACCCTCGCCGTTGCCCAGACGTTCCATGTACGCCTCGCGCTCCTTCTCGTCGTAGGCGTAGAACTCGTGCTTGCCCTTCGCGACCCGGTACAGGGGCGGCTGCGCGATGTACACGTAGCCCGCCTCGATCAGCTCGCGCATCTG
>CAZSNV010000386.1:0-4286 GCA_964608035.1 uncultured Gemmatimonadaceae bacterium | reverse complement strand
GTCTCCCCGCGCGCCCCGGCGCACCGGTCGGGGCCGTTCGACGTGCGTGGCGGTCTCAAATCGGTCCGGTGCCACGGGGCGACGACCCGCGGCGGGGCCGACCGGACGGCCCGCGACGCAGGGAGATTGGCGAAGGACCCTGCCCGCACCGCCCCCGAGGTCGTGGCGCGGCGTGCAGCGTCGCGCCATACTTTTACGCCCCGATTGAAATTCCTATCGCGACCTGAAGCAGGGAATCGCCGACACGTCGCAGAAGGGCGCGCTGCGTGTCGGCGCGACGGAAGGCCTCAAGGGTGAAGCACGAGTGGCCCGCTACAATCTCCGGCTGCTCGACTCCTTCATCCGAACGGCCATCAAGGACAGGGTGTTGCTCGCGCAGTGGCGAACGATTCGTCGCGTCGCGGTGACGGCGACTTCGGTAAAGTCGCTCGACGAGGCTGCCGGTTCGGCCGCCAACCCTGGCACCACTCAGTTGCCCGCCACATCTGGCGGAACCGTCCCGGCGCTGGAAGGCCCGGGTCCGGTCACAACTCCTCCTGTGGCTGGGACTCCGGAGGTTCTCGCCGCAGCCTGAT
The DNA here is from genome assembly GCA_964608035.1 of uncultured Gemmatimonadaceae bacterium. Taxonomy (GTDB): domain Bacteria; phylum Gemmatimonadota; class Gemmatimonadetes; order Gemmatimonadales; family Gemmatimonadaceae; genus JABWBJ01. The sequence continues at coordinate 3,711 of CAZSNV010000386.1, read as the reverse complement.
CTCGACCCTGATGTAGCACCGCAGTAGGCATAACCAAAACCCGCAGTACCGCGCGAACGGCCGCCCTCACTCGAGGCGGCCGTTCGCGCGTTCACCCTTCTCGAAGCTCGGAAAGCCAACCAATGTCTACCAGAATTCGCTTGCAGAACGTGTGGGTGGTGCGCCAGCGGCCGCGCGGTTGGGCAGTTCGCATCGGTCGTGACCCGCATCCGGTGTCCGTCCATCGGACCCAGCACGTGGCGATCAGTGCAGCTCGCGCCATCGCCCGGCAGCGCCGGTGCGAGCTGATCATCCAGAATCGGCACACGCAGATCCGCGCCAAGGACAGCTACGGACGAGATCCGTTCCCGCCGAGGGGCTGAGCGAGGTCGTCGAGATCTCGGACGTGAAGTAGTTCGGACACACGAACCCCAAGTAGCGCGCGAACGGCCGCTCTCATTCGAGGCGGCCGTTCGTGCATCCACTTTCTTCATCAAGAGGATCATCCCATGTCCACCAAGGCCCCATCAAGAACATCTGTGTCGTTCCCTATCTGGACTAGTCGCTGGGCGGTCCGGGTCGAGGATGACCCCCGATTCCTCTCCGCGTCTTCAACGGAGTTGGCTGACGCGTCACGGCGGCGCTCGGCGCTGCCCCGGAAGCGGACGCGAGGAAACCCGTGCACGCGACGTGTCCAGCGACGCACGTGATCGCGTACGTGATCTTCGCCTCAAGACCTCGCGCGGTGCCAGTCACGGTCGCAATACCCGGGCCCCTGAAATAAACGCGAAAACCAAAGCTCCCGCAGGCTGATTCGGGATACTGCCCCGAGGAGAAGAAGTGGAGCACCCGAACGTCCGACGTCGTCCAACAAACTGGCCCGGAAAACTGCTCGTCCATGCTTCCGTCCGCGTTGTACAGCCGAGCGATCATGACTGTCGAGCCGTCGCTCACCGGCCATTCCAGTCGCCCAGAGATGTCTTCGATCGTAAGGCGACCCGCTAGAGGTGGATCGACTTGCGACGTCACAGTAACCGACGCGGCTGCACTCCGATTTTGACTCGGCACTCGAATCGTCAGTCGGGTCACTCCCGCGGCGTCAGCGCGCACGGCTCGCGTCGAACCGTCAGGCAGTGTTATTAGCGACGCGACGCCTGAGGGCACCGGATCGAACGCGAAGTCCAGCTTGGGTGGCTCGAAAACCTCGGTGCCCGATGCGTACGTAGCCGGCAGCGACACTGGCTGCTGGCCGCCGACCGGGAGTGAGATCGCGGACGGTTCGATCCGCAGCGATTCGACGCACCGCACGAAATACCCTTCCTCTTCACACACAGTGAGGCGGTCGTTCACGGACGAGAAGGGCCCGTAGTCGGAATACACATACGAGGCGCTCCGTAGGTATGCGCTCGCAGAGAGGAGTTTGCTCAGTTTCGAATAGAGATCAAGGAAATCGCGGAGGAGTCGAAACAACCCTTCCTCTCCGACTAGGTCCTTGACGCTATCTTTGATCAAGATCGTAGCGGCCTCGCGCGCGATTGCTTCAACGGCGCTTTGGTCGAATAGTCTCAGTGCCAACGCGACTGCTGCATCCTCCGGTGCGAGAGCAGCGACCCCCGTGAGAAAAGCCTCATCGAAGATCTTAGGGACAACCGCCGCCGTCAACCTGACTACCTGGTCCTTTGCGACGACACCAACAATTGGAGCGACTGCGCCGATAAGAGTCACCCCGATTTGGCGGAGCGCCTCCTTGCGTGTGTCCTGGGACTGACTGAGCTCCAATCGAATGCGTGTGTTTGCTCCTTCGGTCGTGCCTGAGCCACCGGAGTAGAAAGGGGGAGCGAACGGGTCGAATTGTTGGGGCTTGAGCAAGTGCAGCGGCTCGATTACCACACCAGTGACGTCATCTACACTCCGTACCTCCCACGGGAGGAAGGTGTGATTGGCCAGGTAGAGCGTTGTTCGGGGCTTTCCAACGTCGTAATCGGTGTGGTCTACGTCCACCTCTACCAGTGGGAACGACATTGTCGAAACGGTCGAAGCGGCCGCGCGCGTGGGATTCGCGCGCACGTCGTTGGTGCGGGCGCGACCGTCGGACGGGATGGCGGCGAGCGCAATTCGGATGGCGCGGGCGAGAACATCGTCGTCGCCCAAAAAGGACACTCCGGACTCGCTCAGCTGACGGATCTTCGTCACCAACGCCGTGAACTCCGGATGGCGTGTGGTAGCGGCGTCCAAAGCGTCGGCATCCACATAAGGGAACGCGCCAAGCACGACCAGTCGAAGCAACGCAATCCCTGATGAGTGCGCGTCGATAGATATGATCCCGCCGCGTTCCACTCCCATGAGTAACAACGCCCCAGACGAACTAGTGGCCGCCACGGCGCTTCCAATTGCGCCCGGCAACACGCGAACGCGCGTCGCAGCGGTAGCCGGAGCAACGTCGATCCCGGATCTGATCTCGTTGATGACGCCCCGCACCGACTGCTGCACGTCGGGCCCCAGCATCGCCGTGGCCAACACAACAGCAGCCACTACGACCGTGGCATCGCCGTCCACCCCGTCGACGGTCGCAATGATCGCGGCGTCGCCCGAGGCGGTCGCGGTGGCTACGCCGGCGCTCGTGACTCGCAGTTTCGCCGGATCGGAGCTAATCCACGTAATCGTGCGGCCGATCACGGGCTGGCCGTCCGCGTCGTGGGCCATGGCTGTAAAACCAACCGATTCGCCGATGGCGACTGTTGAACTAAACGGTGTAACGGCGACCGAGGCGACGACCGCTGGAACGCTTGTCGGCTGCTCCGTCCGGCACGCGATTAGAATGAGCGAACAGGTGATCGCAGGAACCGCCCGGCTGCAAAGCAATGCGACTCGGCAGCCTGGACTCCGCCGTCGCGCGGATATGCCGACGTGAGACTGGGCGACCGTTGTCGAGCAATTGCAAGGCGCGGGACACATAGGCACTCCTTGTGAAGGCCTGCGCGAGCACCGTACGATCAGACGTGACGCCGCACTCTCAATTGAGGGCGGGTACTTCACGCCGCAGTACGTCAGATCTTAAGATTGGCCCCGCATCATGGAATGCCGCCGACCCGCCCGCAGTCGTCATCGTTTGGCCCCGCATCATGGAATGCCGCCGACCCGCCCGCAGTCGTCATCGTCTATGGCCAATGCCAGACGATCTCAATGGCGAGAAGGCTTCGATTCAGTCGGGCTTGCGACTCGCTCCGCCCATGGGTGCGGGCACTCTGATGATGTTCTGCGGCGCAGCCCGCGATGACTGGCTCCGGGGAGTGGTCAATACTACGTGCGCCAGCCAAGAAGTCAACAGAGTACCTGACTTCGGGCTTGGTTGAGATCCTGACTGATGATTCGCTGACCCGCACGTGGCGATCAGTGCAGCTCGCGCCATCGCGCGGCAGCGCCGGTGCGAGCTGATCATCCAGAACCGGCGCACGCAGATCCGCGCCAAGGACAGCTACGGGCGGGATCCGTTCCCGCCGAGGGGCTGAGCGAGGTCGTCTAGATCTCGGACGTGAAGTAGCTCGCACACACAAGGCCCAAGTAGCACGCGAACGGCCGCTCTCATTCGAGGCGACCGTTCGCGCATTCACTTTCTTCGACAAGAGGCGACACCATGGTCACGAACAGCCGCACAAAGAACATCTGGGTGGTTCCCTCCTTCCGGCGCGCCGTGCTGCGGCTGTTCGTCCGTCTGGAGCTGTTCGACGCGGA
>CAZSNV010000385.1:0-4303 GCA_964608035.1 uncultured Gemmatimonadaceae bacterium | reverse complement strand
GCGGCGTGACCGCTCGCTGATCAGGAATCGGTTCATGCCGCCTCACGTCGCCAAGGACACGGGTCGCCGACTTCGTGATTGCGCGCGAGTTGCGTGCCGAATCGCGTTTCGATGACTAGCCTGACTCGCCGACAGTTGAGCGGACGCGGGACGCCATAGCGCGCGCACCCAAGTTGCACACACGGCTTGGATCTAGCCGCCGCAGATTGCCGCGCACCAATCCACGGCGTAGTGATCATTGACTGCTGTCAGCGTGTGTGCCAGGTGGCACTCTCGCGGAACGCGAAAGATCGCGAAGTCACTTTCCGATCCGATTGGGCGCTTCGGAGCGGGATGGTATGTCGGTGATCAGCGCGCGCGCGCGCTCGGCTTCCCGCGGGGAAACGAGAATGGAACCGTATGGCGGGGTGTAGAAGGGCGCGTCGAACGCGCATGGCATTGGAAACTCGACCACGCGCGCAAACACGCCAGCGACGTTCAGAGCTCGTTGCACGACGATAGCCCGCGGATAGGGACCTTCGAACACGTCGATCTCGCGCTCCGACGGTGCCATGCGCATATTTCCGACGTCAGGATCGGTGGAGGTCGCTGTCTCGGCAGCGCGGACTACGAGTCGTCTGGGCATTTGCGCAATCTTGCGCCTACCGTGCCGAAATTTCAGCCGCCTACAATCCGGGCAGTGGCAGGGCCGTCTCGTATTTGACTTGTTTTAGCGCGAAACTCGAACGAATCCGGGAGATACTTGGAATGTTCGTCAACTCGCTTACGACGAAGCGCTCGAGGGCCTGCACGTCGGGAACAACCACGCGCAGGAGGTAGTCCGCGTCACCAGTCATCAAGTAGCACTCCATGACTTCAGGGCGTTTGCGGATCGCTGCCTCAAAGGTCTCGAGAGCGCCGCGGACTTGCGTTTCAAGACTTATTTGAATGAACACGCTTACGCCCAACCCTAACGAGAGAGGGTTCAGGAGGGTGACGTAGCGTTGTATGACCTTGCTGTTCTCAAGGGCACGCACTCGAGCGAGACAGGGCGACGGCGATAGCTGAACCCGTTCAGCCAACTCGACATTCGTAAGCTTCGCATCGGCCTGTAAGTTGCGAAGCAACAGCAGATCTGTCGCGTCCAGTTGTCCACCTCGCATATGCCCAGATCTTGACAGGTATCGGCATAACATGCCGGCAGGTGGGGGCACAGAGGCAGTAAAACAACCAGTTGTGCTGTCGACATTTGCGTAGAGTCAGAGGCGATGGGCGCCGTGTCTCACAAGCCATCGGATGCACTTGGAGGGTCTGCGGTCGGCTCCTTTAACCGTTCGCCCAAGGCAACGCTGATCTCGGCGGCTGCCCAGCCTTGGGTCGACGAGAACGAGATGCCGGTCCTTGAGTCGGTGCAGCATCGCGTCTTGTGGCTGGCGATGAGCATGGTCCACCACGCAAATCGCGTGCGCGAGACGAGGTCTGGCGTCAAGGTCGGCGGACATCAGGCGTCGTCTGCATCCATGGCGAGCATCCTGACTGCGTTGTTCTTTGCACACCTAGGGCACTCCGATCGAATCTCGGTCAAACCACATGCGTCGCCAGTGCTCCACGCAATCAATTACCTGCTCGGCAGGCTCGATCGTCGGTATCTCACGGAACTCCGTTCCTTCCACGGCTTGCAGAGCTACCCGAGCCGGACGAAGGACCCGGATCCCGTCGATTTCTCGACGGGCTCGGTCGGAATCGGGGCCACGGCGCCGATCTGGAGCGCACTTGCTCATCGGTACGTGGCGTCTCATTTCGACGTCCCTGATAGTGGCCGACAGGTTGCGTTGTTAGGCGACGCTGAACTCGACGAGGGCGCAATTTGGGAATGCATCATCGACCCGATGGTACGAGGGTTAGGCGAGGTTCTATGGGTCGTTGATTTGAATCGGCAGTCGCTTGACAGAGTTGTACCTGACATCGCGGCTGGACGCATCCAATCAATGTTCGATGCGGCAGGGTGGCACTCGATCACACTGAAATATGGAAGCCGTTTGAGAGAAATCTTCGCCCGCCCGGGTGGTGAGGACCTACGGCGCCGGTTCGACGAAATGCCAAACGAGGAATACCAGCGCCTGCTGCGAATACCGGCGAGCGAACTGCGCAACGCGTTGGCGGCGACTGGCTCATCACCCCGACGGATGCGCGTGCTCGGCGGAATGCCGGACGAAGAAATACACGCTGCTTTGCGAGACCTAGGTGGGCATGACCTGCGAGACTTGCTCGCTGCGTTTGCCGCCGCGGACGCGGTCCGCGACCGACCGTCGATCGTGTTCGCCTATACAGTCAAGGCATGGAATCTTCCGACCGAAGGGCATCCAGCAAACCACTCGGCGCTTATGACGCCAGAGCAATGGCGCGAGCTTGCGGCCCGGTTGGGCGCGGATGCCGACGATCCGTGGTCCGTATTCGATGAGGCATCAGCCGAAGCAGCGTTGTGCAAACGTGCCGCGGCGAGGTTGGTGCCGCCCGCCGTCACATCGACTCCACCGCCGGCGGTCCCGCACGATCTAGGTCGGTCCCATGGAGGGCATGCGTCGACCCAGCAGGCGTTCGGACAGTTCTTCTTAGATGTTGCGCGCATTGCACCTGAGGTCGCAGCGCACGTTGTTACGGTCAGTCCTGATGTCGCCTCCTCAACAAACCTAGGCGGCTGGATCAATCGGTTCGGCATTTGGAGCGTCGGAGATCGCATCGACTGGTTCGCCGAGGAAGCGGACCGTTTGCTTAGATGGCAGGAAAACAGACGTGGACAGCATGTCGAGCTGGGCATCTCTGAGGTCAATCTCGTCGGTCTACTTGGGGAATTGGGACTGACGTGGGCCCGCGACGGCCGCCCGCTCTTTCCAATCGGAACGCTTTACGACCCTTTCGTCAACCGCGCTCTCGAGCCCTGGTCGTTCGGTATTTACGCTGGCGGCCAGTCAATCTTGGTCGGAACACCATCCGGGGTCACGCTCGCGGCCGAGGGCGGTGCCCATCAGTCGATTGTGACGCCATCAGTCGGTCTGGAGCAGCCCGGGTGCGTGGCGTGGGAGCCAGCCTTTGGTCAGGATCTCGAATGGACTCTACTGCACGCACTCTCGCGCCTCGGCCGACCAGACGGCATCTCGTCATATTTCCGCTTGAGTACGCGACCAATCGATCAGGCGTTAGCCGCCGTCCCCGCCGACTCCGCGCAACGCGAGACGAGGAGAAGAGCGACGCTCGCTGGCGGCTACCGTCTGCGTACGTCGGAGGGTAGGCCACGCGTGACGATAGCCGGCATGGGGGCCGTGATGCCGGAGGCGATCGCTGCTGCCGAACAACTTGCTAGTGACGGCGTTGCAACGGACGTGATCTGCGTCACGTCTCCAGGGCTACTTTTTGAGGCGTGGCGGGCACGGAAAGGTCTCACTGTCGCCGACCAAGGAATCCTAGGAGAGCTCTTTCCGGAGGAGCGAATCGCGCCGCTCGTATCCGTGCTGGACGGCCACCCGCATACGCTCTCGTTTCTCGGTTCTGTCGCCGGCGTCCCCATGTCGTGCCTCGGCGTAGACGGGTTTGGTCAATCCGGCGACGTGCAGGATCTGTATCGCCATTTCGGAATAGATGCCGAGACGATCATCGGCGCCGCCATTGATTTGGTCGAGTAGCGTCCGACGTCACAACTTTGGAACGGAGGATGTCGCGCCGAGGACCGCTGACCAATGTGACTCGACCCGATGACCAAACCCCGCGGTGCTGCGCTGGTGCCGCGTTACCTGCGACTGCAGCAACTGTTGACGAACCTACGCAGTTGGCTCGGGCCAGATTCGCCCGAGCCCGCGATCACGTTCTCTGCGTCTGCGTCTAGCAACCGTGTGGACCCCGAGTAGGTGGTCGACCTGGACCGCGCCCGGTTCCCTGGACAGGAACGCGCACTAATCATGCGGCCTCGCTCGCGATGAACGCCGCGTACGCCTCGGCCGGCGTGCGGTAGCCGAGGCGCTCGACGATCCACTCTTCGCGGAAGCGCCGACAGAACTCGCGCACCGCTCGGTCCGCCTCCTCGACCGTGGCGAAGCGCTCGCACCACAGGACCTGCTCCTTGAGCTGCTTGATGAACCACTCGGCCATGCCGTTGCCCTCGGGCTCGCGCACGAAGGCCGGCGAGTCGGTGATCCCGAGCCAGCGCAGCTCGCCGGTGAAGTGATCGCTCACGTACTGCGGGCCGTGGTCGTGGCGCAGGGCCAGGCCCCGCGCGATGTTGAGCGCGCATGCGCCGAAGTGGCTGCGCACCCCTTCGCGCACCGGCTCG
>CAZSNV010000384.1:0-4307 GCA_964608035.1 uncultured Gemmatimonadaceae bacterium | reverse complement strand
TGGGCATCCACCGACGAGATCTACGAGCACATTCGCTACGCGGGGAACCACCACCTGCTCGCCGGTTTCCCCGGCATGCGCGATCTCACGGTGACGATCTCGGGCCTGTCGAAGACGTTCAGTTGCACCGGGTGGCGCCTCGGTCACGTGATTGCGCCACCGGAGGAAACTGTCGCCATCCGGAAGGTTCACGACTTCCTCACCGTCGGAGCGCCGGCGCCGCTGCAGGAGGCAGGCGCAGTCGGGCTCGCGTTTGGCGCCGACTACTACAACCAGATGGCGCACGACTACCGGGAGCGTCGCGAGATTCTCTGCGCCGCGCTTCGCGAAGCCGGATTCAAGTTCTCGGTTCCCGAGGGCGCGTACTACGTCCTGGCAGACTTCTCAAATCTCAGCCAGTCGAGCGACCGCGAATTCGCGCTATGGCTGGCCAGGGAAGGCGGAATCGCGACGGTGCCCGGCTCGAGCTTTCACGCCAGTCCCGGACTGGGCGGCAACTACGTCAGGTTCGCCTTCTGCAAGAAGAAGGAGACGCTCGAACGCGCGAGTGAACGCATTCGCGCGCTGAAGGTGACCGTGGCGGGGTGAGGTTGGACCCTTTGCGCTTTGCGTTAGGCTCTTCGCCTGACTACAACCTCTTCCTCTGCCGACGGCTCGGACATCGTTTCGAAATTCCGATTCAGGCATTCGGCGAGGAATCGCTGCGGCGGCATTGGACGGGCGAAGTAATACCCCTGTCCCAGCGTGCACCCCAGCGTGCGGAGCCCGTCGCGCTGCTCCGGGCGCTCGATCCCTTCGGCGATCGTTTCGATCTGCAGCGTCCGGCCCAGCGCGATGATTGCGCGGGCCAGCACCGGATCCGCGTCCCGATTGCCCACGGCCTCCACGAACGACCGGTCGATCTTGAGCACGTCGATGGGGAACCGCTGCAGGTAGGCTAACGACGAGTACCCCGTCCCGAAGTCGTCGATCGCCAGGTTCAGGCCCAACGCCTTGAGGGCACGAAGGCGGTCCAGCGTCGCGTCCGAGGAGTGCATCAGGACGCTCTCGGTGATCTCGAGCGTGAGCGCCCAGGGCTCGAGGCCCGAGTCGCCGAGGGCCGCCTGGACATCCTGCAGCAGTGAGGGATCCTGGAAATGACGCGCCGAGAGGTTCACGCTCATCTGCAGCGGCCGGCCACCGCGATAATGCGTCTGCCATTCGCGCGCTTTTTCGCATGCCTCTTTGAGCACCCAGCGGCCGAGCGGGATGATCAGTCCTGTCTCTTCGGCCAGCTCCACGAAGCGCGTCGGGGGGACGTATCCGCGGGTCGGATGATTCCAGCGCAACAGAGCCTCGGCGCCGTGCACTTCGCCCGTGACGAGGTTGACGATCGGCTGGTATTCCAGCTCGAACTCGTGACGCTCAACTGCTCCGCGCAGGTCCACTTCGAGTTCGAGATGCTCCATCATCTCGTCATGCATCGACGGCTCGTACACGGCGAAGTGCCCTTTGCGGCGGCTCTTCGCGAAGTACATCGCCAGGTCGGCGTTCCGGAGCACGTCGTCCGGCAAGTCGCCCATTTCCAGTGACGCGATGCCGATGCTCACGCCGACGAACACGTCACGGCCGCTGAGGTGGAAGGGAGCGCTCACCGCAGCCGCGATGCGCTCCGCCACGACAAGCACGTCGGACATTCCATCCACATCCTCGAGCAGCACGGCAAACTCGTCGCCGCCAAGTCTCGCAATGGTGTCGCCCGGACGCACGCATGTCGTCAGGCGGGCCGCGGTCGCCACGAGGAGCTCGTCGCCGATCGCATGGCCCAACGAATCATTCACTTTCTTGAAGTCATCCAGGTCGAGAAAGAGGACGGCTGAGGCGTGCTTGCCGCGCGGAACCCTCGAGACGGTGTGGCCAACGCGATTCAGGAAGAGCGCGCGGTTCGCCAGCCGTGTCAGTTCATCGTGGAAGGCCTGATGGGCCAGTCGCGACTGGAGCGTCCGGCGCTCCGAGACGTCGCGCGTGTTGACGACGAACCCTTCGACGGTTGGTTCGCGGACAAGGTTGGTCCCCGTGTTTTCGGTCCAGACCAGAGAACCATCCGTTCGCAGCAACCGCCAGTCCTGCACCCCAGGCTCTCCGCTTTGCGATTCCTGCAGCGTCTCGAAGAAACGGTTCGCCATGGCCCGATCATCGGGATGTACATGATTGATCAACTTGGTGCCGACGAGGTCCTTTGAGCTGAGGCCAAGGACTTTCCGCGCCGATGGACTCGTATAGCGGATCGTGGTGTCCGTCTCGACGATGAGGATCACGTCCGACGAGTTCTGCACCAGGGAGCGAAAGCGCGCTTCGCTTGTGGCCAGCGTGACAACATCATCCTTGACCGACGCAACGCGGCGAACCAGTACCAGCAGCACCATCGTCACCGCAATGAAGGCGCCGGCGCTGAGGAGATTTCGGGCGTTCGTTTGTGAGAGGAAGATGATGCAGGCGACGCCGATGATGAGCGCCGGAACACTCCCTTCGGGGAGTGTGGCCAGGATTCGTGCGGCTGGGCTGCCGCGCAGAATCTCAGGCTGTGGCGCTCGGGGCCGAAGTGCATTCACGAACGCGCCAAAGCGCGTCAGATTCCTGGGACGAATCGTCCGGAGGTTAGGCGACGAGGGAGGCAAGTGCGAGGTCGGTGGTGGATTATCCGGGGCGCCACGACGGCGCGCTGATCAGGGCGCGTTTTCGCGGCAAACCAGACTGGCCGGCGCTCCCACGCGCAGACCTGCACCGAACGACGCGCCGGGTGCGATCCGGTCACGAGATGGCGTCTTGCGTTTCGGGCTCTCTTCGGGCTTATATTGGGCGGGTTCCGCCCTCCCTCAGCCGCCGACGCCCTGCATGACCCGAGAGATCACGACGCCGGATGAACTGCCCGAAGAGGGGACGGTCGAGCTGACCCTCCGGCCACAGCGTCTGGCGGAGTTCATCGGGCAGGAAAAGGTCAAGGAAAGCCTGCGGATCTATATCGACGCCGCCCTGTCCAGACGGGAACCACTGGATCACACGTTGTTCTTTGGTCCGCCGGGACTCGGCAAGACGACCCTCGCCGAACTCATGGCGCGTGAAATGGGCGTCAACATCCGGGCGACGTCCGGACCGGCGCTCGAGAAGCCGGCGGATCTCGTCGGCACGCTGACGAACCTTCGGGAAGGCGACATTCTCTTCATCGACGAGATCCATCGGCTGCGGCCGGTGATCGAGGAATTCCTCTACCCCGCCATGGAGGATTTCCGGATCGACATCCGGTTGTCCGAGGGTCCCCGCGCGCAGACCATAACGATGCCCGTCGAGAAATTCGCGCTGATTGGCGCGACGACGCGGCTCGGCATGCTCACGCCGCCGATGCGAGCGCGATTCGGCATCGTCCAACGCCTGAACTACTATCCGGTCGAAGACCTCGAACTGATCGTCAGGCGCACAGCCGAGGTGCTGAAGGTTGACATCGATTCCGACGGAAGCATGGAAATCGCGCGCCGGTCACGTGGCACGCCACGCATCGCGAATCGTTTGCTCCGCCGGATTCGCGACTACGCGCAGGTGAGGGCAGACGGGCGCATCACCAGGGCCGTGGCCGAGCAGATGCTGCAGATGCTCGATGTCGATCACTTCGGGCTCGACGACATGGATGCGCGCATCCTCCGCGCCATTATCGAGAAGTTCGACGGCGGGCCGGTCGGAATCGCCGCTATGGCCGCCGCGGTGGCCGAAGATGGCGAGACCATCGAGGAGGTCTACGAGCCGTTTCTCGTTCAGAACGGGTTCCTGCAACGGACGCCGCGAGGGCGCGTGGCGACGGCGCAGGCATACCGGCACTTCGGGTACATCCTGCCGGTGCGTGAAGAGCAGGGATCGATATTTGGTACGTAGGCAGGCTGCGTGCTGATTGCTGCTTGCTGCTGCAAGATGCTGCGTGCTGGTGCTTGGGCTGGTTGGGCCCGGCGGCTCCAGCTCCAGCTCCAGCACGCTGCATGAGCAGCAGCAAGCAGCAATCAGCACGCAGCTGACGATGGCCAAGAAGACCTCCGCCTTCGATTACGCCCTCCCTCCAGAGCGCATCGCTCAATCCCCGAGCGGTCGCCGAGACGATAGCCGCTTGCTCGTTGTCGATCGCTCGTCAGGCGCGATGCAGCATCTGCGCTTTGCGGACCTTGTTGACCTGGTTCCTCCAGGCGACGCCATCGCGCTGAACACGACGCGTGTTTTTCGCGCCCGCCTGCTCGGCCAGCGCGACTCTGGAGCGCCCGCGGAAGTCTTTCTGCTGCGGCCCACCG
>CAZSNV010000383.1:0-4343 GCA_964608035.1 uncultured Gemmatimonadaceae bacterium | reverse complement strand
GGAGGCCGGCGCGGATGTTCGTAGTGGAGTTGAGCTTTCCGAAAGGGCCAGGGACGCAACGCGCGATTAAGGACGAGATCGATGCGGTGCGGCATGCAGTCGACTGGGCGCTCCAATTTCCTACCTGCACCGTCAACATCCTCCGAGACGGGCAGCTGCACCTGGGCGTCCAACGAGGGGATGAATCCGGCATCGGTCGTGCTCTCGCGCCGGACCTCATCGCATTCCTGAGGTCTCGCATCACGACGGCCTGACAGTGTGTTAGCGCTGTGTGATCGTCAGCCGCGATTCCGTCTCCGGCGGGCTCCGGTCGGGGCCGCGCTCTCGAACGCGACGCCCGCTGCAAGAGGTCATGTCCTATCTCGCCGGCTGTTTGGTCCCGATCCAGCCTGCGATCGCTTGAGACCGTTCGTGGTGTTCTCGCTAAGTGACACCTCTGATGCGGCGGATGGCGCGGTGCGCACCGAGACGTGAACCAGCAGGCCGCCGACAACGAGTGACAGGCACGAAGCGACGAGGACTCCGACTTTCGCTTGTTCGGCGAGGCTCGCGTCGTCTGGGAACGACAGCAGCGCAATGAAAAGGGATACGGTGAAGCCGATTCCGGCAAGGCCCGCCGCCCCGACGACATGGGCCCAACCCACACCGATCGGCAGGACGCCAATGCCGCTTCGCACCGCCACGTACGCACCCGCACTCACGCCAATCAGCTTTCCGAATGTGAGCCCCAACACCACCCCGAGGCTGACTGGCGACGCGACCGCCGCGAGGAGCGTCGCAGGATTGACTGCGATTCCCGCGTTCGCGAGGGCGAAGACGGGCAAGACGATGAAACTCGTCCACGGATGGAGGGCGTGTTCCAAGCGCTCGGCCGGGGACGGCTGCGGCGTGACGCCTGCGGGTGTAAGCAATCCCAATACGACCCCGGCGATTGTCGGGTGAACACCGGAGGCGAGCGTCGCGACCCACACGCCCAGCGTCAAGACAACGATCGGCGGATCACTCCAGAACGCTTGGATCCGCCAGAGGGCGAGCACGGCCGTTAGCAGTGCGACGGCCACGCCGATCGCAAGAAAGTTGATTTGCGACGTATAGAACGCCGCGATCACGAGAACGGACCCAATATCGTCGGCGATCGCAACGCTGAGCAGGAACACGCGCAGCCCAAGAGGCGCTCCGCGTCCGAACAGGGCGAGCGCACCGATAGCGAAGGCGATGTCCGTGGCGATCGGGATTCCCCATCCGCGCGCGCCTTCGCCTGCGCCGTTCCACCAGAGGTAAGGAGCGCGCAGTGCGATCGCGAAGAACGTGGTGACACGCGTGAATTCATTCCAGAGCGTCGCCAGGAGCGTCGGGCTCGCGCGCAGCGCCAAATCGTTGGCGACCAGAGCGATCGATGCTGCCCGCCGTGGCCTCGACGCTGACCGGAACTGCTGGTCGTCGGGTACTCGTGAGCGTGTCATCGCCTGAGCCTGACGTGCGGGCGCGGGCTCGAACACTATGCGCGTCCAGGGAGCGCTCGAGACCCACGACCCCGACGACGATGCTTCGGGAACCCACTTTGTGACCGGATTCGTTGATGTCGTGCCGCAGCTGAAACGACATCTGCGCGATCTTGAAGGGAGCGAGAGGCGCTGGAAGGAGCTGGAGCCGCGCTACCGGTACGGCTGGCAGATGGCGAACCGTCCGGACTTCAAAGACCGCGAGTGGGACGATGCTGTTGCCGACCTGCGACATGACTGGGAGCGGAGACACGCTGCCGTGCCATGGAGCGAGGCGGCTCGATTCATAGAACGTGGCTGGAGCGCTGTGCAGGAGACTGGTGGCGAGGCGACAAAGAGATAACGGTCCTCTCGGACGAGTTAGAGTTGCGCGCCATAGCCACGTCGAACCACACGCTCCTGGCCGGATTCCGTCACTCGCTACGTGTGCTTGACCAGGCGATCGAGACGGGAGCCAAGCACGCTGATCTCACAGTTCAGCAGCAGGCGTTCTTGCTGTCCTTAATGGCGCGGGGCGCACGGAAAGTACCGCTAGCGGACCTGCGCGCCGATTTGAGCATGGACCAGGCCACCACCAGTGACTTGCTAGCGCGACTGACGCGCCGACGGCTTGTGACCCGCCAGAGCGAGGACGATCGTCGAGCCCTGAACGTCTCGATCACCCGCCTCGGCCGAGCGCGTTTCCAGCGATCAGTCGTGGCCATCGGCCGCGAAATACGACGGGCTAAGAGTAGCGGCGACTTGGACGCCCTTCAGCGCAATCTCCGCGCGTATCTCGCCTTCTACGCGCGGTAAGGGAACCCGCACGGCGCAGATGTGGCTCTCCGGGGCGAACGGAGTGGCAGCCTCGCGTTTTTAGTCGGTGGCGAGTTCCCGCGCCATCGAGGAACGTTGAACATCCGCCAACGGGATGCCGCCGGTGGCCGTCCAGCGGTGCGCGCCGACAGGGCGCGCTTCATGGCAGAACGCCCATTCCCCGTTGTGGATCGTCAGCGTAGACCGTTGCACCGAGCTCAGGTGTCGCTTGCGGGTACAGATGTAGCCGATCATCCCGCCATGGGTAAGGAGAGTGCCGGCCGATCTTCTTTGCATCATCGTCCTCCAAATTCAGCCGCACGTCGGCGTCGCGCGTAGTATTCGCAAGAAGATACTTCGTGACACGAAGGATTGTTCAGTGTCAAATCGCGGAATGATGGCAAACTCTCTCACCACGATTCAATTCCGGAGTGGAGCAGGCTGCGCCATGGCGCTCCAGGCCGCCAACAACATTACGGCGACACCGACCAAGACGCTGTTCGTGCGGACGGCGCCTTGACCGTAGTCGAGGAGCCACGGTGCGACGACGACCCAGCCGCCGATGACGGTGTTGGCCCAACTTAGCCAGGACGACCGGTAAGCGCCATACGCGCGTACGAGACCGAACGTTGCCACCATCACACCGGCTAAGACGCTGTTGCCCGTCGCGGTCTGGTCCTGTACGAAGGCCAGCGCCCATGGTGAGATGACCAGCCAAGTCCCGAGCATGCCGTTTATTCCGCTCGCGAGCTGAATGCGATCGACGTTTGTGAACATGAACAGCCTCCGATCGTGGAGTGGCTGCCGCGTTAGACCACGGTGATGTCGACATACACGCCTTCATCTTTGAGCCAACTGACGCCGTCGACGACAGGGCGTACGTTTAGCCGGTAGACGCCGGGCGCGGCGCCGACGACCTTGAAGGTGAACGTCACCAATTGCTGGGGAGACACGACGAGTTCGGTCTGGCGCGCCGGGCGGTCCCAATGGAACCAGTCGACCCTCATCTCCGGTGGAAGCGGCCGTGGCCCGACCTCACCCAGGCGGATCTCAGACGGTGAGCCATAGATCCACTCCGTGTGGCCGACGTTGCGAAATTGGATCGTTACGTCGGCCGTCTCGCCCGCGGTTAACGTCGGCGGCAGTGTCTGTGTGTACCACTCGCTATGCAGCTCTACGGGGAGCGGGACGCGCTGACTCGTCACAGCTGTCGGCTCCGGCTCGTCGGCGTCGACCAGGCTCGGCGACTGGATCGGTGCGGTGAGCCGTCCGGCCAGCATGCTCCACAAGACGATTGCGATCACAAGCGTGAACACGAGCGAGCCCCAATGGGTGTGATGTCGGAGTTTCATGCGCACCTCCTAACTGTCCGAATCCGGTGCCCGGCCTTTTCGGATAGGGACGAGGAAGACGGGGCGGGTCGAGCCGCGGACCACCGCGTCCGCGACGCTCCCGAAAACGGCGCGCTCGATGCCACCGCGGCCGTGCGTGGTCATCGCGATGACATCCACCGCCGTCTCCTCGGCCGCGCGCGCGATCGCGTCCGCCGCTCCACCGAGCGCAACCACCAGCCGACTCCGCAGGCCCTGTTTGCGCAGCTGCGCCGCGACGCCATCCAAGTACTTTTGGGCCTCGCGACGGCCGTCGTCCGACAGTTGAACAAAGTCCATCATGGCCGGCACCGGCGCGGCTCCGGCAGACGCTGCCAGCTGACTTGCTGACGCGACGGCACGAAGCAGCGTCACTTCGGCATTTGGGCGCGAGAGGCGTGCGAGACACGGAAGAACCTGCTCGGCGACCTCCGAGCCGTCGAGCGGCACGAGGAGTCTCTCGAACCCGGTCGGCGACCCAACACGTTGCGCACCTTGACCTTTTCTGTCCACCGTGCGACACCCCTTTCCGCCGGCATGCAGCAACCCTGTCGGCGTGGAGACCATATTGGCCGTTGCACATCAGTTGTCGTGCAGCGGGCATGCCAGCGACATTGGATAGTTCGTGGTACGAAGTAAAAAGATACGGCGTCGCCGCGACACCGAACGCATGGGC
>CAZSNV010000382.1:0-4389 GCA_964608035.1 uncultured Gemmatimonadaceae bacterium | reverse complement strand
CCGTCGCACATCCAACATCATCGGTTCTGAATTACTCGCGTGCCCGCCTAACGCCAATGTTCAGCTGCAAGACTCGCAACAAATGCGAGCGCAGCGAGCTTCAATAGCAGTCTTGTCAGCTGCAACAAACGTTAGACGGCGGCCTCACGAGACTCGCTCCCGCGACGTTATGCGCGCCCGGATCAGACCCAGAGCCGCGCCCCAGAAGGCCCAGCCGAGAGCCGGCGCGGCAAGCGCGAAACCGGCCACGCGAGCAGTGCTCCAGTCCGAGGTCTCTGGCCCGAACACTATTGGCAACAGCATTGAGGCGGGGAGACCCAGCTGAAGCGCATACACATACGGGCCAAAGTCGAACCATGCGGCGATGCCCCGGGGCTCGGGCCGCGCGGCATCAAGGATAAGGATCACGACGCCGGCGGCAATCCCGAGCAACGCGCCCCGAACAGCGTACCGCGCGATGTAAGAGCGGGGACTCGACTCACTCATTTTGTCATCCGTCTAACGCCAACGTTCAGCTGCAGGGCTTTGAATAATTGCGAGCGAAGCGAGCATCAAGATAGCCCTGTCTGCTGCAACGTACGTTAGGCAGTGCGCCACACCACCCCCCTCCAGGCGCACCGCTCCGGCGGGCCGATCCGGAGCGCCACACGGATCATCCATGATCGCGCGACCGACCTCTCCAGCGCGCGCCGATGATCCGCGCCGAGATGCAAACATCATCATCAAGAGCACTTGAGAACCGTGGTCGTGCTCTGCCTAACGCCAGCGTTCAGCTGCAGGGCTTCTAACAATTGCGAGCGCAGCGAGCATCAAGATAGCCCTGTCTGCTGCAACGTACGTTAGGTTGCAGCCGCGCCAGCACCCGACGGGGCGCGGAACCCCCGCGCGCCCAGCACCAGCGAGCCGATCCCCTTCAACCGTTCGAAGGGCACCGGATGCGTCCACCCCTGGCGCGCGTGCCCGCGGCGCACTCAATCGCGCAGCGCCGCCCGACCGCGATGTCTGCTTGGCCTCTCGAATCTCTCCGCGCGCGCCACACCACCATCAAAAGATCGCCGGTACATGTTGCAACCTAACGCCAGAGTTCAGCTGCGAACGCCTACCATCAGACGCGGCGTAGCCGCGCTCCATAGCGCGCTCGTCTGCTGCAACGAACGTTAGGTCGCAGGCGCACGCGCACCCAAAACTCGCGCTACTCTCCCCTGGGCCAACACACGGGCGCGGCACGAGCAAGCGCGTCCCGATGCAGGAGTGTTATCGCTCCGGTGGCGGACGCGGGATCTCCCGCAGCGGCGGTGATTGATCCTTCAATACGCACTCCGCCCAGCCGGCGCGCACCCAGTCTGGCCGCACGCACAGGCGCTCAGTCGTGGCAGAATCCATGGGCGGGCGCGAGCCCACGGGGTTAGCCGTCGATGGCAACGGGCCGGGCGCAGCACACGCCATGGCCGCTCCGAGCACGAGAACGGACGTCCGCAGGACGATCATAGGCACTCCCAACGTTAGAGCTCCCAGCAATGCAGAGCGAATGCCATCTAATACTCAAGCACGGAACCTACTCCTGTTGCGACCTAACGCCAATTAGACAGAACTGCATAATTCGTTTCGTACTGCTACGACCCGCGGCCTAATCACACCCCCGTGGCCGCGTTAGGCTGCACGGCAGCGCTGCATAATGCGGGGCGGGCCTACCGCCGTTCAAGGGACGGCATCAGCCGGTCCAACGGACTCTTCACCCCCAGGCCCGCTCGGTTCAAAACGTGAGTGTAGATCATCGTCGTCGCGACGTCCCGGTGGCCAAGCAGCTCCTGGACCGTACGAATGTCGTAACCGTCCTCGAGAAGGTGCGTCGCAAAGGAATGGCGGAACGTGTGGCAGCTCGCCGCCTTGGTGATGCCGGCGCGCAGCATCGCGTCGTGAACGGCGCGCTGGATCGCCGACTCATGAATGTGATGCCGGCGCGGTTCGCGGGTGGTGGGGTCAACGTAGCGCCGAGTCGCGGGAAAGACCCACTGCCAGCCCCACGTGCCGGCGTGTCCCGGATACTTCCGGGCGAGCGCCGAGGGAAGAACGACCCGGCCGCCCCCGGCCGCGAGGTCCAGCCGGTGGGTCTCACGGACCTGAGCCAGATGAGCCCTGAATGTCCCGGCGATGCCGGCGGGCAGAGTGGTGATCCGATCCTTCGCGCCTTTCCCGCCTCGAACGAGCACTGACTGCTGAGCGAAATCCAGATCCTTCACGCGCAAGGTCACGGCCTCCATGAGACGGAGGCCGGAGCCGTAGAGAAGGACCGCGACGAGGAGCGGAACGTCGTGCAGGTGGCCGAGAACTCGCTCGACCTCCGTCCGGGTGAGGACAACAGGGAGCCGGTGCGGCCGCTTCGCGCGGGTGACCTCGCCGATCGATTCGAGCGGGGTTCGAAGAACGTCGCGGTACAGGAAGCAGAGTGCGGCGACCGCCTGGTTCTGGGTCGATGCGCTCACCTTCCCGCGAATGGCGAGCCAGGAGACGAAGTCTCGGACATCGCTCGCATCCAGCCCGGTCGGATGCCGCATGCCGTGGAACCGGATGTATCGCCGGATCCATCCGACATAGGCTTCCTCGGTGCGTGGGCTGTAGTGGCGCGTCCGCAGCACCCGACGAACCTGCAACAGCAGCCGCGGCTTGTCGGGCGGCGCGGCCTCGAGCGCCGCTGCCTGTCCGCCTTCCACTCCGGCGTCCACTCCGGCGTCCACTCCGGCGTTCACTCCGGCGTCCGCTCCGGCGTCCGCTCCGGCGTCCGCCCCAGCTTCCACTCCGCTTTCCACCCCAGCTTCCGCTCCGCCTTCCACACCAGTTTCCACCCCAGCCTTCCGCGCCGCGGCGCCGAGACCATGACCCTCGATCATCCGCCACACGATGCCGCACCGGCGCCGCTGCCGCAACGCCAATCTCCTGCGCCGCGCATCCTTCGCACGCCCCGACGCCAACTGCTGGCTCGCCCGGTCTGTTCGCGCGACGGAAATGTTTCCAGCCACCCGGACTGGCAACCATCCGGCCAATGACATAGTCTATCTATGCAACGGCCTTCGCCGCTGGCCGATTCCCGCACGATCGTCCGCTTCCCCAAGATCCCGATGCTCGGCACCCTCCTCCGCCGCCTCTGGTACTTCCTCCGCCGCGACCGGCTGAGCGCTGACCTCGCCGAGGAGATGCGCCTCCATCTGGAGCTGCGCGAAGAATCCATGCGCCGCTCGGGGATCGACCCCTCGGAAGCACACTTCGCCGCGCGCCGGCGCTTCGGAAACCAGACATCCATTCACCAGAGGAGTCGCGACATGTGGGGACTCGGCGGACTGGATCGGTTCAGACAGGACCTACGCTACGCCATCCGGCGGCTCGTCCAGCGCCCTGGATTCTCGATCACCGTGGTGAGCGTGCTGGCCCTCGGCGTCGGAGCGACGACCGCGATGTTCAGCGCGGTGGATGCGGCGATGCTGCGGCCGCTCCCGTTCCCCGAGCCTCGGGAGCTGCTGACGCTTCGCGGTATCCAGATCCCGTTTGACATGGAACCACGCACATCGGCCGAGGACCGCGGGGCGATCGACATCATCGATCTCGCCGACATGAGGGATGTTTTCTCTCACGTCGCCGCCTACGCGAGTGGCGGACTCAATCTCGCTGATCCCGAGCGGCCGCAGCGCGTGAAGGTCGGAGTCGTCACCACTGATTTCTTCGCGACGCTCGGCATCGCGCCCATTCGCGGCCGGACGTTCACCGGCGACGCAGGCACGCCCGCAGGACCGCCCGTCGCAATCCTGTCGCACGCGCTGTGGACCCGTCAGTTCGGACAGGATGAGGTGCTCGGCCGGCGCATCCAGCTCGGTGCGCGCTCCTTCGAGGTCATCGGCATCATGCCCGCGCGTTTCAGCTTTCCCGCCGAGAGTGACGTGTGGATTCCGATGACCGTGCCGACGACCTTCGTGACGTTCGAGGCGTTCCGCGGATGGCTGCCGTCGAGCGTCATCGGACGCGTAGCGCCGGGCGTGACCATCGAAGCCGCGGAGCAACGGCTCCGCGGGCGATGGCAGCAGCTTCAGGCCGCGAATCCACCGACGCCGGGACGCCGGGAGAATCTGGATGAGGTGATGGACGCAATCGGCAAGAAAGGCGCGGTGACGCCACTCCAGCAGCAGCTCGTCGGAGATCGCCGCTCGGCACTGCTCGTCCTGCTCGGCGCCACCGGCCTGCTCCTGCTCATTGCCTGCGCCAACGTCACCAACCTTCTCCTCTCGCACGCGACGATGCGCCGGCGGGAGATCGCGGTGCGGGAGGTACTCGGCGCGACGCGCGGCCGCCTGGTGCGGCAGCTCCTCACCGAGAGCCTCGTCCTCTCGGTCGCCGGCGCGG
>CAZSNV010000381.1:0-4415 GCA_964608035.1 uncultured Gemmatimonadaceae bacterium | reverse complement strand
CGATCAACGGCACCAACTTCATCGACTGCCTCGAAGCGTTCGAGGCCGATCCGGACACCAAGGTCGTCTGCATGCTCGGCGAGATCGGCGGCACGGATGAACAGGACGCCGCGCTCTTCGTGAAGGAGAAGATGTCGAAGCCGGTGGTCGGCTTCATCGCCGGCCAGACGGCGCCCCCGGGAAGGCGCATGGGGCATGCTGGTGCGATCATCAGCGGCTCGTCAGGCACGGCGGCGGAAAAGATTGCTGCGTTCAAGGAGGCTGGGATCGCGGTGGCGAACCGGCCAGTGGAGTTCGTCGATCTCGTGAAGGCCCGACTCTCATAGTGACGGGTGACGGGTGACGGGTGACGGGCGATAATCGGCGCTCTCTCCCGTCCCCCGTCTCCCGTCCCCCGTCCATTTCTGAAATGAACCGCACCCTAACGATCATCAAGCCCGACGCCTTTGCAACTGGGAACGCAGGCAAGATCCTCGCTCATCTCGAACAAGCCGGCTTCCGCATAGTTGCCGCGCGGGTGATGCATCTGTCCCAGGCGCAGGCGAAGGAGTTCTACGCGGTCCACAGGGAGCGCCCGTTCTACGCGCCGCTCGTGGCCTTCATGACCAGCGGGAAGTGCATGCCCCTGGTGCTCGAGCGCGCGGACGCCGTGGCGGAGCTTCGGCGCGTCATCGGCGCCACCGACCCTGCCCAGGCAGAAGAGGGTACCGTCCGGCGTCTTTTCGCCGAGTCCAAGGAGCGGAACGCGATTCACGCTTCGGACTCGGATGACAATGCCGACCGCGAATCGCGGTTCTTTTTCTCGGAAACGGACCTGATCGCCAACGGATAAGCACCCTCCAGCCTTCGACCTCCGGCCTTCGGCCTTGGTTTCTGGCCTAAGTTGTGGTGTTATAGCGACTTGACCCACTTCACGTGCTACTCTAGATTGTGGGGCTTCCATGCTCTCCTTCGACCGATCGTCCCTCGCGACGAAGGCCGCTCGCGTTGACGGAAAGCTGGCATCCGACGATCCGGTCTGGATTCCGGAAGATCCACGGCCGATCGACGGCCTGATCGTCACGGGCCGGTTCTCGTCGGCCGGAGAAGACCGCTTTTATTTGAGCGGGCGCATGTCTGGTGAAGTCGAACAAGAGTGTCGGCGCTGCCTCACGCCAACGCGTGTGCGAGTCGACGAGGAGCTTCACCTGCTGTTTGCCGACGCGACTGACGATGAGTCGGACGAGTCGGACGAGTACCTGCTGGAACCGCGAGGGACGACGGTGGATCTCCGTCCCGCCTTGCGGGAGGAGTGGTTGCTCGCGGCGCCGGGGTTGGCCCTGTGTCGCGAGGACTGCAAGGGTCTCTGCCCTCGATGCGGCGCCGACTTGAACCTCGGCCCGTGCGGATGCACTCCCGAAACCGACCCGCGCTGGGCCGCTCTTCGGCGCAGCGAAGACGCCTGAACGACACACTCTCCGGTTGAGCAAAGAAAACCATGGCCGTCCCCAAGCGAAGAACATCCAAGCGCAAGAAGCGGGCGCGTAACACGCACAAGAAGGCTGCTCCCGTCGTGCTGCAGCTCTGCCCTCGCTGTCAGTCGCCCAAGCGACCCCACCGCGTCTGCGGTGAGTGCGGCTACTACGCCGGCAAGCAGCGGGTCGCAGCGCGGGAAGGGTGACCTTGGCGCGAGTCGCGCTGGATGGAATGGGGGGCGATTTCGCTCCGTCCGCCCCCGTCGCCGCCGCCTTGCTGGCACTCAGTGAACTCGATTCCGAGCACCGCGTCCAATTGATCGGACGCGAAGCAGACCTGCGCGAACAGTTGCGTGCGCACCTGTCGGGCGAGTATGCACTGCTCGCCTCACAACAGAACAGGCTCGACATCATCGACGCGCAGGATGTCATCGACATGGCGGACAAGCCGTCCGCCGCGCTCCGTGGCAAGCCGAATTCCTCGATGCACGTCGGCCTCAAGCTCCAGGTCGAGGGAAAGTCGGACGCGTTCGTCTCCGCCGGTAACACGGGCGCCCAGATGGCGGTATCGACCATCGTGCTGCGCCTGCATCAGGGCGTGGCCCGGCCGGCGATCGCCACCGTGTTCCCGACGTCGCGCGAGCCCATCGTCGTCGTCGACTCAGGCGCCAACGTCGACTGCAGTGCAGCGGAGCTGGTTCAGTTCGCACGACTGGGCGCGGCGTATGCGGAGTCCGTCCTGGGTCGCACCAACGCCAGCGTCGGGTTGCTCAGCATTGGAGAGGAACCGGAGAAGGGCAACGCGGTGGTCAAGGAAACGCACCAATTGCTCGCGGCATCCGGATTGAACTTCCACGGCAACATCGAGGGCCGGGACCTTCTCAAGGGCGAATCGGATCGTGGTCCGTTCGACGTGGTCGTCTGCGACGGATTCGTCGGAAACGTCGTACTCAAGTTCTACGAAGCCGTCGCACCCATGATGATAGGACTGCTGAAGAAGGAGGGTGTCGACGACACAGTGATCGGCAGCGCCTTCGGCCATCTCGACTATTCGAAGTACGGCGGTGCTCCTCTCCTCGGCGTGAACGGCATCAGCATCATCGCGCACGGAAAGTCGTCGGCGCGCGCGCTCAAGAACGCCGTGAAAGTCGCCGCCCGAGCCGCCACGTCCCGCCTCGACGCGCACATTGGTGAACGCCTCGGCGAACCCGCTCGTTTCGGAGTGAACGCGTGAAGCGACCGTTCGTGTATTTCGCCGGCGTCGGCCGGTGCGCGCCAGATCGCGTCCTCCGCAACCATGAGTTCGCGGCGATGGGACTCGACACCAACGACGAGTGGATTGTCCAGCGCACCGGAATTCGCGAGCGACACATCGCCGGGCCTGACGAGAACAATCGAACCATGTCGGCGGTATCGTCACGGATCGCGATGGAGCGTGCCGGTGTGCATGCCGGAGAGATCGACCTGATCGTGCTTGGCACCGCGTCCCCCGATCACCTGCTCCCGGCCACCGCTGTTGAGCTGCAGGCGGAGCTGGGCGCTTCACGCGCCGCCGCCTTCGACATTTCCGCCGCCTGTTCGAGCTGGCTGTACGGCCTCATCGTTGCCGAAGGGTTGATGATGAGCGGCAACGCCGAGACCGCGCTGGTGGTGGGAACCGAGAAGCTGAGCGCGATCGTCGACTGGAAGGACCGGTCAACCGCGGTGCTCTTCGGCGACGGCTCCGGTGCCGCGGTGCTGAAGCGGTCGAGGCACGGGAAGGGCATTCTTTCGACCTATTTCCGGTCCGATGGCAACCTCGCGCGGCTCCTGCACCGGCGCACCGGTGGCGCCGCGAAGCCGTTCGATGCCGCGGCACTGGACGACCGCTCCTTCTACATCGAGATGGAGGGCCGCGAAGTCTTCAAGCACGCGGTTCGCTCCATGTCCGACGCCTGCGACCGTGCACTCGATGCCGCCAAGCTGACCGGCAGCGACATTGACCTCTTGATTCCGCACCAGGCGAACGTGCGGATCATCGAGGCGACGGCAAAGCATGCCGGTATTCCGATGGACAAGGTTTTCGTCAACGTCGATCGCTATGGCAACACCTCCTCGGCGTCCATTCCGATGGCGCTCGAGGAGGCCATGTCGCAGGGACGCGTGACGGAGGGGTCGACGGTGTTGCTCGTCGCATTTGGCGCCGGCTTCACCTGGGCCTCGCTGGTGGTTCGTTTCTAGGAATGGATGTCGTGCTGCTGTTCCCCGGGCAGGGCTCACAGAGGCCGGGGATGGGGAAGGACCTGTCGGCGGCATTTCCCGCCGCCGCGGCGGTCTTCCAGGAGGCCGATAGCGTGCTGGGTGAACGGCTCTCTTCGCTGTGTTTTGAAGGTCCGGCGGATACGCTCACGCTCACGCACAACGCCCAACCGGCGTTGCTCGCCCACGGCGCCGCGGTCTGGGCGGTGACAGGCCCCGACCTGCGCCACAAAGTACGCGCCGCGGCCGGGCATTCGTTAGGTGAGTTTACGGCGTACTGCGCGGCTGACGCCCTCGCCGTCGGCGACGCGATCCGCCTCGTCAGGCAGCGCGGGACGCTGATGTACGAGTCCGGCCTCGCACGGCCCGGGGCGATGGCGGCCATTCTCGGGGACACCAGCCGCACCATCGACGAGATCTGCGCCGAGGCGTCGTCGTCGCCCGAAGGGGGTCTCGTCGTGCCGGCCAACTACAATTCTCCGGGACAGGTCGTTGTGTCGGGGGAAGTGGCCGGCGTGGAGCGGGCAATGGAGCTGGCGAAGAAGGCGGGCGCGAAGCGCGCGATCCGGCTTCCGGTCTCGGGAGCGTTTCACTCTCCGCTCATGCAGAGCGCGTGGCAGGCGTTCGCGCAAACGTTGAGCCACGTGTCGCTGAACGATCCATCCGTACCGGTTTACGCCAACGTCAACGCCGAACCGGTGTCACGTGCCAGTGACGCGCGAC
>CAZSNV010000380.1:0-4424 GCA_964608035.1 uncultured Gemmatimonadaceae bacterium | reverse complement strand
GCCGCCAGCCCCTCCGCCGCGAGCGTGTCCGCGTCGCGCTCTCCCTCGACCACGTAGACGCGCCGTGCCTCCGCGAGCTCGGCCAGGCGGTACGGCACGGCGCGCACGCCCTCGAGGTTCCACAGCCACCCGCCCGCCCCATCCGGCCGCCGGCAGCGAAAGTCTTTCGGCTCGTACCGCACGGCTTGGTAGAGGAGCGTCCCGCGCTCATCGGTGTACTCGTAGGCCGCGATCTCCCGCCGTCGCGCCCGCTGATGGCCGTCGGCGCCGGCCAAGTCGGCGACGCTCATGTGGACGGCGGCGGTGATCTGCTCCACCGTGCAGCCGGCCGCGTGGCATTTCAGTAGCGTCTTGCCGTCGTCGGTGACGCTGACCGAGAGGGAACGCTTATTCTGGTCGTTGTGGGCCGGGCAGTACGCGAGCCAGCCGGCACCGGCACGCTGCACGCCGCGAAGGCGGTCCAGGATGGCCGGCTTCATCGGCATGCAGGACACTCACTGATCGGTGTAGTCGGCGTCCCCTCGCAGAAGACTTCGACCACCTGCGAGATACCGCTCGGGCTCGTGCCGACGAAGTGATCGCCGATCCTGCACCCGCTCTCGTCCATCACGCTGTCGCACGCGGGGCAGATGCCGCCAAGGGGCGCGGGGTCGTGAAGGAGCGCGACGAGGCGCGTCACTCGCCCTCTGCGCTGGCCGCGCCACGATCGGGGGCAGGCGACGACACCGCGAACAGCCGCGGCAGCGCGCGCGTCTTCGAGGGTGACGGTTTCGTGTTTTGGCGGACGCGCGCCCGTCGACGGCCCTTGGCGCGACGAGTGCATGTCATGCGCGGCGCCGCCGGTGCAGGTACTGGTCGAGCAAGTCGAGGACGGCCACGATCACGTCGAGCTCACGCGACGCGCGATGCTCGTAGCCGCCGCCGTAGCCGCCGCCGAAGCCGGCTCTAATCCTGTGCTCGAGCCTGCCCTTCTGACAGTGGAGAAGCCACGCGGCGAATCGCAGGGTCATGCGCCCACGCGCCGTCACGGCTGCGCAGGCGGCGTCCACGCAGGCCCATGCAGCTCGCACCACTGTCGGAGCAGCCGGAGCTTGGTCGCGATTCGCTGCCGTCCGGCCTTGGTCGAACGCACGAGAAGCAACTCATCACGGGCGGGGACACGGGCGGGCCGGCACCCACGCGCGCTTGCCGTCGCCCGATTCGCACCCAGGCCACGACGCGTCCCGGCGAGTTCACCGGCTGTCATCACCGCCACCTCACCGGACCTCGAAGCAATCGTCTGCATCGAGCCCCAGTACCCGCGCGACAGCCACTACTCGGGGATCTCCTGGTTTGATCCGCCCTGCTCCATGAAGAAGTTTCGACAGCGTCGAAGGATGGATTCCCGCTTCCCGGGCAATCTCATAGGCGCGTTGGTCAGAGAGCTTGATCGCTTCTACGAACCGTTTCGAAACTCGGCGTCGCTCCTTCACACGTCCAACGTACCGGGACCCGTCGGTATCTGCAACATATTTATGATTGATTTATGTTACACTTATGGTGTGGTGGACTAGGCAATTTCCGTTGCAGGAGGTCCTCGGTGAGACGTCAGCGTGATAGGTCAGGCGTAAAGATCGGCGATCCAGGCGTGCTGGGTCTGCTGAAGCAAGCCGAGACGCGGATAGGCGATACAATCCCTGACCGTCTTCGGTGGCTTCTGCGCTTTCAGGCCGAAGATTTGTCGCGGTTATCGGATCGACGCGCTCAACGCCTCGGATGGGAGCTGATCGCATTCGCGCTGCCCCTCGGGCGAGCGCCTCAGTTTCCACTGCTGGGGCCGTTGTCATTTCCAGCGTCGCCCTCAAAGACCGAGATTCAAACTTTTCAGCGGGACCTTCGCACGGGATTGGAACTGCTGTTTCGTAAACAAGGAGCCTGGACCCTTAAGGCCTCCGTCGAAATGATCGAGGTGAACCGCTGGCCCGATGAGCTGGTGACTGTTGGAACTGGTGCGACGGAGGCCGGCCTTAAGGGACGGCCCCTCAACGGGCCCCCTGGTGCCTCCGCCGGGAATCGCATTGATGTGCGATACCACGTGCGATGGCCGGACTCCTTCTGGGCTGCTGTTGCATCCGCCTTGAGCCTAGGCGCCTGGTGGCTTCGTCTGTGCCGTCGCTGTGGGAATTTGTTTATCGGAACGAAGCGCCAAGAATATTGCCGCAAGGTCTGCTCGCAGGCTGTTCGCACGGAACAGTTCCGGGCCAGAAAGCGAGAGGGACGTGATCGGAACCGGAGCCGCCGGCAGGCGAAGTGACGGTTGCCGACGAGCAGGCCGCCATGGCCGATATTGACGTCTTTCAGTGGCGCCGCGCTAAAGCGACCGGCCAGCGCAAGGCCGGCAGGTCGGGGTCCGCTGCGGCTGCCTCCGCCGTCCCCGCGGTCCGTACTTCTACCTGCGCATCACCGAGGATGGGCGCCGGCGCCGCACCTACATTTCCCGTCGCTCGGCGCGACACGTCCGGCGCTGGGCGATGAAGTTCCGCGATGGTGTCCGGGCGCTACGCCTCGCGTTGAGGTTGGCAGCGAGCTGATGGGTCGCTCGCGCACCTCGGCGTGCTCGCCCAAAAGGCGATGGCGCACGCCGCCGGACATCACGCGGCTGCCGGCGTACGCGGTTCCTCTGGCCTAGCCGGCCGCCGTGGGATAGTGTCCTTGCCCGTGAGCCTAGTTCGCCGCGCTGTCATCACTCGGGTATCGGGGGCTATACTTTGGCTATGAAATATCGGAGCCTCGACACGCTATGACGACCAACGGCAGCACGCCGCCGATCGACGCGTGGCAGGTCGAGTCCATGCGGGTTACCGCCTTCCCCGGTGACGTCGTCGCGGCGGACCGCCTGTCTTGGTGGGACGACGTCGTTGGATTCCCGCCGGAGGCCGTCGTGTCCCGCCCGAAGGCGGCACAGTACCAAGCACACGGCGACTTCGAGGGCCGGCGGATTGCCCTTCAGATCCAGCCGGGTCGTATCGAATGGAGCGCTACTCCGGTCATCAAAGCTGAAGACGAGCTTTCGAATGTCCCGACGCTGGGACCTTTTCCTGACGTCATCGCCTCCTTGTTAAAAGTGGTCGTTCCCTGGTTGCCCATGTCGCCCGTACTGAAGCGCCTTGCCTTCGGCGCGGTTCTTCTGCAACCCGTCGAGAACGGTCTCGCGGGATACGTTCTCATCCAGAAGTACCTTCAGACGATGCGTCCTGATCTGGATGGAGCCTCGGAGTTTTTCTATCAGATCAACAGACCGCGACCGTCGGCCACCCAGATCAGAGGACTCAGAATCAACCGCCTCATGCGATGGTCAGTGCAGGTCGCACAGCGGATGACGTTGACTCTCGGCGCGGGCGGCCCGGAAGCGCGAACATTGGGAGAAGAGGCGGCTTGCCGGTTGGAGTTTGACATCAACACGACGCCCGACTTCGGAGTTCTGCCTGCGGATCATTTGGGAGCGGTTCTTCAAGAGATGACGGAGCTTGGGCGCGAGATCGCCCAGAAAGGCGACGTGCGTTGATCGTCACTGAGGCCTCGACTGCCCTGCCGGGCGACAAGCGGCTGCGCCGCGCCACCGCAGTTAGCTCAAGTGAGCAGGGTCAGCAGCGCATCGGCGTTGTGCCCTTGTTAGAAGCAGAGACGCTGACGACGACGTTCGCACATCCCGAATATTTCGACATGGCGCTAAAGAAGCACCCTACTGACGCCAATGCCGTCGGGGTCGTGACGTGCCGATACGATAATCCGTTCGGTTCGCTTGTTTTTCAGACTCCGACGCTTCGATTGACGGCCGATACGCTCGACGCTTTCGAGATGTTCAGGAACCCGCGCACCGAATGGGGAACATGCGAACGCATTGCGTTCGCTGACTTGCCGGCCGTGACTACGTTCCGCGTGACCGGCGCCCTGGGCGCGACGGCACAGCCAATGAAGCCGCTTTCGGGGCTCTTAAGCTCGACCGACGCAAGTCTTGGCATTTCGCGGCTCGTCCAATCAAAATTCGCGGAAGCGACCGCGTTCGCCGAGCATGAGTGGTTCGAGGACGGCCTGGAGTCCGCGTTCTCGCGAACCCTGTCGATGTTGTTGCACACCTACGGCGACGAGGCTGTCACTGCTGCCGAGACTTTTCTCGGTTCGCCGACCAGCAACACGGAGATCGCCGTCGAAACGGCGCAGTGGCTGGGCGCTGTCGACCATCCACCCTCGCGCTACTACCGCAGGACTATTCTGGAGAAACTCCTTGGCGCATCGTCCACGCGTGTTCGACATGGTGCTGCGGCTGGACTCGCGGCTCTGAACGATCCCTCTGTGCTCTCCGCGGTGAGGCGCGCGCGCGATAGAGAAGGCAATCGCCGACTCCGAACCTATCTCGAACTCGTCGTGGATCATCTTGAGCGCAC
>CAZSNV010000379.1:0-4428 GCA_964608035.1 uncultured Gemmatimonadaceae bacterium | reverse complement strand
CAGTCATCGCAGTAGATGATCGGGATCGGCGGTCCCCAGTAGCGCTGCCGGGAGATGCACCAGTCATGCAACCGGTAGTTCACGACGGCTTTGGCCGCCCCGCGCGACGCGAGCCACTCCGTGACCATCCGCTTGGCGTGTGCGACGGATGTTCCGTCGAACTGCGCGGAGTTCACGAGAAGCGCGCCCTCGTCATCGACGAACGGTTCGGTGAGGGGCGCGTCTGCCGGCTCGCCCTCGGGCGCGATGACGCGCAGGATGGGCAGGTGGAACAGCGTCGCGAACTCGAAGTCGCGTTCGTCATGACCCGGAACGGCCATGATCGCACCGGTGCCGTAGTCCGTCAGCACGTAGTCGGCGATCCATATCGGCATGTCGGCACCCGTGGCGGGATTCACCGCGTAGGCGCCCGTGAAAACGCCGGATTTCTCCTTGTTGGTCTTGCGGGCGACGATGTCCTGGCGCGCCGTGTCGTCACGATACGAATGCACCGATTCCTGCTTGTCAGGCGACGTGATGTGATCGACGAGGGGATGCTCGGGCGCGAGCACCATGTAAGTAGCACCGAAGATTGTATCTGGTCGCGTCGTAAATACGACAAGGTCAGAGCTCAGAGCTCCGAGGTCAGGGGAATGCGAAGCTCTGAGCTCTGAGCTCTGACCTTTGACCTCGAATCGGATCTCCGCTCCTTCGCTGCGCCCAATCCAGTTCCGCTGCGCCGTCCTCGTGGATTCAGACCAGTCGATCTTGTCCAGGTTGTTAAGCAACCGCTCCGCGTAATCGCTGATCCGGAAGAACCACTGCGCCAGAAACCGCTGTTCGACCTTGCTGCCGCAACGCTCGCACGCCCCATTGATGACCTGCTCGTTGGCGAGCACCGTCTTGTCCGCCGGGCACCAGTTCACAGCGGCTTCTTTCCGGTAGGCGAGTCCCTTCCGGAAGAGCTGTACAAAGACCCACTGGGTCCACTTGTAGTAGGCGGGGTCGGTCGTATCGACGGCATACCGCCAATCGATCATCAAGCCCGCGCGCGTCAGCTGCCGCCTGAAGTTCGCGACGTTGCGGGGAATGAGGCGCATCGGATGCTCGCCCACCTTGAGGGCGTAGTTCTCCGAGTGGATGCCAAAAGCGTCGAACCCCATGGGCTCGAAGACCGTGTGCCCCTGGAGCCTTTGGAATCGTCCATAGATGTCGTTCCCAGTGAAGGCGAACAGGTTGCCGACATGCAGCCCCTCCGCCGACGGATAGGGGAACATCATCAAGGCGTAGAACGGGTTGGGCCCCGCCGCGATATCGGTGTTGTTGGTGCCCTGGGCGAGCCACCGAGCCTGCCACTTCGCCTCGACGGTGGACGGGTCGTAACTGTCGAGCGCCGGGGCGTTCGACGAGGCGGGAAACCGGGTCATGTGGGGGCGGGAGGTCCGGCCGGCCAGTGCGCAGTACCGGCTGTTCTTGCGGAGAGTCGTTGTGAGCCAATCTAGCGGCCCCGAAATCGACACAACAGGCAAAGTGCCAAAGCACGAAGCGCCAAAGCACGAAGCGCCAAGGCGCGAGCAGCCGGCGGCGAAGCGTCCGTATCTCGAGACGTTCGTCGCCAGACTTGGATTTGCCGGGGCAATCCTGCTGTTCGCCGGTCTCTGGTTCCAGCAAACGTTCATCGCCGGCGCCAATGCGCGCGACATGGCGTCGGTGGCATTGATCGCGGTCGGCGGCGCGATCATCATCGCCGCGGTCATGACGGGCCTCGTCATCGTCCCGATGGTGGGCGAGCGAAGCGCCGACCTCGCCGACGTGCTGCGCGGGGTGGCACAGGGTGACCTGACCGGAGAACCGCGCCGTCTCCTCATCGATGTCGACGAGGAACGTCTGGCGGACGCGACGCGGTCCGCGCTCGCATCGATGCGGGACCTGGTGGTTGGCGCGCGTGACGCCTCACAAGAGGTCGGCGCGAGAGCGCATGACCTCGCATTCCAGGGGTCCGCCGCGCTGAGCGTGGCACAGCGGGCTGCCGAATCGGCCAGTTCGGCCGCGCGCGCCGGACAGTCGCTGGCTGAGTTGTCGCGCCGGGCGCGCGAAGAAGTGACGCGAATGACGGCGAACGCCGCGCAACTGGTAGAAGAGGCACGCGCCGTCCAGACGCACGAGCATCGGCTGTTGGAGCTGTCCGACGCGGGGCTCACGAACATCCGCGGAAGTCTTGGCGCGCTCGACACATTGGCCGCGGACGTAAGTGACAATGCGGGAGAGCTTGCGGCGCTTGCCGATGCGTCGGGCGAAATCCGTTCCTTCGTGCTTCTGGTGCGGAAGATGGCGCGCCAATCGAAACTCCTCGCGCTCAATGCAGCCATGGAAGCAGCGCGTGCGGGCGAACACGGAAGCGGGTTCGCTGTGGTGGCGGGCGAGGTGCGCCGACTGGCACGGAGTTCGAACGAGGCCGCCGACAGAACCGATCAGCTGGTCACCGACGTGCTGGAACGTGTCGAACGCGTCAGGCAGGCGAGCCTTCGCGCGGTGGATGCCGCGCGCCTGGCGCGCGAATCCGCCGCAACCAGTGCCGCCACACTCGAGGCACTTGATCATGCCGCCCGCGATGCGAGTGCGGCTGCGAACGCGGAGGAAGCAGACGCCGCGAGCATTCGATCGGCGACTGACGCAATCGCGCTGCCCCTGCAGCAACTGGCACGCGAAGCGGAGTCCCTGGCCACGATGCTGAAAGACGCGGCGGGTGTAGCCGGAGCGCAGCAGGGACGCATTCAGGACCTGACGGTGTCCGCGAATGCCCTGGCGCGCGATGCGGCACGGTCCACGGCGACGCTCGCAGGCATTCGCGTGGGCGCGATTGTGACGGCCGAAACGCGCGCTGCACAGGAGGCGGAGCCCGAAGGACCGGCGACCTCCGCGCCCTCTTCGGCAGCCGCGGCTTGAATCGCGAGAAGACAGGAAGAGCTTCTTACTGCTTACTGCGTGCAGCTTGCAGCATGCAGTAGGAAGTAAGCAGCAAGCGAGCTTTCATCCGCTTCCGACTTCCTTCGATTTGATCGGGCTGACCCTTTTACAGCGCGGATGGTCACGCTCCGGCCAACCCGCCGGCCATCCACGCCCTACTTTGCACGGACGCTTCCGGCGATCCCCACCCGAGGAGTTTTCTTGTGCAGATGCGTTATGCCCTGTTCGTCCTGCTCCTGCCCGCGACGGCGTCTTCACAGACAGGCGCCGGGTCAGCGAGCAACCAGCACGATCGGCCGATAACCATCTCGCGCGCGGCTCGGACCAGCGCGCCAATCGAACTGGATGGCCGGCTCAACGAGTCGGCATGGGCGCTCGCTCCTGTGACGGATTCGTTCACGCAGATCGACCCTGACGAGGGCAGACCGGCGAGCCAGCGCACCGAGGTTCGCGTGCTGTACGACGACACCTTCCTGTACGTCGGCGCGCGACTGCACGACACGGGCCGCATAACGGGTCGCCTCGGGCGACGCGACATGGACTTCGGCGACTCCGATTGGTTCGGCCTGATGATCGACAGCTACCTCGACCATCGCACGGCGTTCGGATTCGACGTGAATCCAGCCGGGGTTCGTCATGACGAGATCAAGACGATCGACATCGACGATTACTCCTGGGATCCGGTCTGGGAAGCCGCCACTACAGTCGATTCGGTGGGCTGGACGGCCGAGTATCGCATTCCGTTCAGTCAGCTCCGCTTTTCAAACGCTCGAGAGCAGGTCTGGGGCGTTCAGTTCGAGCGTATCATCGGTCGCAACCGTGAATACGCCGTATCCACGTTCATTCCCAAATCCATTCGCGGTGGCGTTCCGCAGTATGGCCACCTGCTCGGCGTGGAAGACATACGCCCCGGCAAGCGTATCGAGGCCCTGCCCTACACCGTGCAGCGCGCGTCGTACGTCGACCCGGGGGCGAACCCTTACCGGGACAAGCCCGAGTTAGGCACTGAAGCGGGTCTCGATCTGCTGTACCGCGTGAGCTCCAATCTCACGCTGAACGCCGCATTCAACCCGGATTTCGGGCAGGTCGAGGTGGATCCCGCCGTGGTGAACCTCGGCGTGTACGAGACCTTCTTTGATGAGAAGCGGCCCTTCTTCATTGAAGGAAGCGAGATCTTCTCGTTTGGGGCGGCGGGTACGAGTGGGGGGCAGCTGTTTTACAGCCGGCGTGTCGGGCGCTCCCCCTCGCTTGCGCCACCGACCTCGATCAGCGACATGCCTGACGCGACGACTATCCTCGCCGCGGCGAAAGTGTCGGGGAAGCCGGCTGGCTGGTCGATCGGCGTGCTCGAGGCGCTCACCGCGCGAGAGGACGCGCTATTCCGGCTGGACGACGCCGACGGCGAGATGACGGTGGAGCCGATGGCGAATTACTTCGTGGGCCGCGCGCAGGTGAACGCACCCGGCATGGTCGAGATCAGCG
>CAZSNV010000378.1:0-4437 GCA_964608035.1 uncultured Gemmatimonadaceae bacterium | reverse complement strand
CCGGAGGGGTCACCGGCGTCAACGCGACGGTGATGGCTGCGCCGATGAGGGCGGCCGCGACGGCCCGGCGCGACCGCAGCTGAGGGGCGAGCAGCCCGAGGAACAGGGCCGGAAAGGCGGCGTCCAGGCCCAGCCTGACGGGATCGCCGAGTGCCTCGCCCCCCATGACGCCGATGATCGTCCCCACCACCCATGCAAGCCACAGGACTATGCCGGCCCCGATGAGGCGGTGGCTGTCGAACTCGCCGTCGCCCCTGGCGGAGAGTGCCCACGATTCGTCGACGATCAGCTGCGCCAGGACGAAGCGGCGCAGACGCCCACCCGGCAGGAAGCGGGCGACGCTGACTCCGATCGGCACGTAGCGCGCGTTCAGCAGGAGCGCCGCCACGATGGCCGTGATCGGCTGGCCTCCGGTCGCCACGATCGATGCCGCCGCGAACTGCGCGGATCCGGCGAAGGTGCTCGCGCTCATGACGACCGCCTGCACCGCGCCGATGCCCCCACTCGAGACAGAGAGCACGCCGAACGAGACGCCGAACAGGCCGACCACGAGGGCCAGCGGCAGCGCGGTGACGGCGCCCGGGCGGAAGCTCAGGCCTGGCGCTATTCCGGTGTCGGACGTGGGCGCCGCATGATCGCCCATTTCGTCGCGCGGCTGCCGAGGGGCCTCAGCTGAGAAGTCGTAGCCGGGCTTCATTGCGTGCTCGGTGATGAACGCGGCCAGGTTGGGGTACTCGTTGACGGGGAAAGCCGCGAGCATGCTCTGCGACAACTCGACAAGGTCATGGAGGGCCGTGTGGGCCAACGGCCCATCCGCACGACAAGACGCGTGGGACGACCCGTTGGCCTACTACGTCGCGTAGCCGGCGCGGTCCACCGATCCGCGAGGGTTACCCGGCGGACACGCTCGCTGCCCGCGTTGCCGTCGGGACATCTGCAGCGTTGGAGTGCGTTCGGGGCCAGGTCCAGGCGGAGCGCAGGATGAAGGCCAGGAGCAGCACCTCGGCCACGACGCCGAGGCCGTAGAAGTACAACCACTCCCCGCCGGCCAGGTTGAACACCGCGAGGGGGATGCTGAGCGATGCCACGACGAGGTTGAGCGTGCGGTTCGCACGGGCGGGCAGTGTCATGGAGAGCCAGATCATGAGGGCCGGGATCCCCACGATCATGAGCGCAATGACTACGAAGGTTTGGCTGATGTCGAACTCGAAGACGACGCCGGCCAGGATGTCGTTGATGGCGCCAGGCTTGTAGAGGTGGAGGTAGTCGACGTAGATGTAGAAGAACATCAAGCTGGTCCAGGCGGCCGCGAGCTTGGCTTGCACCGGGATCTGCGGGTCCTTCGAAGCGCTGTTGATGGGGGCTTGTCGTGTCACGTCTGCCCCTTCGTTCAGTGAGGGGATTACTTAGTAATCTTCCCATTACATAGTAAACTTGTCAAGCAGTGACTAGAGCCCAACGACGCGCACCCCTGTCGAAAGAGCGGATACTCGCGGCCGCTGTCGATCTGGCCGATCGACAAGGGTTGAGTGCTCTGACGATGCGCCGCCTCGGCGCAGAGCTAGGAGTCGAGGCCATGGCCCTGTACAAGCACGTCTCGAGCAAGGACGACATCCTCGACGGCATGGTCGAGCTCGTGGTGTCGCGCATCGACACGCCCGTCGAGCGGGCCGATTGGCAGGATGCGATGCGGCGCCGCGCGAACTCCGCTCGAAACGTGCTCGGCCGCCACTCGTGGGCGATTGGGCTACTCGACTCGCGTCGGTCTATGGGCCCCAACCAGCTGCGATACGTCGACGCCATCCTCGGCAGCCTCCGCTCGGCGGGGTTCTCTGTCGACGACGCGGCCCACGCCTTCTCGCTGCTCGACAGTTACGTGTACGGGCACGTCGTCCAGGAGATGAGCATGTCGAGCAGGTCCGAGCCCCCCGAGCTACCCGCTGGGCCTGCCGACGATCCCGACGCGTTCAGCACCGAGTACCCCCATCTCGCTGAGCTCACGACCCACGCGCTCGGGTCGCCATTCAGCTTCGACGGCGAGTTCGCCCATGGACTCGAGGTCATTCTCGCCGCGCTCACGCCGGGGGAGCAGATAGGCTGACCGCAAGCCGTGTCGTAGCGCGGGCGGCGTGGGCCTGAGGAGGGTCGCGGCCCGCAAGCGCTAGGTTAAGAATCTTGCCGAAGACGGCGCGCTTATCGGCCTAGCGGCACGTCCGTGCGGGAAGGGTCGGTCCGGTTTGACCGCGGTTGCCGGGGCCCGTCGATCGGCGTGACGACACGCTTGCGCATGTCGCCCTCTCGCAGGTAGCGCCGGATGAGCAGAGCGACACGGCGGTAGTGGGACGCGAGGTGAGACGCAGCTGCATCCGCGTCTCCGTGCTTGACCGCGTCGAAGAACCTCTCATGGTGTGACGGGGAATACTGAATCGTCGGCCACCGGAGCGCCCGGGCAACCTCTTGCCGCAGGCGCACAATGAGACTCAACAGCCGCGGCCGCCCGGCGACGGCGAAGAGCCGAAGGTAAAAACGCTCTCGCGCAGCCAACTGCTCATCCGGATCGTCGGACTCAGCCATCGACTCGAACAGCCCGTCGAGCTCACTGATGTCTTCGTCCGTGAGCAGCGGTATTGCGAGGCGCACAGCCTCTCCTTCGAGGAGCACCCGCAGGTCGTAGACCTCTTCGACGTCATCCATGTTCAGCGCGGTGACTGTAAAACCGCGATGGGGCTCTGACGTGACCATCCCCTCGTACTCAAGCGCACGGAGTGCCTCGCGGACTGGGATCCGGCTGGTGCCGAACAGGTCGGCGAGTTCCTCCTGCCGCAGTCGTGCGCCAGGTTCGAATACGCCGGTCAGGATCGCCTCGCGGACCGCCTGCAGGACGAATTCCTGCGCGGTCCCGTGCAGTCGCCTGGCGGCCTCGATGATTGGTCGTACAGCGTCCTCGCGATCGCTGCGTGACACCCGCGGGCCGGTGGCCATACGACTCCTTGCTGCTCGCCCGATCCCCGGAGACTAACCAGAATCCGATTTGCGTCGGCCGAATGTCCGAGAATCGTACCTTGAGAGCAGGGGGAGCCAGCGCGATCGCTCGCGTCGTCGGGTGACGCTGACATCGTACTGACGGGTGGACAACCCTCCGCATCGGGTGCCGGTCGGCCCGTCCTTGAGCCCCGTCGTCTTGGACGCGCGCGACCCTGCCGGCACAAATTTAGCCGGAACGGTTGCGATGTGGGGATGCGGGCCCCGCCTCTTAAGCCCGCAAGAAATTGTCGGCAGCGGTCCCGTCTGATTGCGCGGAGGCTGTCGGGGCGGCGTCCGTTACGCGAGGAAGCACGTCCGCGGCAAACGTTTCGATCTGGTCAAGCCAGTCGCTGAAGCGCATCCGGAAGTCGATAATCAGCAGGTCGCAGCCGATTTCCTGATAGCGCTGAATACCGCGCACGACATCGTCCGCCGTTCCGGCAAGGATTGAGCCGTCGATCTCCTCGATCCGCGTGAACTCGCCAGATTCCGGCTTGATCCAGAACTTCTGGGCGTTGGCGTTCTTGATGAGGCCAGGCACGTTGAGCCGCTCGATCGCGGCCTCAGTCGTGGTGTCAATGCTCGTGACCGGCACCGCGCCAGCCATGATCATCGGCTTGCCCTGCTCCGCCGCCATCTCCCGGATCTTCGCCATACGCGTTTCGTACGTCTCGAACGGGATCCGACCTGGTAGCCACCCGTCGCAGAAGTCGACGGCTAGTCGCGCGGCAGCCGGCGTCGCGCCACCCCACCACACTGGGACCGGGTGGAGCGGCTGCGGCTTGAGGTCGACATCCTCGAAGTCATAGAGTTCGCTGTGCCATTCGACTGACTCTCCGGTCCAGAGACGGCGCGCCATGAGCGTGTGCTCCCGCATCAGCTCCGGCCGCTTCAGGTCGCCCTGGCCGATCACGTCGAACTCGTGCTGGAAATTGCCGGCACCGATGCCGAGGTCGAATTTTCGGCGGGTGATCCAGGACATGGACGCGACGCTGTAGGCCATTTGGATCGGATGTCTAAACGGGATGATGGTCGCGGCCCCTAGCCCGATACGCTCCGTGACGCCGGCTATGTAGGTGAGCGTCACGAATGGCTCGACAAACGTTCGGTCCGTGCCCTCCATGCCGTGAGGATGGAAAACTAGGTGGTCGCGTACCCACAGCGAATCGAACCCGAGCCGGTCCGCGAGGCGGGCGCCCTCGATCAAAAGATCCTGATCGGCCTCCTCACCGAAGTGGGGTAGCAACAGCCCGAAGCGTGTCATGGTGCGGTCTCCTTCACTCCTGCGGCCGGCACCGCTGGCACACGGGTGGACGGTCGCGCGTGGCGACCCCGGCCCGGACTGCCGACGACGCGGCCTTCCTCGTACACGACATCACCGCGCGAGATCGTCGTGTGTACGGCACCACGAAC